>CAZQLE010000063.1:0-17683 GCA_964593905.1 uncultured Anaerolineaceae bacterium | reverse complement strand
CTGTTAAACACAATTATGCGCTTCACTGTTCAAGTTACCGGTGTGCGCGGGTTTGAATATTCGCAGGTTTCCACCGGGGGCATCCCGCTGGAAGAAATCGATCTAAAGACAATGAAGTCACGTAAGAACCCCCGGTTATTTTTTGCCGGTGAAATTGTGGATATAACCGGTCCCTGTGGCGGGTACAATCTTCACTGGGCTTTTACGAGCGGCATTTTAGCCGGCCGAATGGCCGGAAAACCAAATCACAAACAGGAGTACACACGATGATCTACAACCGATTAGGCAGAGCAGGCATCAAACTGAGCGCACTATCCCTGGGCGCATGGGTAACCTATGGCGGACAGGTGGGTGAAGATCTGGCGGAAAAATGTATGATTGCCGCTTATGAGGCAGGGGTCAATTTTTTTGATAACGCCGAAGTGTATGCCAGTGGCAATGCTGAAATTGTGATGGGAAACGTCCTCAAACGGCTTGGCTGGCGTCGTGAAAGTTATGTGGTCTCCACAAAAATTTTCTGGGGTGGTGATGGCCCCAATGACACCGGGCTTTCACACAAGCACATCATCGAAGGGTTTAACAATGCCTTAAAAAGGCTGCAACTGGATTATGTCGATCTGGTTTTCTGTCACCGGCCAGACCCCAACACCCCCATTGAGGAAACAGTGCGCGCCATTGACACCCTGATTAAACAGGGCAAGGTCTTCTACTGGGGAACTTCTGAATGGTCAGCGGCAGACATCATGCGCGCCGATGGTCTGGCCCGCCAATACAACTTAACCCCGCCGGTGATGGAACAGCCCCAGTACAACATGCTTCACCGGGAACGATTTGAGGTTGAATACGCCCCTCTCTTCCGCGACCTTGGCTATGGCACCACCATTTGGAGCCCTCTGGCATCCGGTTTATTAACCGGAAAATACAACAACGGCATCCCCGATGGCAGCCGGCTTGCGCTAAAAGATTACCAGTGGTTGATCAAAAACAGCATCGTACCTGAGAAAATTGAGAAGGTAAAAAAGCTTCAGCTGCTTGCGGGAGAACTGGGTTGCAGCGTTGCCCAACTGGCGCTTGCATGGTGTTTAAAAAACCCCAATGTTTCAACCGTTATCACTGGCGCATCACGACCAGAACAGGTGACAGAAAACATGAAAGCGCTGGATATTACCAGGCAGCTCACCGGTGACGTTTTGGAAAAAATTGAAACCATTCTGGCAAACAAACCGCACTAAATTTCTACAAATCGATAAAAAAACGCATGGACTGTCAGTGTTCTTTTGGACAGTCCATGCGGATCGAATTTCTAAGTTCATCCAAAACTTGCGCAGTCTAAAATAGCTTGGAACAAACACTCAGGTGGATCACTCTTCGAAACAAATGAATTTGCTCCGGCAGAAATCACACCCGCATGCTTGTCTGGGTAAGCACTTAACCCAATAATGTGCAGCCCAGGGCATAGCCGCCGAAACATTGCAAAAATAACGGCCGGGATATTTGCCGTATAAGGGTCTGCAGAATTTAACCCCGGCAATTCCCAGTCGACCAGCAAAATATCCGGCGGTAAAATTTGCAACCGATAAACAATTTCAGACAGCTTTTCCACCTCATCAATCCGCCACTGCGGTTGTGTTCGTTCCAAAATCAAATGAAGCGCCGATCGAACTTCAATCTGATCATCTGCGATTAAAATGCGCATACCGTCTCCACCGTCAAATTTCTTCCGGTTTATTCTCCCCCAACAGCGCCGCTCTTACACCCTGCACCAGAAATGACTGCAACTGAACCTTGGAATAAAAAATTTCCTATCCAAATGACCAGGTCATATCCTGTCCATAATGAATGGGCAGGATTCTATCCAAAGCAACTGGAAAACTTGCTCATAACCGGATAAATTATTTTAATCAACTGCATTGGCGTCACCTCACAGGGATAAATTTGGATCACTTCAATTCCCCGCAACAGCAAATGAGTCACCAATCCTCATTAAAAAACTCAAACTTAACCGACCTGCTTTTTCACAACGTGCATATGGGGGTCGCGGTATTTGACAATGAGCTGAAATTAGTCCGCTTCAACGAAACCTGGCACCAGTTGGCAAACCGCTATCTGGCCGGCTGTCGCGAAGCGTTGCAAATTGGCGCCGATTTTGAAGATGTCTTCTTTGAAGAAACCAACCGCTTAAAAGGTTACTTTAATAGAGCACTGGGGGGTGAAACACAACAGATTAAGGGATTAAAGGTCGCCTGCAAAACTGACTTTGGATACTGGGACTGCATGATCTCGCCAATTTACAATGGGGCGCAGGCGATTGGCGTCTTGCAGGTGGTTACGGATGCAACCGAGCGCATTACAGCAGAATTGGCACTACAGGAAAACAATCAGAACTTACACGCATTTTTGCAAAGCGCGCAAACATTTGCGCTTTTTCGGGTGCAGCCCGACCCGGAACAAGGCCTTCAGGGGGTGCCGAAACTGGTTATGATCACCCCGTCAATTGTGCCATTAACCGGCGCCAAACCAACCGATGCGCTTGCAAACTGGGTTGAAAACGTTCACCCTGAAGACCGCGCTGAAATAAGACGTTTAACCCAGAGCTGTTTTGAATCGCGCTCAGAGTTCACCCATACCTTCCGCCTTTTTCATCCAAAAAAGAATGCCTATATCTGGATCCAGGTAATTGCGAACCCGGTGATTGATCCTGCCGGAGCAATCGAATATTACAACGGCATTTTGGTGGATGTTACCCAACAAAAACATGCCGAAATGTTAACCAAAGATCTGGAGGCTTTTCGAAATCTCCTCATCACCCTTTCAACAGAATTCATCAATTTACCCAGCGAGAAAGTTGATGCAGGAATATTAACCGCCCTGCAAAAAATTGGCGAATTTTCCGGCATTGACCGCAGCTACGTGTTTCTATACGAAGCCGAAAATGAGATGATGAGCTGCAAATATGAGTGGTGTCGCGAGGGTATTCAGCCCGAGTTACCCAATCTTCAAAAAATCCCCCTGGATTCTTTCGCATGGTCCAATTCCATACTCCGCGCCGGAAAGGAATTTCATATACCGTCCATCCAGGATCTGCCCCAGCACGCAGAGCTCGAAAAGCGCGAATTTTTGCGCCAGGATATCAAAAGCCTGCTGGTGGTGCCCATGATGCATTCCGGTGATGTCATCGGCTTCCTTGGCTTTGATTCTGTTCGCACTGCCAAAACCTGGTCAGACGAAACGATCTCCGTTTTGAAAATTGCCAGCGAGATCATCGTCAACGCACTGGAAGACAAACGTGCCCAGTCCATCCAGGCCGGGCAGCGCCAAATTCTCGAGCTGCTGGCCGCCGGCTGGGATATCAACGAGACCCTCTCGGCTTTAATTCATATCGTCGAAGATCAATTCGGCGAAATGCTGGGCTTAATCCTGCTCCTGGACGAAGACGGTGAAACACTCCATATAGGCGCCGCGGGTCGGCTGCCCAAAGAATATACCGATTCAATTGAAGGTTTAAAAATAGGGCCGCTGGTGGGTTCCTGTGGAACCGCGTGTTTCACCCGGCGCAGAGTAATTGTGGAAGACATTGATACGGATCCGCGCTGGGATGGGCTGCGCTCTCTGGCGCAGCATTATCATCTACGTGCCTGCTGGTCTGAGCCCGTAATTTCTGTCAACGGCAAAGTTATTGGCACATTTGCAATGTATTACCGCTTTCCGCGCAAGCCCAACGAATATGAACTGCGCATCATTGAGATGGGCGCGCATCTGGTTGGTGTTGCGCTTGAGCAAAAACGTTCCCGCGAAGCCTTACAAGAAGCCTATCAAACCCTAGAAAACCGGGTTGAAGAACGCACACACGAACTGGAACGAAGAAGAAAAGCCGCAGAAGGTTTGCATGGTATTCTTGCCATGCTTAATTCGAACGAGACAATTGAAAATGTGTTGACCTTTATTGTGACGCAATCGCGCGCAATCATGGAAGCTGACGCCTGCATGATTCGTTCAGCCGACAAGAATGGCTACATCCACACCGTGGCCCACAGCGGCGTCCCTGATGTCATGCTGGATGATTTCTACTATCCCATGAAACCCGATACGGGACCCGCAAGCCTGGGAAGCCGTTTAAGCCACGGAGAACTGGTTCTCGAAAAATCAACCGAGCCCGGATTGCGCAAAATCACCCCGCCGCCGACAAATCAACAGGAGCAAATTCTTAGAAGGGTGGAAAGCTATTATCCCACCAATCTGGTCGCGCCCATCATTGTCAAGGGCAGTTTGTTCGGCTCCATGCGCTTTATGTATACCCGTCAGCGGGATTTCTCAGATGAATATACCCGCCTGGCAAAGACACTCGCAGATCAGGTGGCCCTGGCAATGGAAAATTCACGCCTAAGGGCGCAGGCCGAAGAAACAGCCGTCATTACAGAGCGAAACCGCCTCGCCCGTGATTTGCACGATGCGGTTACCCAGACCCTGTTTTCGTCCAGCTTAATCGCAGATGTTCTACCCCGCATATGGGAATATGATATGGATGAAGCCATGCGGCGGCTTGAAGAATTGCGACAATTAACCCGCGGCGCCCTGGCAGAAATGCGCTCACTGCTCCTCGAATTACGGCCATCTGCATTGGAAGAAGCCGATCTGCGTGATCTGGTGCGTCATCTATCCAATGCATTTACCGGGCGCACACGCACCCCCGTGGATGTAAAAATATCAGGTGATCTTAACCTGCCCCCCGATGTAAAACTGGTTTTTTATCGCATAACACAGGAAGTCTTGAACAACATTGCCAAACACGCTGCAGCATCCAATGTAATCATTGCGCTGGATAGCAGCGCAGGGAACATCACTTTGACGATTGTAGATGACGGAGTAGGCTTTGACCCCACCACCTTTATTGGTGCAGAGCATCTTGGTTTGCGCATCATGCGCGAAAGATGTGAAAACATTAATGCAACCATACAAATCGAAAGCAAGCCAGACGCCGGAACAAAAGTCACCGCTGTCTGGTCGCAGGAGCAAGCCAATGGAAACAAATGAAACGATCAAAGTATTAATAGTGGATGATCATGCCATGGTGCGCAGCGGTCTGGGGGCTTTTCTGCTGGCATTTCGCGATTTAAAATTGGCCGGTGAAGCAAATGATGGCCGTCAGGCAGTAATCATGTGCGACCGTCTCCACCCGGATATCGTTCTGATGGATCTGGTGATGCCGAATATGGATGGTGCAGCCGCCACAAAGGCCATCCGCGAAAAACATCCCGATATTCAGGTGCTCGCATTGACATCGTTCAAAGAACGGGAACTTGTGCAATCAGCCTTGCAGGCTGGTGCAATCGGATATTTATTAAAAGATATCACTGCCGATGAACTGGCAACCGCAATTCGGGCCGCCTATAACGGACGCCCCACCCTGGCGCCAGAAGCTGCGCAGGTATTAATCCAATCGACCCGACGCTCTGATGAACCTGAAGCGCCGTTAACCGTTCGCGAAAGAGAAGTTCTAAGTCTGATGTGTGATGGATTAAGCAATGACGATATATCCGAAAAATTGGTCGTCAGCCGCTCAACTGTAAAATTCCATGTCAGCAGCATTTTATCCAAGTTAAATGTAAACAGCCGCACAGAAGCCGTCTCAATTGCGCTTAAAAGCCAAATGCTAAAAACAGTTCATCCGAAATAATTTAATTTCGGGTACAATTGGAGGCGACACCAACCTTACACACATGCAGGCAGAGGTAAAGCGTGGACTCCAAAGACGGCTTGATTCGAGTGATGATCGTTGACGATCATGCGATAGTCCGCAGCGGACTGAGCGCTTTTTTGCTTGCCTACCCCGAACTCAAACTGGTGGGAGAAGCAGCAAATGGCGCCAAAGCAATTGAGCTGTGCCCTTCCTTTAAGCCCGATGTGATCTTAATGGATCTGGTTATGCCGGTGATGGACGGCATCAAAGCAACCCGCGTCATCCGCGAACGACACCCCGAAATTCAAGTGATCGCTCTGACCAGTTTTCAAGAAGAGCAGTATATCCGCGACGCACTCCAGGCCGGCGCGATTGGCTATTTGCTAAAAGATATCGCCGCCGAAGAACTGGCAAACGCCATTCGCTCTGCCGCCCAGGGAAAACCGGCTCTTTCACCTGAGGCTGCCAGAGTGTTGATCCAAACCAACAACCAGCCCGCAAAACCCGGCGATGACTTAACCACCCGCGAGCGCGAAGTCTTAAATTTACTGGTGCAGGGAATGAGCAACCAGGAAATCGCCGCCAGGCTGGTGATTTCAACTGGAACGGTAAAATTTCATGTAAGCAGCATCTTATCCAAGCTTGGGGTTGCCAGTCGAACCGAAGCAGTCTCACTGACCCTAAAATCAAAAATCATTCACTCGTAATCCTTTTTTAAGATTTTTGTTACCCCATACTGCATCAGAGACTGTCAAGAATCTTGCATAATGGGGTTTCATTTTTTCCCTTGTTGTATAATAAACTCAATAAAATCGATTTAGTAAACGAATAGTTTCAGGGGATGTTAAAACCTATTCGTGACTTCTGTTTCATTATAGTTTTATATTGAAGGAGAACAGCGATGACGAACCGTAGCAAAACCATAACTGGGCGTTTCACATCTCTCCTATTGGCCGTTGGGTTATGTGCAGGGCAATTGATCTTTCCTGCACCTGCTTTTGCTCAGGCCGCTCCGCCAGACCCCGAGATTATTACAAATTCGGATACGGGTCTGGCAAAATTCATATGGTATCCATCGTCTGAAACAGATTTATCCACTGGTCAAACCTCAGCGACCGGGGTGGAGGCCTCCGCTTTTCTCAATACGTATGGCGGTTTGTTTGGCCTTTCAGATGTTGAAAACGAATTAGTTCAACTGAACGCAGCTGAAACACTCACCGGCTCACTGATTCGATACCAGCAAACCCAGCAAGGCTATCCCGTTCTGGGCGGCGAACTGGTGTTGGATGTTGACCATTCTGGAAACATCCGCTCTGCAAGTGGTGAAACCACCCCGGCGCAGGAGACCTCCTTCACCAGCGCCCTTTCGAGTGATGATGCAACCCAGTTGGCCATTCGAGCGGTGATCGAAAAATATAGCGATTTTTCATTGACCGCTGACCACCTTATTGCCGCCGCGGCCGCTCAGGTTGTTTATGATTCTCAATTAATCAGCAACCAAATTGCACCGGTCAAAGCCCTGGTATGGATGGTGACTGTAACCCAGGCGGCAGAACAGGGTTCTCTGGAAGAAACCGTTCTCCTCGATGCTGTCACCGGCGAAGTTCTGCTGCAATACAGCGCTTCGGCCAATGCCCTGCCCGTACGCACCATCTACGATTGCGCTGACACCGGGATTTGCGCAACCGTGCTTTACAAAGGCACCACAACCCCACCGCCCGTGTCCTTAGACCCCGAAGCGATCAAGGCAATTAACGATCTCGATTCAGCTTATTTGTATTTTCAAGAAGTGCTGGGGCGAAACGGCATCAACGGAGCCAATGGCGCCCTGAATGTGCGCATCAATTATGCCCCCGACTCAATTGATCCAATCCCGAGTTCGCTGTGGGCCAATGGTTCAATTTATCTTGCCTCCGGGTACGTGGCCGCCGATATCATCGCCCATGAATACACCCACGGCATCATTGCGTCAACGTCCAGATTGATCAATTTTGACCAATCGGCTGTCATCGCCGAGGGATTGGGCGATGTATTTTCGGTTTTTGTAGATCAATACGATAATGCTGGCGACACCTTCAACCCGTTCACGGCCGGGAGCTGGCAGATTGGTGAAACTATCACCGGCGGGCCCTTGCGCGACATTGCCACCGACAGCGGGGTTCAGTCAACCGCCCTGGATGAATATTACTGCACATACACGCCGGAAGATTATTACGATAACAGCAATGTCATCACCCTGCTCGCTCGGCGGCTGATGGAAGATGGAGAAACCCCGCAGGATATCAGCCGGCTCTTCTACAACACCATGATCCGGTTGACCAGCGCGGCCGATCTGCAGGATTTCTATTACGTCCTGAAGGCCGAAGCCGCCAAACTATCCCTGACCCTGGATGACAGTATTCTGGATTCGACCGAATTGTATCTGCAGCCCTGTCGCGAGCTGCGCGGAGAGATTCTACCGCGCGCAACCACTTTGATGGAACCGATCAACGCCGCGATTGTGAATGCAACCAATAACCTGGTAACTCTGAAATGGCGCGATAAAGCAGATGTAGAGGAGTATTATCTCAAGGTCTCCAGCAGCTTGCGCGGCTCCCCCGCTCAGTTTAACATGTGGTTGGACCGCTCAACGGTCTGCGCAGATGGTATTTGCGAGCAAGAAATTGATCTGTTGGCCGGCGAAAAAATCACCTGGGCAGTGCAAACCCGAAACGCCGTCGGCACGGGTCCCTTTACGCGCAGCGCTGTCTTCACCCGCGCGCCTTCAGCCACCACTGGCGGTTTTTCCAATCTGGAGGCTGCACCGGTTTCGCCGCTGGATGACAGTGTTGTGGCCAGTGCCCGACCGGGCTTTTCGTGGGAATACCGACCGGCTTATCCGGGTGGTTTATTCCCGCAATTTTATGAGCTGTCAATTTACAGGCTTTCTGGCCTCACACGCACATTGTTCTTGCGTACAGTTGTTAAAACATCTGCGTGCAGCCTGGAAGACGAGTCAGCCGGGGTCTACCATCAATGCAACTTAAGCGCCATCAGCAAAAATTTACCGCCCAATACCGATTTTGTCTGGAATATCACCGCAAAATTTGGCCGCTCTCCACTGCCGGTGGTGTCGGGTGATGAAACATTTTCTTCGCCGCCGCTGCCGTTCCTCTCAACCGGGCTCGCGTATGTTGCCAACACCAGCAGCCCGCTGCAACCCTTACAACCTTTGCTGGAATGGACCTATGACCCCGGTGTAACACCGGAACCCGAACAATGGAAATTCTTTACTTTGTTTGTCTCCGGTCCCGGCGGGCGGCTGACTCGCACGCTCAACATCGACGGTGATATTTCCTGTCCGGTCTCCACTGGAACCGCTCACAAATGCACTTTCTCCTTTGAAGATGAGGATCTTTTCCTGGAAGGCGGCCTGCACACCTGGACCGTTCAAGCCGGAAACGCGTTTGGACGCTCCGCAATTGTTAAAGGCCCTGCGTTTACGCTGCCAAAGCCGTCCACTGCGCCAGACCTGACCATAACCGAGGTCAACACCTGGCGTCCACTCTTCACCTGGACCGGAGATCCCGCCGCCACCAGCTATTTGATCATCGTTTCCGGGCCGACTCCCCTGAGCCGCGTTCTTAAAACAGCAGATGTCTGCGACGCTGACCGCACAGATTGCAGCTTTAAAATGAATGCCACCCTGCGCGGTGGAAATTACAGCGCAACAGTCCGGGCGCAAAACAAGGCGGGTTCTCTAACCGGCAGCCCCACGGCTTTTAGTCTGGGGGTTCCCCCGGCCGTACCGGCAGCGCCTGTGCTGCTCACCCCGGCCCTGAACACACTCATCGCCCAACCCGAAACAGTCACCCTCACCTGGACGCCCAACCCGGCGCTCACCCCGGCCGAGGCACAGTATCAGTTGAACCTGAGCGGACCGGGCTTCAAACGCAGCTATCTGATTGATGGGGCAGCTTGCGCCGGAACCTGCACCTGGACCGAGACCGGCGAGGTGATCAATTTTGGAAAATACACCTGGACGGTCAACACCCTGGACCGTGGCGTGATCGGCCCGGTCAGTCTGGCGCGCACCTTTACCCTGGTTTACCCCGCGCCGGTCTTAAATGCGCTCAACCCGATTCAGAATGTTTTTGAGACCCCTGTCTCCTGGGCGCCGGTCAGTGGGGCAACCTCCTACCGGGTGACCCTAAAGCAGACCGACCTGGTCCCGGTCAAAACCGTATGGACCAGGACCAATTCCAGCGCCAGGGTGTGCCAGCCTTCCACCGGTTGTTCAATTCTTTTGCCGGCCATGCTCCCTGCCGCCGTCTATCAGGTGGAAGTCACCCCCCTGGGGCCGCGGGGAACCGGTTTGACCGCCTGGGCGCCGTTCACGGCCGCTTCGTACCGCTGGGATGATTTTAACAGCGCTACCGCACCAACCAACTGGACCCTCCCTGCGGACGACGGTACCTGGAAACAGGCTGTAAATTTGAAAAATTGGACGGGCAGCATTCCCAGACAAAGCGCAGCGATTTATACCACTGAGTCCACCTTCACCAGTCCGATAGCGCTCAACCCCGGGGGGTTTGAGGTCGTCACTGCGCTCAACCGAATTGGATGCACGGCCTGTGAACATGGCATCCACGTCAATCTCAACCTCGAGACCTACACCTTCGCTGTAAATGCCCTGGGGCAATTCAAGATCGACACCCCAGACCCGGCTGTTGCTAGCCCGCAGCTCTGGACCTATAACAGCGCGGTCAAACGCGGCACAGCCTTCAACACTTTGCGCGTTCGCGGAGAAGGCAACACGCTCTCCTTCTTCGTCAACAACCGCCTGGTCTGGCAGCATACAGACCTGCCCAATTTTTCGGCAGCCGCGCCACTGGATGCCGGGGTCTATATGATCTCTGACGGCAAAGCAGCCAACACGGTAGCCGTCGACTGGTTCAGGGTGTTTGGCGCCCCTGAATAAGCCACAGAAATAAAACTCCTTTCCCGAAAGGATAGCAGGACTATCCTTTCGGGATTATTTTTTGTTATACCTTTCATATTTGAAAAGCGTTTTCTACTCTTTTGATCAATTTTGCGGACGTTTTCAGCAATCTTCTCTACCGCAAAATCGATCGACGATCTATAATTACTTTTATACAGCATCGCAAAAAACAGTTCCTTCGAACATGCTGCCATAAACAGAACCATTAACCGCTGTTGCCATATACCATTCTTACCCGCCCGGAACCTTTGCCGCTGCATTTCCAACACATCTCCTGTCTAAAAAGGCAGGCTGCTGGGGTTGTTAAGCATTGAAAATAAAACAGGTTCAACCGTGTAAATTCACTCTATTTGCACAAGGAGATCTCACATGGTGAAACATCCCCTATCGCTTTCATTTCTTTTCCGTTGTCTGATCATTCTGGCTTTTTTGCTCCCACCCGCGCAAAGCGTAAATGCCCAGGATCAAACACCCCCGCCTTCCCCAGAAAGCGACGGAATTATCACCATTTATAAGGACGAGACCGGGCTGGTACGGTATATGGCTACCGAAACAGGCGAACCGCTATACACCCCGTCACCCGCTGCCGGTGAAATCCAATCGACGGCGATCGCTTTTGATTTCTTGAACACCATTGGCGCCGGCTTTGGTTTATCAGACCCCGAAAATGAACTGAACCTGATGGACGCCCAGCAGGATGAAAACGGGCGTGAATTTTTGCGCTTCCAGCAGGTTTTTCAGGGCGTCCCGGTGGTCGGGGGCGAATTAATCATTCAACTGGGAGCAGATGGTTCAGTGTTGTCGGCCTCTGGTGAAGTCGCAGCCGGGTTGGAAATTTCCACTCAGCCCGTGCTGGATGGCGACACTGCCCGCCAGCTTGCTCTGCAAACCGTACTGGAGACTTACCCTGATTTAAATCTTACCCCCGAGCAAATCGCTCTTTCCGAGCCGGAATTGTGGATCTACGATTCCATTCTGGTCGATACGCTGCACGTCCGACAGCAATCGTTGACCTGGAAGATTGTCGCCACCACCGACCCGCTGGCACAAAAAGGAATCGTCCCGCTGCATCATATAATTTACATCAACGCACACACCGCTGAGATTGCCTTTGATTTCGATAATATACAATCGCTTCGCCGCTCAATCTACGACTGTGCTGATTGGCAAGAATGCTATCCGGTCTGGTGGGAAGGACTGGCAGAAAGCAACTGGTATTTCGGTTATTGGGGCATGAATGAAAATGATCCTCACGCGCAAGATAGTAAAGCGGTGCGTGAGTATATGACCTATTTTTACGATTTCTACAGTTCGGTACACGGCCGCAACAGTTATAACAATCAAGACGCGCCGTTAACCGCTCTGGTCGCTTTATATGACCCTGGTAGTTTTTATAATAATGCCGCCTGGACGGGGAATTATGTGATTTTTGCCCCTGGCTATGTTACCAAAGACGTGGTCGTGCATGAGCTTACCCATGCGGTGACACAGTACACCTCGCGATTGATTTACTACGATCAGTCCGGGGCGATTAATGAAGCTTTTTCCGATTTATGGGGCGAATTTGTTGACCAGTACACCGATGAGCTGGGCAACCGTAAATACCCCTCTTTTGGTTCGTCCACAGAAGATAGCAGTGATGGCGCCTGGCCGCATCGCGAAGGATATGTGTTTACCGCCAGCAGATATAATCCATCGCTGGGCTTTACCCCCGCCAGTGGCGCAAACCGCAGCCTCAGCAATCCTGCTTTGTTTGGCAACACCTTCCGCGAATTTACCGGCGGCATGCCCAATACCACCCAGGCAAACGGCAGCGGCGGTTTGGGCAACTATTACTGCGGCCCCTTTGATAACGCCGGGGTGCATCACAACAGCGGTGTGGGCAATCGCGTCGGGTACTTAATCGCCAAAGGCAACGGCGGCAGTATCACCGGTCTGGGCATTCTTAAGACCGCCCAACTGTTTTACGAAGTGCAGACCCGCCTGCTGACCAGCGCCGCCGATTATCAAGACCTCTACTACGCCCTGCTCCAGGCTGCCCAAAACCTGAAAGCCAAAAATTTATTCACCGACAGCGATATTGAAACCGTCCGCCAGGCCGGCGAACTGGTCCAAATGCAAATTCAACCCTGCGTCGGCAAACGCGGGTATGTTGCTCCAGCGGCCACCCGAATCGTCTCACCGGTTGGGACATTAACCCTGAATACCGAGACCCCGGCCGTGGTGAATCTTGTGTGGCGCCAGAAGGCTGACGCCACCGCATATCAGATGGAAATCAAACCTTCCAGCGGTTCAATAATCAAACTCTGGCTGGAACAGGATGACCCTCTGGCAAATTGCGTGAACGGGACCTGCTCCTACCAGATGCCGCTTGTCTACGGGCTGCGCTATTCCTGGCGCATCCAGACCCGCAATGCCGTCGGCGAAGGTCCCTGGACGGCCTATGCAACCTTTACCCTGCCGTATGCAAGCGGCTCCGTCCATACCTCCTTGCTTGCCCCGGCGAATTCGCTCACACCGCCCGTGGAAGCCATCCGTCCACAGTTCCAGTGGCAGCACCACCCGGCCAACGCCGATTACATTCTCAAACTCTATAAAATCGGCCTGAACAGTCTGGGGGCCGAGACCAAAACGCTGTTCCTCAGCGCAACCTACAACGCAGCGAAATACTGCTCCACAACCACCGAACAGTGTCAGGTCAACATCGCCAAGTCACTCACTGCCGATACGGTTTACGAATGGCTGGTGGTGGGCAAACGCGGCTCAGTCATTGCTCCCGAGGCAGATGCCACCCGCTGGCGGTTTAAGACCATTGCCAAACCCGGCGCAATTGTTCTGGATAGCATCAACGCCACAACTGCCACACTCACGCCGCAGGTCTCCTGGGTCCTTACCGCCGGAGATACAGCCAGCGCGTACAATCTGGTGGTATCCGGCCCGGGCGGCCGATTCACCCAGGTGGTAAACCGGGCTGCATCCTGCAGCGGCGTCAATTGTGCGGTCACGCTGATCCGTTCGATCGAAGGCGGTGCCAATACCTTCCAGGTTAACTCAGTCAACCAGTTTGGCACCGTGGTTGGGCCCAAAAAGATCATCCAGTTTGCGCCGCCCGACCAAAAACCGTCCCTGACGCTCATCACGAGCACCAATAACCGGCCGGTCTTTATGTGGACCCCCGTCGAGCGGGCGACCTCCTATTTGCTTTCTGCCAGAAGCACGGTGGGCAGCTATTCTGCTACCATACTGCTCACTGCCTGCACCCCATCTTTATGCACATTCCGCAGCACCACGGCCTTAAAGCAGGGTGATTGGATCTGGACAATTCAGCCCAAAAATAAAGGCGGTGTCAACCTGGCCAGTCTCTCAGATGCGGGCAGCTTTACCACCGGGGTACTTCATAAGGCCCCGCTGGCGCCGGTGCTGAATATGCCGTTGCAAAACAGCCTCATTCCGGCGGCACTGGCAACCGGATCAACCACCACGGTGCTAACCTGGAGCCCCAACGCCGCTGGCGAGCAGCCCACGGAATTTATTGTCACGCTTTCCAAAAACGGCAAACCCGCCATGCCGGCAGCCACCGTCCAGTACAGCGCTGTGTGCACCGGTTCTGCCCCGCCAATCTGTCAGATAACCACTCCCGCGCTAACCACCGGGAAATACACCTGGAATGTGACCCCGCTGACCCAGGGCGTTTCCGGCGCCAAAAGCACCACCCGGACCTTTTCCATCAGTCCGGCCTCGCCCCAGGTGATATCGGGGCGCGCGTTGAGTGGTTCACAGAATTTATATCAACTGTCCACGGCCTGGCAGCCCCAGACCTATGTTCAGCAATACCGCCTGCTGCTGTTGAGAATAAATGGCGCCGTGACCAGCACTTTATATTCAAAAACCTTCACCACCGCCGCCATCTGCCCGGGTGGAAATTGCCAGTGGACCCTACCGCCTGCATTGTCGAACGGAAATTACTCTGCCCGAATCACTCCGGTCTCGAATGGGGTTGCCGGTTTACCGCTAACCATGGATTTCACTGTTGCGGCCATGACCTCCGAATATTTCACCACCAATCTCAACAACGCCATTACTGACAAATGGGTCTTTGATCCGGGGTTTAACTGGTCCTTCGCCAGCGGCGCTGCGGTGGGCACTGTGATCAACCCCGATGAAGAAGATGTACATTACCTGTCGGCCGAATATATTGATCCTGCCCCTGCCAAAATTACCGGAAACATCGATATCACCGCTCGCATGAAAATGACCGGCTGTGTTCGTGTCTATGACAATGAGTGTTGGTATGGCATCACCCTCACTTCGGCAGAAGGGATCGTCTCCATTTTCCTGGATCAGTGGGGGAACTACTCGGTCAATGTCGGTTCAGACCAACCCCTGGGAATGAAAATTCGCAAATATACCACTGCCAACCCAAAGATCGCCAGATCAAACTGGAACACGCTGCGCGTGATTATCTACAACAACAATCTACTGGTATACGTGAATGGGGTTAAGATTTATGCCGACTATATTGAAGAGTTGGCCAATTCAGGGCAGGTCACCCCGGCTTATGTAATGGCAACCACCCTCGAAGGGACTGATCTGGGTAGAGATATTAAGACAAGCCGTTTGTATCTGGATTATGTCCAGGTTTATCAGGCCAATCCGTTTAGCATCCTGCCCTAGCTGCAATAAAATTTAACCGGTGTTTTATGTCATCCGACAGGCTGCAAACAGTCTGTCGGATATTTTAATAAGACGAACATGATAGAATAAATTATTCTTCCGGTGGATAAACTGCTCATGCTGCGTAAGATTTTCTGCATATGCTTTATCTCATTGCTCTTGATCATAGTCGGACAGCCGCTGACTGTTGTGGCGCAAACCGCAAATGAGCCACAACCGGAAGAGTTTGTCACCGGAGAACTTCTGGTCGGCTACACACCGTCCAGCGCTGCATATCGCCAGCCAATAATACCCAGGGGAGCTTTTCCAGATTCCAATACCCTGTTCGACCAACCCCTTGCCGGCCAACAGGTGGTGAAATACACCGTCCCCGCCGGGCAGGAAAAAGAATTCGCTGCAAAGTTTTCGCAGCTTCCCGGTGTGGCTTTTGCCGAACCCAATTACATCGTCACCGCTCAAGAGATCATCCCCAATGATCCGGGCTGGCCAGGTTCAACCGAACCCTGGTCATATATCGACCAGTGGGGTCCCCGCCAGATCCACGCCGATTACGCCTGGGAAAGAACCACGGGGTCACCGGATATTACCATCGCCATACTGGATTCCGGCGTGGATGCCTCGCACACCGAATTTGCAGGCCGGTTACTGCCGGGTTACGATTTTATTCAAGCAGATACCACCCCGCAGGATGAATGCGGCCACGGCACACATGTGACCGGCATTGCCGCCGCCACCGGAAATAACACCCAGGGCATCGCGGGGATCGACTGGCAGGCCCGCATCCTGCCAGTGCGCGTTCTGGCGGCCAATTGTCAGGGCACCATTGAGCAAATTGTCTCCGGGCTAGACTGGGCGGTCAACCAGGGGGCAGATATTATCAATCTAAGTCTGGGCACCCGATCCAATTCCATACTGCTGCAAAACAGCATCCAGCAAGCCTATGCGCAAGGGGTTGTGCTGATGGCCGCCGCCGGCAACTATGGCGAAAACCAGGTACTCTACCCCGCGCGCTACCCCGGTGTGCTCGCAGTCGGCTCGCTCGATTCTCAACGCCGCCCGGCCCCTTCTTCGCATACCGGTCCCAATCTGGACGTGATGGCGCCGGGGGTTAGCATCATTTCCACCGATCCGGGCGGCGATTATTTCACCCGTTCGGGTACTTCAATGGCCACTCCCCACGCCGCCGGCGCCGCCGGGCTACTGCTGGCAGCAGAGCCGGCGCTGCGGGCCAACCCGCAGGCTGTCTATGATCGCTTGCAGTCAACCGCTTTAGATCTGAACACCCCCGGCCGGGATGACCAGACCGGTTATGGCTTAATCCAACTGGAACTTGCCCTCGGGCTGCCGGCTGCCCCGCCTTTGCCGCCGGCGGTGGATTATGAAATGGTACGCTGTGCCGCTTTGCCATTTCAGTGGATCACACCGGCGGCAGGTGACACCCGGCTGCTCAGGCTGAATGGCACAAACACCTCCGGCCTGATCAATATTCCCGCTGACTTTTCCTTCTCGTTTGGCGGCCGAAATCTGGCGGCGGCCTTCATTCGCATGAGTTCAAATGGGTTTATCACAGTCGATGGCACTGCTTCACTTCCTGTCAACCAGCCCCTGGCGACTTTAAGCGCCCCGCATTATCTGATCGCCCCCTACTGGGACACGCTAAACTACAACCCCTCCAGCCTGCTGGAAACCTGGTTGATTAACACTCCCCCCAACCGACGCATCATCGCCACCTGGCAAAATCTCAGTCCGGCCGAAAACCCGACGGCGGTGCTCTCGTTTCAGATCATTCTGGAAGAAAACACCGACCGCATCTGGTTTGAATATGCAGATATTCCCGAAATCCTCGCCGACGGCGCCTCGGCCACCATTGGCATCAAATATCGCGCCGATCCGCTGGCCGGCTCGGGCGATATTTTCCAGCTCAACCAGCTGGTGGCCGTTGAACATGCAACCAACCAGCGCGGCGCGGTTCGCGAAAACCAGTCCATTTTGTTTGTGCCCTTTGCCTACGGCACACAACGCAATGTGATGGATTGCAATCTGGCCCAGGCCGTCGATCCGGCGGTGGGGATGCCGTGTAATGGCAATCAACCCACCTCCGCCCGGATTGATGCCGACAGCCCCTGGCTGCCTGCGGCCCCCCTGCTGCATGTGGATCAACTTGAGACGTACTTCAATCTTCCCCAAAATTATCTTGTGCTGAACCATTTCGCTTCTGTCACCCTCGCCCCCGGCCCAATTGCCGCCCTGGCGCCGCCGCCGCAGATATGCTTTGCAATTTCGCCGGCCGTCTTGCTGGCAGCCGGCGGGCGGGCCGAGAATTTGCTGGTCGGGGTCTATCAAAACCGAAG
>CAZQLE010000062.1:0-18408 GCA_964593905.1 uncultured Anaerolineaceae bacterium | reverse complement strand
AATCCGCACCGCGCAGCAGTTCCAGATCAGTCTCGCCGACCGCACCGACCACAAACTGAGTCACGCTGGAGGGCATCCGCCCTAGCCAGCCCGCGGCCGGAGACAATTTCTGGCGCAGTTCTTCCACCCAGCGCAGCGGGGTAAACAACTCTTCGAGCATTTGCTTTTGCGGTGCCAACCGCGCCAGGGCCTGGCTGGTCGGGGCTTCCAGGTTCACCGAAACCCGGTCTGCCAGTTGCAGCGCCCGTTCCACCTGGGCATATTCTGCGCCCGGCATCAGCTTCAGGTGCAGATACCCGCGGTAGCCCAACTTCAAACGCAGAATCTCAACCGTTGCCAGCAGGCGATCCTGTGTGCGCACGCCGCCGCCGGCAATCCCCGAGCTTAGAAACAGGCCTGTCACCACTCCCTTGCGATACATCTGCATAAACGCCTGCGCCATTTCTTCAGGGCCAAACGAAAATCGCCGAAAATCTCGCCCCGACCGAAAAGCGCAATAATTGCAATTGCGTTCACAGGCCGAGGTCAACACCGTCTTGACAATGGGTGTTTTTCGCCCGCCGCCCAGTGAAGCACGAAACACGTTCAATTCATCCCTGGGCTTTTGAAACGCGCAGGGCATCTCGGGCAGCGCTTCCACAATGGGAAGATCCGGCTCCTGGTCGACTTCCACATCCATATACTGCTGTGACGCAATGATCTTCGCGGTTCCATCCATAATTCCATTATAGAACTTATTTTCTATAAGTCAAGATATTCATATCCGCGCTGCCCCGCACACAAAAATTTTGTATAATGAGAAAAAATCATCCCCACGAGAAAAAATCGCATGACCATCTTTGACCGCATCACCTGCCCCACCCTGTTGTTGGACCGTCAAATCGTTCTTGAGAATATCGCTCGCATGGCAAATAAAGCCGCCCAACAGGGCGTTGCCTTTCGGCCTCATTTTAAAACCCACCAGTCTGCCCAAATTGGCGAATGGTTTCGCCCCTTTGGGGTTGAAAAAATCACCGTTTCTTCGGTGGGCATGGCAGAATATTTTGCCCGCGCCGGTTGGAAGGATATCACCATCGCTTTTTCGTGCAACCTGCGCGAAATCAACACCATCCGCAACCTGACCGAAAAAATTCATCTCGGCCTGCTGATCGAATCGGCCGAAAGCCTGGCGGCGCTGACGGCAAAGCTCGACCGGCCGGCCGATATCTGGGTCAAGGTTGATGTTGGCACCGGGCGCACCGGCCTGGCCTGGGACCAGCCCGAGGCCGTGGCAACACTCGTCCGCGCGGCGCGCAGTGTTCAAAAGCTGCGCTTGCGCGGGCTGCTCGCCCACGCCGGCCACACCTACCAGTCGCGCTCGAACGCTGAAATTATCGAACGCCACACCACCGCCACCCGGCGGCTGGTGCAGTTAAAACAGGCCCTGGTTGATCGCGGGCTGGATGAGCTGGAACTTTCAGTCGGCGACACCCCCGGCTGCACCATCGCTCCCTCGCTGGGCCAGGTGGATGAGATCCGGCCGGGCAACTTTGTCTTTTACGATGCCACCCAGACCGCAATCACCTCCTGCCTGCCGCAGCAGGTGGGCGTTGCGCTGGCCTGCCCGGTGGTGGCCAAACACCCCGAGCGCAGCGAGGTGATCCTCTACGGCGGCGCGGTGCACCTTTCCAAAGATTTTTATGAGGCAGATGGCATCCGCAGTTACGGGCTGGTCTGCGAACCGGCCGGAGAGCGCTGGGGCGCGCCGCTGAGCGGCGCCTATGTGCGCGCGCTGTCACAAGAGCACGGACTGGCGCATCTGGAACCGGCTGATTTCGAACGCGTTAAAATTGGCGATCTGCTCTGCATCCTGCCTTCCCATTCCTGTCTGACCGTGCAGGTGATGGGCGCTTACCTGACCCTAGACGGCGAAGAAATTCCCATCTACCGCTAAAAAACCCGAGAGAAATCAAACAGCCGCGGTCAACAACCGCGGCTGTAAAACTTATTCTGATACGCACCCCGTCAAAAACACAGGGCAACCGGCCCGCTGCGCTTTAAAACACCAACATGGGCACCGGAGCGAATGTCAGCAAAAACACCCCCAACCCGATCAGCGCCAGCGTCTTGCGTTTGGGGTCCAGCGGGGTAATCTGGTCCAACGGCTCGGCGTGCATCCGGCCCAGCAAAAACAATATCGCCAGCCAGATCAACCAGCCCGTCCAAAAAATGCTCAATACCCCCACCAGAATCAAAATGACCGGATAAATCTTGCGCACCCGTTCGGGCCCAAGCAAAACATACACCAGATGGCCGCCATCCAACTGCCCGGCAGGGATCAGGTTTAACCCGGTCACCAGCAGCCCGGCCCAGCCGGCCCAGGCCACGGGGTGCAGCATCACATCCAGCCCGCCAAACGGCAGCGGTGTGCCGGTAAAGAAATAACGCAGCCAGTAGAGCAGCGGCCCCGCACTGCCATAATTTGCGGGCGCGGGTAAAAATTGCCCAAACATCAGCGCCTTTAACAGCAAATATAAGATCGAATTGCCCTCCAGCATCAGGCCGGCCGAACCCCCGGCGGGTGCGGCTGGCAAAGCGCTGATGGCAGAAAGGCGCAGCCCGATCAACAGCACGGGCACCGCCACCGCCAACCCGGCCAGCGGCCCGGCAATACCGATATCCAGCAGTTGCTTGCGGTTGCGCGGCAGCGATTTCATGCTGATAAACGCGCCCATCGTGCCAAAAGCGCTGAACGGCAGCGGAATAAAATAGGGCAGCGTCACCTGCACCCCATGCCGCCGGCCCATCAGGTAATGGCCCATTTCGTGCGTGCCCAGAATGGCGATCATGCTGATCGCAAACGGCCACCCGGCCTGAAAGACGGCTTTCACAATCTCACCGGGCGCAGTGGGCAGATCACCTTCCAACCCGAGCATCGCCCCGGTCAACAGCACACTGAGCAGGGTCAACACAAACAACACCAGGTTGACCCAGTTTTTGGGTTTCGCCGCAGACCCCATACGCCCCGAGATCAGATAAATGACTTGCGCACCTTTTTCCATACGAAACAAAGGCGTTATCTGCAACGGTTCGAGCATATGGTCCAGATCGGCATAAGATTGTTCAGAATCTTCGCCATACAAACGGCCTTGATAACGAACCAGATATTTCTCATGGCCGCCGCCCAGTGTTTTCGATTCCAGAGAAAAAACACGGCTTACCAGCGCATCATAATTGAATACTTCAGTCGCAGCTTCCATAACGCCACCTCAATAAAAAAACATCCCACGCATTCAGCACAAACATACAGCAAACCGCTGAACAGTTCGCGCTGCACGCACAGATGAGCAAAAATGGGCCGCCCACACACCGTTGGCGGCCCAGATGAAAAGAGGCGGGAATGGATGGGAGTCGAACCCACCGCGGCCCGCAGAGCGACCCGCCAACGGTTTTGAAGACCGCAGAGCCCACCGGGACTCATCCACCCCCAGTGTTAAGGATACCGTAAGGGGTATAAAAGAGCAAGGAAAAACCGCTTAAAATCGTCCCTTCAGCGTGCGCCGGGCAGTGCAAAATAGATGAAAATCACCTCTTGTATTTTTGAGCAATCGTCTTATACTTCGAACTTGGCGTCTATGCCAAACCATCGCTGACAAGAATTACAGGAAGGATTAAATGAAAAATAAGAGCAATAAATCAGACGGTTTGATTTCCATTCAGGAGATGGAAATCGAAGAAAATGACAAGCCTCCCTTATCTTATCCGCAACTGTCACGCCCCTGGCGGGTCGCTGTAATTGCAAACATGAAGGGGGAAAACTCGCTATCAGCGACAGAAGGGCCGGGCGATGCAGGTGCGGAATTTGACAAACCCGAAACGATCCAGGCGATTCAAAACGCAATAGAAACTGACGGACACACCACGGTGTTTCTCAACGCCGATGCGACGTTACCTTACCGGTTGCAGGAATTCTGCCCGGATATTTGTTTTAACATCGCAGAAGGGCTGGGCGGTGATGCGCGCGAAGCGCAGGTGCCTGCCCTGTTGGAAATGCTGCATATCCCTTACACCGCTTCACGCGTGCTGGCGAATGCTGTGGGTCTGGATAAAACCATGACCAAGCGCATCTGGCATGATCACGGCCTGCCCACCGCATTGTTTCAGGAATTTGTTACCGGTCAGGAACCGCTCATCGACGGGTTGTGCTTTCCGATGTTTGTAAAACCGGCGCGGGAAGGGACCGGCATGGGCATGGATGGCGGCTCAATCGTCTACACTGAAGACGAACTTCGCTGCCGGGTAACCTGGGTGATCAACACCTACCGCCAGCCCGCCCTGGTCGAAACCTATCTGCCCGGCCGTGAATTTACCATCGGCGTTTTGGGGCGCAGCGAGGCAGCTCAATATACTCCCCTGGGGCACATCTACAATTCAGACGGGTTCCACCGTTTTCCGGTTCTGGAAGTGGATAATCACAACACCGCCACGCCGGGCGTTTATGGTTACAAAACCAAAACGCTTCACCCCGGCGATGCCGGCGTACCGGCCTTCATCTGCCCGGCGGATGTCGACGCAGATTTGGCGCAGGAACTGCACCACCTGGCTGTGCAGGCGCATCTAGCCATCGGCGCGATCGATGTATCGAGGGTGGATTTCCGTCTGGATGCCAACGGCCGGCCCCATTTACTCGAGATCAACACCCTCCCCGGCCTGACGCCCGGCTTCAGCGATCTGTGCGTCATCGCCAATGCAGAGGGAATTGCCTATAAAGACCTGATCCTCGAAATTCTCTACCTGGGTGCTTCCCGTTTTGGGATGGTGACCCCGCGCAGCACGCCTGCGCTCGTACCCATTCGGGTGCCTGAGATGGCTGCGGTCTAAAAGAGAACCCCTTTCCTTTGATTAAAACAGGCTGCCCTGAAATGAACCGGGCAGTCTGTTTATTTTTTGGGTGCACTTGCGGGGGTCAACGCAAGATCTTAACCAATGCATCCGCAGCCTCAACAACGGCCTGTTGCACAGCCGGGTGCACCGGCGCGTCAAACTCCACCGAAACAGCCTGCACCAGCAGCAAGCCCACCGCGCAGTGCATCTCGCTCAACAGAAAGCGGGCTATTACCGTGGGCGGCAGGGTATGGGTCGAGGCGCTAAAACCGGCCGCCTGCTGCCATTCAAACCAGCGAATCGTCCCCGGCGGTTCATCCATCTGGCCTGCATCCACCAGAATCACCAGATCGGGTTGAAAGCGGCGCAGCGGTCCGGTAAACGCCTCGGGGGCCGGGCCGGCCTCTACAATATATCGATACTCACTGGCGGGCAGCAATGCAATCAGCCGGCGCGAAATCTCCACGCCGGCTGCATCATCACCATTCAATTCATTGCCGATCCCCAGCACGGCCACCCGCTGCGGGCGGTCAGGCTGCGCCGCACTCGCTTTCGCCAGTGCCGACTTTAGCAGCTCGGTCCAGCAAGAATTGCACATCTTCATCCCTTCCATAGTCGACCTCAAACGGAACTTTACCCGTTGAAGCCAGTTCCCATTGATCATTGGACATATCCAGGCACTTGAAGCGGCAGTTCACCACACATTGCGAGCAATACACGCATTTATCGGCATGGTAACGCATCACAAACTTCTTGTTGACCTTATCCACCACAATCAATTCAATCGCATCCGAGGGACAGTCCTTAATGCACAGCATACACCCTGTGCATTTTTCAGGGTTATAGACCAGCTTGCCGCGAAAATCTTCAGGCGCCGGCCGCTTCTCGATGGGATATTTCTCTGTGGCCGGTTTCTTAAACAAAGACCGGACGACATCACCAAATAATGCGCCTATTTTCATCTTAAAATACTCCTGCCAGCTTTAACACCAGCACAATCACCAGGTTGCCCAATGCCAGCAATGAGCCAATTCGCCACCACATACCCACCGTCTGATCAATGCGCAAACGGGCAAAAAGCGACTGTAAACTTGCCGCCACCAGCAGCAGCAGCAGCGTTTTGAGCAAAAATTCCAGCGGGTTGCCCAGTCCCCCCAGATAGAACGCCGCGATGAGGGTCAGGCCGATCACCAGCTCTACATTTTTGCCCAGGCGAAAGAGAGCAAAACCACGGCCCGAATATTCGGTCAGCGCGCCAGAAACAATCTCAGTCTCGGCCTCCGGGGCATCAAAGGGCGGCAGTTCCAGCTTGCCCATCAAACCCACCAGCGCCACCACAAAACCAATGGGCTGTGAGACGACAAACCACAGGTTGGTGCGGGCAAATTCGTTAATTTCGCCAATCTGCCAGGTGCCGGCAACAATGGCCGGGCCCAGCAGCGCCAGCAAAAACGGCGCTTCATATGAAAAAAGCTGGGTCAGCGTGCGGGTGGCGCCGATGATGGAGAACCGGTCAATTGTATTCGCCCCGGCCAGGCCCAGACAAAGCGTCAACAGGCTGAGCATGTAAACGGTCACGATCAAATCGCCTTTAAAGCTGAACGAAGGCGCCAGACCGGCCATCGGGGTATACAAAGCTGCTGTTAAAGCCGCTGCCAGGCCAAGCACAGGCAGCGCAATAAAAAGACCGCGATGCACACCCTGCGGAATAATCTCTTCTTTGGCCAGCAGTTTCACCGTATCGGCCAGCGGCTGAAACCAGCGCGGACCAATACGATTTTGAAAACGCGCCACCAGCTTGCGATCGGCCCATTCATACACCATGCCATAGGCGATCAGGAACAATCCACCGGGGAAGATCAACAATGCGAGGAGGGGGAGAATTCCATTCATTTGTAATACTCGATTCCGTGTAATCTCAGGTCTTCCCAGCTCATCAACCGGGAGTCATCAGATTTGTGCACCCAGACCATGCGGTCATTGCACGAGAAGCACGGGTCAATCCCGGCCAGCAGCATGGGCATATCAGCCAGTTTATGGCCTACCGCCACAGAAGAAACCGCTGCCCAGTTACACAGCGATGGGGTGCGCACTTTAACCCGCTCGGGCTTTTCGCTGCCATTGCTCTTAATGTAATACAGCAACTCACCGCGCGGCGCTTCAACCCGGCTGATGGTCTCTCCCTCGGGGATGCGGCGCGGCACGCGCACCGTAAGATCACCGGCGGGCAAATGCTCCAACAGCTCGCGCAGCACCCGATAGCTTTCGAACAATTCGGTCATTCGCACCACAAAACGGGCATTCAAGTCACCCGCCTCTGCAGTAATCAGCTTGACCGGAAAATCCTTATAGAGCTCATAGGGGGCATCCACACGCACATCCCGCGGAACACCCGAGGCGCGCCCGGTTGGCCCAACAGTGCCCAGTGTTTCGGCCTGCTGGCGGGTCATGGTGCCCACCCCCAGCGTGCGGCCCAGGAAGGTCTCATCAGAGGTGACAACCTTCAGATAATATCGGGTGCGCTCATCCAGAAAATCCACACCGCGGCGAATGGCGTCGATCTTGGCATCATCCAGGTCAAATTTCACGCCGCCGAGGATGTTGGTGGAGTAATGCACACGATTGCCGGTCACGGTTTCAAGAATATCCATGACCACTTCTCGGTCGCGCCACGAATACATAAACAGGGTATCGAAGCCGCCCTCATGCGCTGCCACACCCAGCCATAACAGATGGCTGTGAACGCGTTCCAGTTCGCCAATAATCTGGCGAATGGCCTGCGCGCGCGGCGGGGCACTTACCCCGGCCAGGTTCTCAACACCAATGGCATACGCGGTGGCATGCACATGCGAGCAAATTCCGCAAATGCGTTCCATCAGATACAGGTTCTGCGCCCAGTTGCGGTTTTCTGCGCCCTTTTCAATGCCGCGGTGAACATAGCCGAGCCGGATGGATGCGCTCTTGACGATTTCGCCATCCACATTGAACTCGAAATGGCCGGGTTCTTTCAGTGCCGGGTGTTGGGGGCCAATCGGGACGATAAATTTCTGGGGGGATTCTTGAGTTTCCATTAATTCACTCCTCTCGATCAGGCCTGCGCAGATCCGGCAGCCGGGACAGAATAAGATTTGCGCAGTGGGAAGACATCCGCCGGCCAATCATCCGGCAGCAGCAAACGCGAAGGGTCGGGGGTGCCTTCCATCGTCACGCCAAACATCTCCTGCATCTCGCGCTCATACAACGTGGCCGAGGGCAGAATCTGGCAGATGGTGGGGATAACCGCGGCGCTGTAAGGCAGAAACACCCGCAAATTAACGATCCGGTCGCCTTCAAAAAAGTGATACAGCACTTCAAGAACGTTTTCACCGGCCGGCTCACCTTCTGCCGGCTGCGGCGCCGGATGATCGAGCCCGGTGATAGCCGCCAGGTACCCCCAGCGGGCATCGGCCAGCGCCTGAACCGCGCCCACCAGTTGGGCCGCTGTCAGCTCCACATCCAACCAGCCGTCATTTTTGCGGGTCAACTTCACAGAATGAGCGCCCAGCAAAGCTTCCGCATTTTCAATCGTCTGCGTCATCGTTTCCATGGGTCTATTCTCCTTTTCCCGCCAGGGCCTGCTTTGTTTTCAGGCTCTCTAAAAGCTGCACAACGCCATAAATGATGGCTTCGGGGCGCGGCGGGCAGCCAGGCACAAACACATCCACCGGCAGCAGCTCTTCAATGCCGCCAACGACATTGTAACAACCCTGAAAGACACCGCCCGACAGGGCGCATGAGCCCACCGCCACCACAAATTTCGGGTCGGGCATTTGTTCATAAATGCGCACCAGACGGTCGCGCGACTGTAAACTGACCGGGCCAGTGCAGATCAACACATCGGCATGGCGCGGGCTGCCCTGCAATTTGATGCCAAACCGCTCAACATCATAGCGCGGGGTTAATGTGGCCAAAATTTCAATATCACAGCCATTGCACGACCCGCTGTTGTAATGAATCGCCCACGGACTGTTGATCCGCGCCCAGGTACGCACTTTTTCAAGCGCGGCCTGCCAGGGGGAGGGAAGATTCGTTTCCATAAATCACTCCTGTCTACCAGTGAAAGGCGGGGTTTTCATCAGCCCAAAATGAGGGCAACCAGGCACAGAACCAGGCCAATGATAAACGCACCAGAGATGACTGTCAAATCGCCGGTGCCAAGCACCAGCACACCCAGATGCAGCACCGCAAAAAACAAAGCGATTAAGAAAAAGGGTGCATAACCGGGGGCCGCAGCACCCGTGGGGCCAATTTCGCCGCTGCCATACACACTGGTCTTGGCATCCGAAGCGATTTTTTCAGGGCCCGCCAACTGCTTGCCGATCCATACAATGACCAGCACCAATGGAATATACAGCAAGAAAGCCAGGGGAGGCGTGAGGATCAAGTTCATTGAAGTATCCTCCTTTTCTTAGAACCCGAACACGGCCAACAGGCTGGTAGCCGCCGGGAAAGTCAACAGATCCATCAAAGATGGGACAAAACCGATGATCGCAATGCCAATCACCAGCAGCGCCAGCGGCGTCTCTAAGGCCCAGTGGGTCGGGGCCCCGTGGGTCACAATTTCACCCGGCTCATGTCGATAAAGCCGGTTGACCATTGGCGCATAATAGCCCAACGATAACACGCTGTTTAGCGCGGCAAAAACCACCAGCAAAATGACCGCGGTATTCCCGGTTTCAAAACCGCCGCTAAAAATTTGCCATTTAGACATAAACCCGGCCAACGGCGGCAAACCGCCCAGGGCCAGCAGTGCCACGCTCAACGCAAAAGCAGCGCCGGGGTAACGCCGTGAAGCGCCGTTGAGATCATCCAGCACCAGTGGATGATGGCTGCCTCGGGCAATATGCAGCGTGTAAAGCAGCGTCCCCACCGCCAGGAAGGCCAGGCCCTTCATCAGGGCATGGTTGATCAGGTGGAAGAACGCCCCGCCACCGCCATTTGCATTCTGAAAAGCCGCAGCCGCGCCAATGCCCACCAGCATATAGCCCACGTTGGCAATGGAAGAGTAGGCCAGCAAACGCTTGACCTGCGTCTGGCGCAGCGCCATCAGGTTGCCGATCAACATATTGAAAGCGCCAAACCCCAGCAACAGCCCCCCCCACGAGGTTGAAGCGCCGGCCAATGCGCCCACAGCGCGCAGCAGCGCCACCAGACCCGCCTCAATCACAACGCCCGAAAGCAGCGCCGAAACGCCGCTGGGGGCCTGAGAGTGTGCATCGGGCAGCCAGGTGTGCAGCGGCACCAGCGCCGCCTTGACCCCAAAACCGATCATAAATAAGGCGCCCGCGGCCAAAAAGACCGGCGCAGGCGTCACCATCGCGCGGATGGCTAACAGATCGGTCTGGCCGGTGGCAGACAACACCAGAGAAATGCCCAGCAAGATAAAAACCGACCCGGCCGAGCTTTGCACCAGATATTTCACACCGGCTTCCAGAGAACCGGCCTGGTTTTTGTAGAAGGCGACCAGCATGTACGAAGAAACCGCCATCGCCTCAAACCAGACCCATAAATTGAACAGATCACCCGCGCAGCACAACCCGATCATGCTGGCTGCCATCAGCAGCAGCAGGGCATAATATTTTTCTTCATTCTCTTCACCACTCATATAGCGGATGGAGAAGATCGCCACCAGCGCGGTTAACACCAACACCACAGCCGCCATCAAAACACTGATGCCATCTGCGCGCAACGCCACCGCGCCAATCACCCATTCCACCATGCCCAGCGAAGCAAAAAGCTCGCTGCGGAACAGATACCACAACGGCACCAGGTCGGCCAGCAAGACCAGCGGAGCCAGATAGGCCACCGGGTTGATTGCACGATGGTCAGACATGCGGTAAATCAGACGGCCCACCAGATAAATAACCGGCGCTGCCGCAATCGGCAAAAGCAAAAGCCAGAGGAAAGCGTTCATCGCGTCCATATGTTATGCTCCCACGGCCAGAATCGCCAGGATGACAAACAATCCCAGCAAAATGCCAAATACATTCCAGGCCAAAACACCGGTCTGGGTTCCGCGCAATGTCTCACTCAACGATTGCACCCCGCTGACAATTCCGCGATTAATCGCCTCAAAGCCAAAGCTGGCGCGGGCGGCATCTGCCAGACCGGTCAGCGCTTTGCCCAGGCCGGTCAATTTATCACGCTGCGCCCAGGCCAACAGACCCAACGCCACCACAGCCAGCGCCGCCAGTGTGGCCGGAACAAACACCTCGGCCAGCAGTTCAAAGGTGGGCAGGGCATGAATTTCATGCAGCGGGAGAGTCTCTTCGAGCAGATGGCTGAGCGGCCCGGCCACCAGCCAGGTGGTGCAGGTGCCCAGCGCCAGCAGTACCAGCGGCACGCGCATAAACGCCGTGGCATCATGACCGTGCAGATGGCTGCGCGGCTCGCCATAAAAGACCATCCAGACCATGCGGAAGGTGTAGAAGGCGGTCAGCCCGGCCACAAACACCATCACTGCATAAGCCCAGAATGGTGCATGTTGCAAACCAGCCTCCAGAATCAGTTCCTTGCTCCAGAAGCCGTTCAAAATCGGGATGCCGGCCAGCGCCAGCGAACCGACCACAAACACAGCCCGCACCAGTGGAAGCTGTTTCCCCAGCCCACCCATCTGGCGCATATCCCGCGTCCCGACCGAGTGGATGACCGCACCCGCGCCCAGAAAGAGCAGCGCCTTGAACACGGCATGGCTCAGCAGATGGAACTGGCTGGCATACAACCCGCCGGCGCCAATGGCAAACACCATATAGCCAAGCTGGCTGACCGTTGAATAAGCCAGCACCCGTTTTAAATCCGTCGCGACCACAGCCATCACAGCCGCCATCAGCGCGGTGATCATACCCACCACCACCACAGCGGTGGTCCAACCGGGCACGTCCTTAAAGGCCGGGTAGAAGCGGGCCAACAGGTAAACGCCGGCGTTGACCATTGTGGCCGCATGGATCAGCGCGCTGATTGGGGTCGGCGCTTCCATCGCGTCGGGCAGCCAGGTCTGGAAGGGGAACTGGGCCGATTTTGCCGCCGCAGCAATCAGAAAACCAAAAGCAGCCACGGCCAACACCCCCGACGGGATCGAAGCCGCGTTCTGCAGGAAAACGTTCAAGTCCACCGTGCCCAGATAGGCATAGGCAAACAACGCACCCAACAACAAACCAATGCCGCCCAACTGCGTGATGATCAGGGCTTTCATACCGCCTGCCACCGCTTTGGGGTCATCATTATGAAACGAGATCAAGGCATAAGAGCATAATGCGGTGATTTCCCAGAAGAAGAAGATCAACAGCAAGTTGCTGGTGAGCACCAGCCCCACCATTGCGCCGATGAAGAACAAAACCATTGCATAATAGCGGCCAAGCTGTGCTTCACCGCGCATATAATCGACTGAAAAAATGACCGCCAGCGAGCCTACAATCGTCGCAATGGCAGCCAGAAAAACACCCAGCCCATCCACCACAAAGGTGAAATCGCCAAACACACCGCCCACCGGCAGCACCAGCGCCGGTTCGGGGCTGGTCTGGGCCAGCAGGAACAATGAAACAACGCCGGCTGCCACCGAAAACAGCACAGCCAGCGCATGTTGAACACGAGGATATGGATCACCCACCAGCCAGATTAGCAAAGCGCCAAGCCAGGGCAAACCAATGATGAGCAGTACAAGGGTTGCAGCCACGGCTTACCTCCGCAAAGTGGTGATCGCTTTAATGTCCAGCGTGCCAAAGCGCCGCCGCACCTGAACCGCCAGGGCCAGAGCAACCACAGCCACGACAGTATCGACCACAATCACGGTCACGGCCAGGCTCTGCCCAAGATCGATATTGCCCGCCAGACTACCGGCCATCACCAGGGCCAGCATGGCGCCTTTGACCAGAATTTGCAGGGCAACAACGACCTTAATCATATTGCGGGTGATCAGCAGCGCATAAAACCCGATGCCAATCAACCCCAGAACAGCGACGATGATAACAGTAGCGCTGCTCATTTTCCCTCCCCTTCCTGAGACTTGCCGCCCAGCAACCCCAATACGCCCAGCACACCGGCAAAGATGATCACAACCTGGAGCATGATATCCAGGCTGCGGTCCTGCCAGAGGCTGCTGCTTAATCGGGCAGCAGGAATAAACGGCAGATCAAGATTGAAAGACGGTAGAACTTGCCAGGCAAGCAGCAAAAAGGTGATGATGACAATTGTCCACGCCAGCGGCCGCGGAAGCAAGGATTGCCGGGGCAGGCTCTCCTCACCAGCAATGCTGATCGCAAAGACAAAAAGAACAGTCACCAAACCGGCCCCAACACTGAGTTCGATAACGGCGACTTCTGGTGCACCCAAAAGAAACATAATCAAAGCTACAAGCGCGCTGGTACCTGCCAACCAGAGAGCAGAGGTTAACAAACGAGCAGAGCGCACAGCCATGATGGCACACACAAAAATCCCCGCCACGATCAGGACGTTCAACATAGATTGCCTCCTAGACGGGTGGTTTAAAATAATCGGTTAACTACCGGAATTGCCTGTTAAACAAAATACACCAGAAAAGGACGATTGTCATGTGAAAACCATCCTTATTATTATGGTGATATTTCCTGTATATACATCTTTCGGTGGGTAATTTTATCACCCTTTTCATTGGCCCCCTCCAGATTCCGGCAGAAAGAACCAGCGCCGCTGTCTCTGCAACCGTATGCTTTATTTTATCACCTTCAAAGCCAGCCTGTTGGCCGACAGAAAACCAGAACCCGCTCCGGCAGATTGCCGCACGAGTATGATCCATGTCGGCGTCGGGGGGCCGCGGAACGGTAGATTGATCGGGGAAGCGAATTGAACAGGGGGTGGGCCGGCTGCGAATACCGGCCGGTGAATTTAGCGCTCTACATACAGATAGCGCGCCGCAGAAAAACCAAGCGATACTTTGCGGCCGTCCACATCCAGCGTAATCACCTGATTAAACGGCAAAACTTCGATCACTTTAAATTTTGTCCCCGGCAAAAGCCCGTTTTGCTCCAGAAAGCGAAGAATTTCAGATTGCTCTTCTGCCAGTTCGTGAATGCGCCGCAAAATGGCCGTAGACCCTGCCGTGAGTTCAACCAGAGGCGTCCAGTTTGCCACTTCGGCTTCATAACCGGGCAGCGGGTTGCCGTGCGGACAGGTGGTCGGCTCGGCCAGGTTATTGCGCAGCCGCTCTTCAACTACGTCTGAGATCGTGTGCTCAATATGATGCGCCTCAGCATGTGCCTGCGACCAGGGGACATCCAACATTTTGGTCAACATCAATTCGGTTAACATGTGCCGGCGAATCACCGAGGCCGCGGCCTCTTCACCGGTCTGGGTTAACAAAACTTCTTTTCTGGCATTAATCGAAACCCAGCCATCGCGCACCATGCGTTTAAGCGTCAGGGTGACCGTAGGCGCAGAAACTGAGAGCATTTCAGCCAGACGCGCGGCGATGATCGCCTCTCCATCACGGGCTAAGATGTGGATGAGTTCGAGATAATCTTCTATTGTCGGGGTGGGACGCAGTTCAGAAAAGGTCATTGTGATTAAAGTGACGATCTTCCTTGACAGAGTTTCAGGTTTATTATTATACTAAGCACGATAGTTAGTATATACTAACTCCTCAATTTTATCAACCTTAACCTGTGCGCGCTTGAAAAAATTGTATCATCCCAGATACCTTTGTCAAGCTTGCCATCTGGAAGTGAAACATGCCAAAAATGCATCTTAGCCAGCTTCAAAGTGGTGAACGTGCCCGAATCATCCGCGTAAACGGCCAGGGGCCTTTGCGCCAGCGCTTTATGGATATGGGCCTGATCAAGAACACAGAAATTGAAGTGACAGCTTATGCCCCGCTGGGCGACCCGATTAATGTTAATGTGCGCGGCTATCACCTTGCCATTCGCCGCCATGAGGCCGACTTGATCGAAGTGGAAAGATTGGACCCCGTCCCCCGAACCGATTCGACGCCGGGCACACGCCGCTATGAATTTGCGCTGCCCGGTTTGAGCAGCGTTGCCACCGCTGTGACCCTCCCGACCGAACCGTGCAATGCGCCGTCGCTGCTGCTGGCCGGCAACCCCAACTGTGGCAAAAGCACCCTCTTTAACCTGCTCACCGGCTCTCACCAACACGTGGGCAACTGGCCGGGCAAAACGGTGGAGAAAAAAGAAGGCTGGTGGTTTGAAAACAACCAGGCGATTCAAGTGATCGATCTGCCCGGCACCTACAGCCTGACCGCTTATTCGATGGAAGAGATCATTGCGCGCGACGCCATTCTCGATTGCGGCGCAAACATCGTAGTAATTGTGGTGGATGCCGCCAATCTGGAGCGCAATCTTTACCTGGTTGTCCAGATTCTTGAAATGGACGTGCGCGCAGTGTTGGTGCTCAATATGTGGGATGTGGCAACCAGCGAAGGCATTCAGATCGATTGCGATCTGTTAAGCACCCAACTGGGCATTCCCGTGGTGGTTACGGCGCTGAACACCGGCCAGGGTCTGGAAGACCTTAAGAGCATGCTGGTCAATACGCTTGCCCCGGCGGAGGTGATTAAATGACCCTCGCCACGCCCCGTCAACCCTTAATTCGCTATGCACCGGCGCTCGAAGCAGCCATTGCAGATATTCAGGCCATCATCGAGCGCAGCCCCGAGCTTGCCGGGCAATACAGCCCCCGCTGGCTGGCCATTAAACTACTCGAACGAGATACCCACCTCCTCCAAACGCTAAAAAATGACCCCGCCGCCGCTGTTGTCATCGCCCGCGCCGAAGAAGCCGCAAAACGGTTGGCCGACAGCGAAGGGGAAGATATTGAGGTTCTGGTGGTCGATTCGCGCTACACCTGGATCAACCAGCTCACCCGCGACGCAGTCAAGCGCCAGACCGGCCGGCTCACCACCAGTGAGCGCATCGACCGTGTGGTGACCCACCGCATCTTTGGCATCCCGATTTTTCTGGGCATCATGTACGGTCTGTTCCGCGTGGTCAGCGAGATCCCTGCCCCGGCAGTCGACTGGCTGGATGCAATCATCACCGGACCCCTGACCCGCTGGGTGGCTGCCTTAATCCAACTGGTCGGGCTGTCAGACACCTGGTTTGAGCGGATGATCGTTCTGGGGGTGCTGCCGGGGGTGGGCGGTGTGCTGGCTTTTGTGCCGGTTTTAATGGCGCTGTATCTCGGCCTGGGGTTATTGGAAGACTCGGGCTATATGGCGCGCGCCGCCTTTGTGATCGACCGGTTAATGCACACCCTGGGGCTGCACGGTAAAAGCTCGCTGCCCATGATCGTCGGGTTTGGTTGTTCTGTGCCCGGCATCTATGCCACCCGCACCATGGAAAACCAACGCGAACGGGTGCTCACCGGTCTGCTGGTGCCCTTCATGAGCTGCGGGGCGCGTCTGCCGGTTTATGCCCTGCTCACCAGCATCTTTTTCCCGCGCCAGGCCGGGCTTGTCATTTTTGGGCTTTATCTGGCAGGCATCGTCATCGCCGTTCTGGTCGGGCTGCTGCTCAACCATACTCTGTTTCGCAGTATGCCACCTTCGGCATTTCTGATGGAACTGCCCGCCTACCACCGCCCGGTGTGGAAAAACATCTGGCGGCAAACCTGGGAACGCACCTCCGGGTTTATCAAAAAGGCCGGAACCACCATTTTGAGCTGTGCAATGATCATCTGGGTTTTAATGTCGGTTCCGGTGCGCGGCACAGGCTCTTTTGCCAGCACGCCGGTGCAAGACAGCGCCTTTGCGGTGGTCTCGCAGGCCGCCGCCCCGATTTTTGCCCCACTAGGGTTTGACAACTGGCAAATGACCGGCTCATTGCTAACCGGGATTGTAGCCAAAGAAGTGGTGGTCAGCACGCTTTCACAGGCCTATGCATCAGAAACGCAGCAGATCGAAATTGCAACCTCCACCTTCGGGCAAGACCTGGTTGAGGTTGGCCAGGGCTTTGTTCAGACCCTAAGCGATACCCTGCGCGCCCTGCCCCTTCTGGTGGGCATCGACCTGCGCGGACCCGCAGCAGAAGAGGCGCTCGACAACAGCTTAAACACCGCCATTCAGCAAAGCTTTGTTGAAACCAGCAGCGGTGCAACCGGGCCGGCTGTTCTGGCTTTTCTGGTATTTGTGCTGCTGTATACCCCCTGCGTCAGCGCATTGATTGTGGAGCGACAGGAACTGGGCACCCGTTGGATGCTGCTCACCATTTTTGGTCAATTTGGCATTGCCTGGTTAATGGGAACGCTCATCTTTCAAATTGGCCGGTTGTGGACCGGAGGATAAATTATCATGACCTTATTGCAAAAAGTTTTGGATGAATTTCACAGCGCGGGCGGCGATCTGCGCATGGAAGAATTGAGCCGACGGATGGGAATTCAACCCGGTGCGCTGCAAGGGATCTTATCTTTTTGTGTGCAAAAAGGGCTCTTAACTGCCGAAGCCTCGTCCAACGAAGGGCCTTGCGCGGCCTGCTCCACAATTTCGGCCTGCGACGGTGGCTGCGCTTTAACCAACCGGGCCGCAATCGCTTACCGGCTGCCTTCAGGAGCGACCGAAAAAAAGGAAAAGCCCTCCGACAGCCCGCTCCGATCCTGCTGTCATTAGAAAATTGCCTATTGCATTTAATAACGCAATGCGTTATCATGATAACGCATTGCGTTATGATTTTAAATTCACTGCCGCACCGGCAGAAAGAAAGAGGAGATTGAAAATGACAGACAACCCCGAAGTTGAGCATAAGGCCGAGAGTGAAAAACGCACCACCACCTTTGACGAGATCTCGCGCAAACTGGTCGTGGCAGCCGTCACCGCCGCAGTGTTTGCCCAGGATGAGTTAAACAACTTTGTCGAACGGATGGTGGAAAAAGGTGAGATCGCCGAGCAGGACGCGCGCCGCCTGGTGCAAGAAGCCCTCGAACGGCGCGAAAAGCTGGAAAAAGAGCGCGCCGCCATGCGCGAAAAAGCCAAAACCGCCAGCTCAACCTCTGCCGAAGATACCGAAGCGCTGGAAAAGCGAATTGAAGAATTAAAACAGCAGATTGAAGCGCTAAAGACCGCCCATTCGGTTCCGCCGGTGGAAGGCAACCCGCAATGAGAACCATCAAACGCTACGCCAACCGCAAGCTCTACGACCCCGACGACGGCCGTTACGTGACCCTGGATGACATTGCCGCCATGATTCGTAACAATGAAGAAGTGCGCGTGATCGATTATCGCACCGGCGCCGATCTGACCTCGGTGACTCTGTTTCAGATCATCTTCGAACAGGAGAAAGCCATCGGCGGGATGATGCCCGAGCGGGTTTTGACCCAGGTGATTGGCGCTGGCAGCACAGCCCTGAGCAGCCTGAAAACATCTTTTCGGGCATTTATGGAACCCGTGCAGCACGTGGATGAAGAGATTCGCCGCCGGCTGACTATTTTGGTACGGCAGGGCGCACTGACCGCCGAAGAAAAGAACCGTCTGGAGAATTTAATTTGCGACCCCGCGCTCAGCGTGGTGGAAGTGGAGCCTGAAGC
>CAZQLE010000061.1:12327-18747 GCA_964593905.1 uncultured Anaerolineaceae bacterium | reverse complement strand
CAATCACAACCAGTTCATCCGGATACCGGTCGGCGAACTGCTGCAAAAGCGGCATTTCTTCTTTGCACGGTTCACACCAGGTAGCCCAAAAATTAATCAGCACCGTTTTACCGCGCAGTGAAGCCAGCGAAATTTCATCCCCGGTCAAAAGAGGCGCAGTAAACTGGGGCATGGGCTTCCCCTGTTCAAGCGCAAACGCTTCTCCCCGCGAAGAGCTTGCGCCCCCACTGCCCAGCCCGAAGATCACTGCTCCCAGTATTAAACCAAAAAACAGTCCCCCGACCAGAAGAAGGATGTTTTTCTTCACTTTAACTCCTCAGAGCCCAAAATCCACAAACGGCCCAAAACGCGCCAACTGCTCAAAAATTCCCAGGAAAAGTAAAACGCCCACGATCATGAGCAAGACACCCATGACAATTTCAACAAGATGCATGGTACGACGGTATTTTTTCAAAATGACCGATACCCAGCCGATGCTAAGCGCAGCCAGCAAAAATGGAATTGCCAACCCGGCGGAATAGGCAGAAAGCAGTTTCACACCTTCGCTGATGGAGCCGCCATTTACAGCCAGGGTTAAGATTGCACCCAAGACCGGACCCACACACGGCGACCAACCAGCCGAGAAAAACACACCCAGCAGCGCTGAAGAAAAATAACTACGGCGCTGATCCATCGTGTTTTGGGGGCGCAGCTCATAATCTAAAAACGGGATGCGCACAAGACCGGTCATATGCAGGCCAAAAATAAAGACAACCACGCCCCCTATTTTTGCCAGCCAACCGCGGACATCATACAGCAACGCACCCAGTGTGGATGCAGCCGCACCCAGAAGAATAAACACCACACTAAAGCCCAGAACAAATGCCAGACCGTGGCTGAATGTGGACCAGCGGCTCGGCGCCTGGGCATTTTGAACGGCTGCGGCAGCTTTGCCACTTAAATATCCAATATAGGCCGGCACCAGCGAAAACACACAGGGTGTTAAAAACGATGCCATGCCAGCCAGAAAGGCCAACCCAATGGAGACATTCATCTGCTAACCTTTCTAGGCTGCTACAACATCCACCACGGTGCCACCTGGACCAGAAATATCAACATTTCCCGGGTCCAGGGCCACCACCGGGTTGGTCCAGCGGAAAATCCATTTGGCATCTTCAGGCCGGGCATTAACACACCCATGAGATCGAGGGGTGCCAAAATCATTATGCCAAAAAGTGGAATGGATCGCCGCGCCATTGGGGTCAAACAATACCGTCCAGGCAATTCCCGGTGTATCCCAGCCTGCGCCGGTTGATCCTCCGCTCATATGAATCGAGACCACCTTTCGCCAGGGCAAATGCGCCCCGACCGGGGTGGACCAGTTATCCACGACATTTCCCTGTGCGTCAAACTTTGCACCGGATGAGATGCGGCAAAAATAGACTTCGCTATTGCCCTCATAACACGAAAGAGTCTGATAGTTAAGATCAACCACAATCCGCTTATCAGTCGCATCCGGGTTGATCGGAGAAAGCTCCTCGGCAGTTAAAGGCCGAAACGCCTCGGCTGCACACCAGAAAAGATCTCCATAAGAACCATATGGCTCGTTGATCCGGTACAGAGTCTGCCCGCTGGAGTTCAGGCGGATATCATCAACCCACAATACCTGGCTGTAATACAGCCGTGGGCGGGGAACTTCTTTAAGCCAGGGGGATGCAGCCGGATTTTCGAGGAAAATATCGACATAGGGAACAGACACTTCGGCCCAAAAGCCCTGGCCATGCCCCTGTGAAACTGGCAAATCCTGCTTCGGCTGGTTGGGTTGGTTTTTCACCGGCTGCGCGGCCGGTGCATAAACATAGCCTTCGGGGGTCTCAATCCATCGCCGGCTGAATAAACCCGCCGGCGCTTCTCCCACCACCTCACGCAGCCAGGGGAAAACATAATCTTCATATACTGATTTCACAATTGGGCTATCTGCAACCGGGCGAGCCCGAAAATTCATGATCCCGCCGGTGCAATTTCTGCCCAGGCTTTCTGCATCAGGCCAATCTTCAACCAGTGCATTCCATTTTAGCCAGGGCTTTGCAGCAACTGCGCCCAGGCCCATTAAACCGGTTTTAAGAAAATCACGTCGTGTAAATTTCATGGTACCCATATGCCCAAAGATAATCGTTTCTCACAAGAATGTCAAACGTTCGGGGTCGGTGATGTTATAACCCTAATTCTCTATTAATAATCAAATTTTTCAACGAAACAATCTCCAGCCCCCATTGCAGGTCTCCGGCACGATAAGGGATCTGCCGGCGAATTTTCTGGTGCAGGTCCGCCACCAGCTTCCCTGGGTGTCGGTCAGGGTTCTGCCGCAGTCGCAAATCCAGAGCACGGGCCGCAGTGTACAATTCCACGGTCAAAATATGAAAGGTGTTTTCGATAATACCGCGCGCATGTCGCGCAGCAGTCATCGCATTGGCATTATGATCTTCCTGTGATCCCGATGTCGGCAGCGAATGAACGCTATCCGGAAAAGCCAGCGTCTGGTTCTCCAACACCAACGAGACCGAAGTATACTGCGGCATCATTAACCCCGAGTTGAGGCCGGCAGCCTGGGGCGCATCCACCAGCATGGGCGGTAGACCACTGTTGATCTTGCCGTCGGTCAGGCGATAGGTACGGCGTTCTGCAATTGCCCCCAATTCAGCCACTGCAATTCCGAGATAATCCATCGCCACACCCACAGGTTCGCCATGGAAATTGCCGCCAGACAATGCCAGATCCGGTTCAAAGATCAACGGGTTATCTGTTGCCGCGTTGATCTCTTGCGCAATAATATCCCACACAAACCGGATGGTATCTCGAACGATCCCCTGCACCTGCGGAGCGCAGCGTAAGGAATAGGCATCCTGCACCCGGTCACAAGAGTCGATCAGGGTGCTGCCCTGGATGAGTTCGCGAATATTGGCAGCCACTTCAATCTGCCCCCGCAAACCCCTTACATCATGCAGCCGCGGATCAAATGCAGAAGAACAGCCCTGCAAGGCCTCCAGCGTGGTTGCCAGGCTTGCTTCTGCCACCTGGCAGAGATATAGGGCATCAAACACGTTTAATGCCGCCTCAGCCGCGCAGAAGGTCGCACCATTATTAATGGCCAGGCCCTCCTTTGGACCCAGTTGAATTCTGGGGATCCCGGCCAATTGCATGGCCTCTTTGCCGCTGTAGATTTTTCCGCCAAACTCTGCCTGACCCGAATCCTGCTCCAGGTCAGCAGCATCGGTCGTAAAAACCAGCGCCATATGCGAAAGAAGACATAAATCACCCGAAGACCCCAGTGACCCCTGTGACGGCACAACCGGGGTGACCCCGCGATTAAGCATCTCAACAATCGTATTAATGACTTCCAGACGGGCCCCGGAATAGCCCTTCACCAGTGTATTGGCCCGCACCAACATCGCCGCACGCACGATTTCACCCGGCAGCGCGGGCCCCGTCCCCACCGCGTGGCTGATGATTAAATTCCGGCTCAAAACTGCCGAATCTTCCCGTGGAATGCGTTGGTCGGCAAAAATGCCGAATCCGGTATTAATCCCGTAAACCGATCGGTCCGAAGCCAGAATCGCTTCAAGTCGACGGTTCGATTCCAAAACTTGTTGTTTGCCCGTTTCTGAAAGCGCAACGGATTCATTGGCGCGGGCAACACGCACGACATCTTCGATACTAAGGTGGTTCCCATCCAGAATTACCATTGGTTTCCTCTATAGATTGAAGAGATGGCCGAACAATACAGCAGCAGCAGCTACAGTTATATTATCAATATCATGAAACGGCAAAGATTCAATCGCTGTACCAATTAAGGCAATCACAGTAATTTTCCACAAAGACCCGGCCATGCTTCCAGCAAAAACGCCCTGCTGGTAAAAGACCGCCAACACCGCCAGCGCAAACAACCAGCCTCCCAAAAACATTCCCAGCGAGCCGATCACCGACTTGCCGGGTGACCAGGGCAACCTGGGCCCCCGATTCAAACGCCCCACGATATCGGCCAGACCATCGCCGCCGCACAACAACATCAGCGCCACAATCCCGGCCGGATGGTCCTTCCAATAAACGATGGTCAAAATCACAAACACAATACCATAGAACAACGGGCCGCGCAGAATCTCGCGAGGGTCACCGTGCCGTGACATTGCCGCGACGGAAGCCTGATCTTTGACGACCCCCATGCCAATTAACAAAAATTGCAGCGAGAAGGTGAGCGGAACAAAAGCCGCCAGATATCTGGCGGCGGGATGTTCTGGGAATAGTAACCAACACAGGACAAAGATCGGCCCGGTGCCCATATGGATGATTTTTCGACTTAATCGGCTGCTAATCCAACCCCGGTGGGCAAAAAAATCATTTATCCTCAGCCATACCAACGCAAGAACAAATGTAATAATCCCGGCAAGCCAGATATTGCTGAGCATAATCCATCCCTCTAAGAAAAATTTCGGTGTTTTAACGAATGCGCTGCTGGCGTTCTGCGTCGCGCTCAGAATCGCGCCGAGCGATATCTTCACGCTTATCGTACAGCTTCTTTCCCTTGGCAATCGCAATATCCAACTTTGCCAATCGATCTTTCATATACATCTGCACCGGAACAACCGTGACCCCTTTTTGCCGGACGGCAGTCCATAACTCGCGAATTTCTTTGCGATTGAGTAACAGCCGTCTGGGGCGGATTGGATCATGGTTTAAATAACTGGCCGGGTTATAGGGAGCAATATGAGCGTTGACCAGCCAGGCTTCGCGTCCATTATCGATGCGAATATAGGCCTCAGCCAGACTAACCTGCCCGGCGCGGATCGATTTGATCTCACTGCCTTGCAGGGCAATTCCAGCTTCAAAGTGTTCCAACAGAAAAAACTCAAAATGCGCTTTGCGATTTGTGGCGACGACTTTAACAGACATACAGGTATTTTAACATAAACTAACCAAATTTTAGGATGCCCAATCCGGCGATTAGCCGACCGAAACCAAAAATAACCAGTGCCGCGGTCAGGCCCACCGCATCACCGACGAGTGGCCCGATGATTGAAGCGCTCAATATGGCTGCATTATTGACCACACTGTACCAGGCCAGATAAACCGGACGATTATCAGCCGGGACAAACTCCAACATATAATTGATCGTCGCGGCTCCGGCCAGTGCCCAGGCAACACCCCCAATGCAACTGGTCAAAATATAAATCCACGCCTGATAGCTGACCGACAAAAGCAGCGGATAACCAGCCATTAACAAGGCGCCCACCCCGGCCACAACCTTGTTACCCAGCCGGCTGGCCAGTGATTCAAACCTGAGCGAACCGGCAAAAACCAGCAAATAGAAAAACGCGGTTCCAAGGCCAATGATCTGATCAGATAACCCCAACTGGTTGACCATATAGACTGTAAAAATTGGCGAAGGCGCATACTGGAAAAAGGTAAACAGCATCAATAAAAACAGCACCCACCCATAACGCCCCGACAGAACCGTGATATTCATCTTTTGGGATAATGTGGTGATCAAATGGTTTGACCGCCGGGCCGGTACTGTGATCGGCTTTTGAGTCACCCCGGCAGATATGTGTTCGCCACAATCCTCAGAGTTCGCCTCTACAAATGGACGCACAAAAAATAGATGCAGCGAACTCATCGCCGCACCAACCGCGCCGATCAAAAATACAATGACATATCCTTGCGGAAATACAAACCGATCCAGAATCATTCCGCAGATAAAGGTCGTCAAAGCCGTAATCAGGGCAAAAGCAGCATTTCGGATCCCAACCACATGGCCCCGGTATTGAATGGGGACGGTTTCGGCCAACAAAACATTAAAACCGACCGCCAGCCCCACCCCCGGAATACTCATAAGAAGGGTGATCGCCACAATGATCCAGATCTGCATCTGATTGGAAAATAACATTGGCAGAGGAATCAGCGCAAAATAAAAGATGCGCATCAGAATTGAAGCCCAGAACACCGCCTTCCAGGTACACTGGCTCTGGAACCATGTTCCGGTTGGCAGGGAGAACAACAAATTTACCAGTGCCGGAGCAGCAACAATCAGCCCCACCTGGCTGCTCGAGCCGCCGATACGGGCCGCATAGACATTAAGAAATGCCAGAATACTGCCGGTTAGAACACCAAACCAGCCAATATCAAAATATAAATTGACAAAATTTTTACGATAAGCATCCGGTATTTGTCTGGATGGTTCAAAAAACAGAAGGTAGCGGTTCATTGAAATCTCGCGATGGATAACCGAATCAGGTATAATTTTTCTTTGTAAGTTTGTTTGTTCCCGGTAGAATTACAAATTATCGTACGGTTGTGCAGCATACCATGCCAACCCACATTCAGGGCGGTAAAGATGAAAGAAAACTTTTTTATTGATCCGAATATTGTCTTTTTAAATCACGGTTC
>CAZQLE010000061.1:0-12317 GCA_964593905.1 uncultured Anaerolineaceae bacterium | reverse complement strand
GCGCAACACCCCGACCCGTTTTTGAAGCTTTTGTCAACTGGCAAATGAAAATGGAACGGCAGCCGGTTGAATTTCTGGGCAGACAGATAACCGCGCTGCTGCAAGACGCTCGTGAACAACTGGGCGTCTACTTGCACACCCGGGCCGACAACCTGGTATATGTAGTGAATGCCACCCACGGTTTAAATATCATCGCCCGCAGCCTGCACCTGGGACCCCCGGATGAGGTCTTGACCAGCAATCATGAATACGGCGCACTGGACCGCACCTGGCAGTTCCTCTCGCAGTTGCACGGGTTTAAGTATACCAATTGTCCAATTAATCCGCCCATAAACTCACAGGATGATTTTATCGATCGCTTTTGGAGCGCCGTCACCCCTGCCACACGGGTAATCTTTCTCAGTCACATCACCTCACCGACCGCCATCATTTTCCCGGTGGAAGAAATTTGCCGCCGCGCTCGCGCGCTGGGCATCCTCACCGTGATCGATGGCGCCCACGCGCCCGGACAAATTGATCTGGACCTGGATCATCTGGGGGCTGATTTTTACTCGGGCAACCTGCACAAGTGGCTGTGCGCCCCCAAAGGCGCGGCATTTCTCTATGCCCGGCCCGAAGTGCAGCACCTGGTGGAACCCCTGGTAGTCAGTTGGGGCTGGAACAGCGAAAACCCGGGCACATCCAAATTTGTGGATGAACACGAATGGACTGGCACACGTGATTTTTCAGCTTATTTATCCGTCCCGGCTGCCATTGAATTTCAAAAAACGCACCACTGGAGAGAAGTCCGCCAGCGCTGTCATGGCCTGACACAACGCGCCCGGCAGGAAATTTCTACGCTGACCGGTCTGCCGCCTTTCCATCCCGATTCACCAGAATGGTACTGTCAAATGTCCACTGCCCCGCTGCCGGCCCACTGGGACGTGGCCGAAACAAAAAACAGGCTGTATGATGAATTTCACGTCGAAGCGCCCATCATCAACTGGCAAAGCCACAAGCTAATTCGCTTTTCCTTCCAGGGGTACAACGACGAAAATGACCTTGACCGGTTGGTAGAAGCCATAAAAACGCTTCTGGCATTGCGCAAAACATAAAAGTCAATTTTTGCAGCGGTGATTTTGCGGCGAAATCACCGCTGCAAAGTATCGTTATCCATTTGACACAGCACTAGCCCGCTAAGACCTGTTGAACACAAAGCTCAAATTCCGCACCCGTTAACCGGGGCAGTTCTAGCTGCGGCTGGTCCATCACCCAGTTCCGCAGCGGCTTCACCCAATCCAGCAGGGCAGCCGCGTCGGCCGGGTAATGCGATTTTCTGGCGCCCATTTCAATCACCTGAAACGGTCGCAAAATCGCCATCCAGCGTTCCCAGGCAGCCAGATCAGGTGTCAGCGAAAAAGTGGCTAGCGCCGAAAAGAAGACCGGTTTTGCCTTTGGAAACTGGTCCGACATTTGCTCCAGAAAATCAGCCGAATCCAGGGTATTAAAAATCAACCAGAGCGGCAGCAGCCCCGCCTGCTCCACCGCCAACGCATCATACTGTGAAAACGTCTCAACGAGAACACCGCGGGGCTCGATCCCGGCTGCATCAAGCCGATGTTTTTGAATCACAAAGGCCAGCCGCGAGAAATCTTCCGGCCGGTCAAAATGCACCGGACGAAAACAAAAACCTTCTGCCCGGCAAAAAGCCTCCAATTCCTCCCTTAATCCGGCTTCACTGCCCCATTCCGATTCAGGAAACAACGCCCGATCATAACCCGGCAGATTCCAGTCCCACTTCTTTAACCCTGCCTGCCGGGCATAGGCAGCCAGAGTGTCATTACCCGATAGAAACGTATCCGTCGAGATCGCACCCCATCCGCCAACCTGAAAACGGTTTCTGAGCCCGGTCTGATATTGCTGCCACTGCGCACCACCTTCCAGATAAATCACATCGCCACCCGGAACCACCCGGCTGAGGATAAATTTTTTGTAGGCCGCGGGCAGACAGGTGAGTTTCAGGCGAATATGGTTGCAGGAGCGGGTCAGCCAGCCATCGTGTACCGGATCATAATGTTGAATTGAAATCACTTCCGGGTTGTTCTCAGTGAGTCTTTTTGCAACATCAGCACCCTGACAAAAATATTGCGTCACATCGCCATCTTCTGCACCGCCCTTCAGGGTAAGAACAAACGCCTGGGGCAAAAAGGGGGCCCCTGAAGCAGTTGCAATATGTGCGGTAGCCCCGCCCATACCCACCCCCAGCACCACACCGGAGAAGGGCCCTTCTAACACAGCATAATCCTGAAGGCGCTGCTCAATAAGCTGGTCAATTTTCAGGTTTTGCAAACTGGCAGCACCCAACGCCCCTGCTTTTTGCACGCGCGGCAGCAAAGCCACCGCAACCTCCATCGGCAGCGCCCCAACCACGCGCAGCGCCAGCTTTTGCCAAAAACTGAATTCATATACATCCATGGCTTCTCTGGCCAGGGCACCAGCCACCGAGCGGGTGATTAACGGCGACGAACTTTCGCGACTTTCCATGACATCTCCTGAATTGTCTCTGTGAATGAGCAGCAATATTCAGACCCGATCACACCGGAACTAGCAACATTTTAATGGAACCTTCGTATAATTTATGCAGAGTTTGACCGCTTTTAGCAAAACAGGTTTTGTGTGCTTTCCATCAAAAGCACAAAACCTTATCTTGGGAGGATAGTCATGGCAGATATAGCACTTGCACTGGGTGGCGGCGGAATTAAAGGCATTGCCCACCTGGGAGCAATTCGGAAATTGGAAGAAGAAGGATATTCCATCCGGGCGATCTCCGGTACAAGCGCCGGTTCAATTGTGGGGGCGCTATATTCCATTGGGTATTCGGTTGATGAAATTATGGAAATCTTCAATTCAATCAACCAGTCTCAGATGTTTGGTCACGAACCCAATGACAGGGTATCCATACTGGGAATCCGCGGCCTAAAAGCTTTGTTAGCGACTTTGCTGGATGCGAAAACTTTTCAAGATACCAAAATTCCTTTTGCCTGCACAGCAGTCGATCTCAATTCCTACAAAGAGGTCATCATTCGCCAGGGGCCGCTGCTGGATGCCATGATTGCATCCTCGGCCGTACCCGCCGTTTTCCCGCCTGTGCAGGCAGGTGAACTCTTGCTGGTTGATGGTGGGGTATTGGATCCTGTTCCGGTTACCCTTGCCCGTTATCTGGCGCCAGAGCTGCCAGTATTTGCCATCAGCCTGTCGGCCATCCCGCGTGAAAGTGAGCGTATCGCTCCGCTGCAAATGCCAAAAAACACGCCCATCCCAACGACAATTGTAGATCAGGTCAGTAAATTGCGCATTTCTCAGGCCATTAAGATTTTCCTGCAATCCATGGAAATCACATCGCGCATGATAGCACAACTACAAGAAGAATTGGATCCCCCGGATGTAATGATCCGCCCGGATCTGGAGGAGTACTTCATGATTGATAATGTTGCATTTGAAGTTCTTTATGAACGTGGATATCAGGCCGCCGACCGGGTAATTCACGATATGCAGGACGCTGTTTCCTGGTCCAACAACCTCAAACGACACTTCCATCAGGCGCGTATCCCAGAATGGATTGAGCTGCATCTCAATGGAGTACAGGATGGGTAGTGATCTGGATCGATACAAAAAACAGACGATGATCCAATTAATTGTAGGGGGGTTGGCCCTGGTTTTTCTACTCGGGGCCGGTCTAATCTACTTAATTTATGGGCCGGGCGCCACAGTTTTGGGTCTATTGTGCATTGGCGCAGGTCTAGTCCCCATATTTTTAATCATGCTCTTTTTATGGGGCATTGATGCAATCGTCAAGAGAAATAGAAATGAATGACGATCAACCCCAACCGTTCTTTAAAAACCAGATGTCCGCAGCACCCACGCAAAAGTTGCTGCTCATGATCCACGGCTATACCGGTGATGAAAATTCAATGTGGGTCTTCTCTCGCGCTGTCCAATTTCCAATCCACATCCTGGCACCGCGCGCCTTATATCCGGCAAATGAAGGAGGTTTCACCTGGGTAAAAGATAAAACAACCTACCAGTCTTCGCTGATCGAAGATTTTATTCCATCAGCACAGACTCTGATGAACAGCCTGAAACACTGGATCGCTGAATATACTCCGGATGTAACTGAGCTTTACATCATTGGTTTCAGCCAGGGCGCAGCGATGGCGTATGTTCTGGGGTTGCTTTTCCCCGATCAATTCACAAAAATTGCCTGTCTGTCAGGTTACTTCCCTGAGCCGGCCGAGCAGTTTATTCGCACACACCCTTCAACCAGTGCGAAATTTTTTGTCGCCCACGGCAAAAATGACCCCATCGTCCCGGTGCAAACAGGCCAGAACGCAGCCGCCCTGCTTAAAAAGAGTCTGATCCCGGTCATTTATGCAGAGGATGATTCAGGGCACAAACTTGGCCCCGAAAACTTTCAAGCCCTAAAGCGCTTCTTCGCAGACCCTATTTACCCTGTGCAAGGGTGAACAACCCGATGGAGAGCCCGATTGCAGCCAGACCAATAATAACCAGCCCCATCGGAATCCCGCCTCGCGAGCTTGCCATAACAGGTTCAAAGGTGGGCAGGTTTAAGGGAGGCGGGGCTGTAAATGTCGCCAGGCGCGTCGGTTCGCTGGTAACCACAAATTGAGCGGCCAGGGTTGGATCAATTGTATTAGTCATAACCGGCGTTGGGGTTGGGGGTGCCTCAACAACAGTCAGCAGCGATGGAGAAAGGATGTCCACCAAGGGTGCATAAACCCAGGCCACATTGCCCGGCGCACCCAGATACTCCACCATAATCCATTCACCACCCGTCGAACGGCCTTTTGCTGGTGCGGTCTGACCGATCAACAAAACGCCCACTTTATCATAAAAGGTTCCGGGACCCGAGCGTACATTAATTTGTTCTTCACCGGCATCTGCCCGAACTTTGATCATTGGGCCACTGGGTGAACTCGTCACCGTAGGAATATCCACCGTTGGCACCTGGGCATGAACCGTTTGCGCATGAAAGGTTAACAGAGAAAAACCGGTCAACAAAATAACCAGCCCCAAAATTGTGATTGATATTCGAGCAAATCGCAAATTCATCATAACTCACCATATGTTGCAAAAGATATTTGATTATAATCGATACTATGGAACAAAGAATCTACCACGGCTCAATTCAACCTCAAGACTTCGCCCGCGATCTGATCGCCTATTTTCACCGCGGGAACTATCGTGTTCAACAGGTCGGCAGCGGCAACCGTCTGGCAATACAAATAGCCACCGGCAGCAGCCCCTCTTCAGGTGGGCAAACCGCCCTGAGCATTTCCATCGACAAAGTTGAAGATGGGGTGCTGATCAAGCTTGGCGAGCAAAATTGGTTGGGAGTGGCTGCCAGTCTGGGCATGTCGGCTTTCACGGCCTTGCGCAATCCGTTGGGGCTTCTCAGCCGGCTCGACGATATCGCCCAGGATATTGAATCGCTGCAACTATCCGAACAGGTTTGGCGCGTGGTCGAAAACACTGCCAGAGTAAAACAGGCCGGGGTGGATCTATCGGAACGATTAAAGCGGATTGAGTGCCCCTATTGCAGTACCGGAAACCCGGTTGGTCAACCGCGCTGTTTGGCCTGTGGAGCGCCACTGGGCGGCAACCAACCCGATACCTGCAAAGGCTGTGGTTATGTATTAAAACCAACCGACCGGTTTTGCCCCAATTGCGGCAAAACTGTCTAAGCGGTTAACACTCACCAATTAAATTTTCGCGCCACCGGCGGCCGTCATTGCGAATAAAGAAATCGACGCCTGGCGGTCCCCAGGTGCCCGCTTCATAAACAGGCAAATTTTTTAAGGGGTGCTCTGCCCATCCATCGATCAAACTGCTGGTAAATTCCCATTGTGCCAGCACTTCATCGCTGCGGGTAAACAGGGTGGCATCGCCCAAAATTGCGTCCAGAAGCAGTCGTTCATAAGCCTCCGGCGGTTCTGCTCCAAATGCTTTTAAGTAATCAAAATCCATCTGCACCGGCGATAACTTATTCGCCGGTCCGGGAGCTTTTGCACCAAAGGTCAGTGTTATCCCCTCGTTGGGTTGCAGAGAAAGAATCAAGACATTCGGCGCATCCCCGGCAAATTCCCGCCAGTTAAACAGTGAAAGCGGCGCCTGCTTAAACTGAATTGCAATCTCGGTCGCCCGGCATGGCAGGCGTTTTCCTGAACGCAAATAAAATGGAACCCCGGCCCAACGCCAGTTATCCACATACAAACGCGCTGCCAGAAAAGTCTCGGTCAAAGAAGTCGGGCTGACGCCGTTTTCATCTTTATAACCTGGCACACGTTTTTCTCTCAACATGCCCGATACGTACTGTGCCCGAAAAGTATGGTTGACCGAATCAACACCTTTTAATGGGCGCAGTGATTTTAGAACTTTCACCTTTTCATCGCGAATTGCATCTGCGTTAAAAGCAACCGGTGCTTCCATTGCAGTCATACTTAACAACTGCAAAAGATGGTTTTGAAACATATCGCGGATCACCCCGGCGCTTTCATAATATCCGGCCCGCGTCCCAACCCCATTCTGCTCAGCCACCGTAATTTGAATATGATCCACATAGCGCCGGTCCCAGAGTGGCTCAAAAATACCATTGGCAAACCTAAAAAACAGAATATTTTGAACCGTTTCTTTGCCAAGATAATGATCGATGCGGTAGACCTGGTGCTCTTTAAAAGCCTGGTGAACTTCCAGCTCCAGTTCCTGAGCAGATTCCAGGTCACGCCCATAAGGTTTTTCGATGATGATCCGTGACCAACCGCTTCGATCGCTTCGCAGACCACTTAACTTAAGATTTCGAAGAATGGAAATATACTCTTCCGGCGGGGTGGCAAAGTAAAAGAGCACATTGGCAATTTCAAGCTCCGATAGCAGCCCGGCCAAATGCTGATACCCGGCCAGATCATCAAAGTTGGATTGAACATAGACCGCGTCTTCCAGTAACTGGTTCACCTTGTCAATATCAACCGGTTTGTTGCGGGCAAATTCCTCAACGCCGCTGTGCAAATTCGCCCGCAGGCTCTGGTCATCCCAATCGCGGCGAGCAAAACCAATAATCGTCAAATGCTCCGGCAAACGATCTTGTTTATGCAGCTCATATAAAGCTGGCAGCAGCTTTCGGCGGGTTAAATCACCGGTGACGCCAAAGATCACAAAAGCGGTTGAATCGAGACTGGCATTTTTTTCCATGGTCAAAGTACCCTCTAAGAGTATCAGGCGATTTATAGATTCATTCAACCCAACTTACCTTCTCAAGTATAATCTTACTACACTCATATAAATTCTCAAGTTACTGTTGAGGCGTATACAATGACATTGAACTGCATTACAGACATCCCCGGAATCCGGGTTGGGCACGCTCAAGATTGGGAAGGTTTGACCGGCTGCACAGTGATTCTTGCAGACCGCCCTGCGGTGGGTGGAGTGGACCAACGCGGCGGCGCGCCGGGGACAAGAGAAACAGACCTGCTGCGTCCTATGCATCTGGTTCAGGAGGTTCACGCAATTTTGCTGTCGGGTGGTTCTGCCTTTGGTTTAAACGCAGCGACAGGTGTAATGCAATATCTCGAAGAACGCCATATTGGTTTTGATGTGGGCGTCGGCAAAGTTCCGATCGTGCCCGGTGCAGTCATTTTTGATCTGGGAATTGGAAACCCGGCCGCTCGCCCGGATGCTGCAATGGGATATGCGGCCTGTCTAAACGCAACCAGCACCCACCCTGGCGAAGGCTGCCTGGGCGCGGGCACAGGGGCCACTGCCGGCAAGATCAACGGCATGGCCTGTGCAACGAAAACGGGTCTCGGAACCGCCAGCATCGCGGTGGGCAGCAATCTCAGGGTGGCGGCTTTAATCGTTGCCAATCCGTTTGGCGATATCCTGGATTTTCGCAATGGGCAAATTCTCGCCGGGGTTCGGAAGACGCCGGCAAAGCATTCGAAAAACGATCCTCATGAAAAATTTGAGGCGACCATCGAAATTCTAAAAAAGCAGGCCCAAACCAACACCCGCACATCTCTACATGCTGGCAACACAGTAATTGGCGTAATTGCCACCAATGCGCTGCTCACCAAAGAAGAAGCCAACAAGGTAGCCCAGATGGCGCAAGATGGAATCGCCAGAACTATTTCACCTGCCCACACAATGTTGGATGGTGATACATTGTTTTGCCTGGCAACGGGTGAAATCCGGGCCGATGTTAATCTAATCGGTGCACTGGCAGCAGATGTTACCGCCCAGGCCATCATTCGCGCTGCCATTACCGCCACACCCGCAGGCGGCCTGCCTGCTTTTGAATCAAACTCATAATTTTGCCCTACCGAAATTTATTAGCTGACCCGCCTTAAAGAGTGGCAACGTTGGTATAATGTTTCTATTATCGCCGGTGAACCAATTTATTTAAAACCCGGATCAAAAAATCATACTTCAAGAACAAATTCATCAATAAGGAATCTTGCCATGGTTAAAATCATAGCTGATACGACTTCCTGTATTCCGCCTACCGAAGCGGAACAACTTGAAATTGCATACATTCCCCAAATCATCGTATTTGGGGAAAAAGAGTATCGCGATGATACTCAAATGGACAGCAAAACTTTCTTGAAGATGTTGAAGACCTCGCCTTCACTGCCAAAGACAGCGGCTCCTCCCCCGGCTTTGTACGAACCGGTTTATCGAAAATCGATTGATGCCGGCGAAACGAGCATTGTGGTTTGCCCGTCTGCCGGGCTCAGCGGCACCGTCCGCAGCGCCACTGTCGCAGCGCAAGATTTTCCACAGGCCGATATTCGGATCATCGATACCAATACCATTGCAAGTGGTCTGGGATCCATCGTGTTGTATGCACAGAGCCTGGTAAAACAGGGGTTGGATGCCGATACGGTTGAAGCCAGGGTAAAAGAATTGGCCGCCCGCGAGCGGGTCTATTTCCTTGTGGATACGCTTGAATATTTATATAAAGGCGGCCGCATCGGCGGAGCCGCGGCGTTATTTGGCAGTTTACTGCAAGTGAAACCGATTCTGACGCTGAAAGGCGGCAAGACCGAATCTTTTGAAAGCCAGCGCACCAAATCGCGTGCATTGGCCCGCCTGATCGAGATCGTGGCTGCCGACTATCCGACCGATAAAGCAGGTTATCTCACCATCGGGCATGGAGATGCTGAAAAAGAAGCAACCAGCCTGGCCAATGAACTGTGCAAACGCCTTAATATCACCGATATTCGTTTATTCGACCAGCCGCCTGCCATTTTGGTTCACGCAGGTCCGGGGGTCCTATCCATTAGTTTTATGCAAAAGTAAGCAAACGCGGTTTCAAAGACGGGTTGCCATAAAAAAAGCGGCAACCCGTCTTTTTTATTTTCAGCACATCTTAAATCCCAACGGGCAAAGCATTCCTTAAAGCGATTCGGCCAGGATCTGCTCAAGCTCCACATCGGTCAACACAATCGGGTTTCCCTTCATGCTGCTAGCCGCGCGCGCCTTCGAAATGATCTCTGCAAAATCATGCGGCCCCACCCCCAGGGCAGCTAACCCCGGAATCTTCATCGCAGTGCATAAATCAGATAACCAGCCCGGCAATACCCCGGCAGAAATCCGCTCGTTTTGCAACAACAACCGGGCGCAAAGATCATACCGCCCCAGGGCCGGGTGATCGGCGGCCCGCTGTTGCAGCGCAGCCAGATTCACCTTCACCACAGCCGGCAGCAGCCGGGCGCACAACACCCCATGCGGAGCATCAAACATTCCGCCCAGCGGCCCGGCAAACCCGTGCACGGCTCCCAGCCCTGCATTTGCCAGCGCCAGACCACCCATCAGGCTGACAAAGCTCATCGCTGTCCTGGCTTCCATATCATCTGGGTTTTGGTAACAGCGCAACAAGGCCCAACCGGCGCTTTCCAACCCCGCCCGGCAGTAAGCATCCACCAAAACATTGGCGCGAACCGATACCAACGGTTCCAACACCTGGCATAACGCATCCATCCCGGTCGAAGCAGTCACTTCGGGTGGGGTCGAAACAGTCAACTCAGGGTCAATAATCGCTACATCCGCCAACATGGCGGCGCTGCGCAGGCTGACCTTTACCCGTTTTTCAGGAACAGAGAGAACAGCATTTCGGGTAACTTCGCTGCCGGTCCCGGCCGTGGTCGGGACCGCGATAAATGGCAGCGGTGCGTTCGCCAGCGGCAGACCCTTTCCTACCACCTCCAGATAATCCAGCGGTTCGCCGGGGTTGGTCGCCAGGGCCGCAACGGCTTTCGCCGTATCAATCACACTTCCGCCACCCACACCGATCACCAGATCACACCCGGCCTGTTTCAACTGTTGTACCGCCAGAATTACCAGATCAACACTCGGTTCGCCCGAAACAGAAAAATGCACTACCTGCATCTGCTCCTGTGCCAGAAACGCCTCAATTTTTTGGCGGTTTTGCCCCCCCGACCCACTGACCAGAAAAACGATCTTGCCAAAGGGTCGGGCAATTTTTCCGATCATGCCGGCTGCACCGCATTGAAATACAATTCTCCCCGCCGTTGCAAAATCAAATTGCATCATTTCAGCCAGTCGCTTTCTGGCGGATAAAGATTCTGGTACTGTGTCCCGATCCGCGGCTCGGCCATCATATCAGTCACCCGGTCACGCCACCGCAAATAATGTGCGGTTTGCTTATGTTTAACGGGGTCTTCTTGCGTGCGGTAGACTTCAATCAACATAAATCGGGTTGGATCATCTTTCTGTTGAATAAAATCAAACCGGATCACGCCGGGTTCTTTCAGGCTGTTTGAAGCATTATCTTCGGTCGCCTGAATAAATTCGGAAATGGATTCAAGTTTGACATGAATATTAACCAGATAAATTTCCACGATTGGCTCCCATTTTTTGGATTTTCAATTATTATACAATTCTAACCAGTCGAACATTGATCTCAATGATCTTTCAGAAAAAGATGAAACCACATGCAGCCATCCAGTCAGCCTGAGTTGCAAATTTTATATGAAGATGAGCATATTCTGGTCGTCAACAAACCAGCCGGTTTATTAACCATCCCCGATGGCTATGATGCTGCGCTGCCCCATGTATCGGGGCTGCTAAAGAAAAAATATGACACCATTCTCACCGTTCACCGTCTGGACCGCACCACCAGCGGGGTAATCGTGTTTGCCCGCACCCCGGCCGCCCATCGCAGCTTATCGCTTCAATTTGAAAACCGGCTGACCAAAAAGCACTATCACGCCATTGCCCGGGGAATTCCAGATTGGCCCGAGAAAATGGTGGCGCTCCCTCTCAAAGTCAACGGAGATCGCAAACATCGCACGGTGGTTTCAGAAACAGATGGAAAGCCTGCCACGACCCTTTTAACAATCCTGAATCGTTATGGGGAGGTTTGTCTGGTTCAGGCAATTCCTTTTAGTGGCTACACGCATCAAATCCGTGTTCACATGGCGGCGGTCGGTTTGCCGCTGATCGCCGACAGCCTGTACGCGCCCAAAAACACACCTGCCCATTTAACCGGTCTCATCGACCGGCCCGCGTTGCATGCCTGCACTTTAAAATTCACCCACCCTGTTAACCAGCAAGCTCTGGAGTTTAACGCAGCCTACCCTCCAGATTTTGCGCAGGCACTTTCCATTCTGACCCGCGGGATTAAAAAGTAAATCCGGCAGGTTTTGCAACCTGCCGGATTTGTATTCGAGACAAAATTCAGGCTTAATCCAGGTCAGCAACCGGTTTGTTGCTGGCACGAATCGACCAGATCACCGCGCCCAAAAGAACCGCCACGACGATCCAGCCAATAATTCCCAGAGGCTGGTATTTCACAATCACCGGGGCAGCCAGCAGGCTGATAATGTTCACAACCTTGATCATCGGGTTGAGCGCCGGACCAGCGGTGTCTTTCATCGGATCACCAACAGTATCGCCCACCACGCCAGCTTTGTGGCGCTCGGAACCTTTACCCGTGTTTGCTTCGAGGTTGCGGGGTTCATCTTCGATGGCCTTCTTTGCATTATCCCATGCACCACCAGCATTCGACATAAACACCGCCAGCAGTTGACCGGTCAAAATAACACCGGCCAAAAAGCCACCCAATGCTTCAACACCCAGGGTCATGCCAACCAGCAAAGGCATCACCACCGAAAGAGTCGCAAGCGGGATCAGTTCTTTCTGCGCAGAACGGGTTGAGATGGAAACCACACGAGCGTAATCGGGTTTGACGGTTCCTTCCATGATGCCCGGAATACGGAACTGTTTACGGACTTCTTCCACGA
>CAZQLE010000060.1:0-18810 GCA_964593905.1 uncultured Anaerolineaceae bacterium | reverse complement strand
ATAGCGACCCCTACCGTGCGCCGACAGTATTCGGCCGCCATATCAATTCCTCGGTTACCTGGTTTGAGAACAAACCCGAATATGAAGCCCTGAAAAAGGCCCCCCTGCCCGCGAGTCTGGAATCTGCCGGATATACCTACGCTTACTTTGATGAAGAGACCTGGCGCAACCTGCCTGCCGCAGTTCGCGCGGCGTATGAACACCCCTGTGTAAACTTGAGCGATGAATCTTACATGGACAATAATTTCCGCCGCTTATATCAGTTTACAGCCTGTGCAGCCGGAGGGGCCCAGTGAGCGCGCTGCTGGCAAATCTGCGTGAGTTGATCTCGCTGGCGCTCTGGCTGGGCATGATCCTGCTGGGCGGGTTCTGGCTGGTAAAAGCCAGTTTCAACCTCACCGCGCGCGAACAGCTCCTTGCGGGGCTGGCGCTGGGTCTGGTCACCGAGACCTGGCTGGCAAATTTATTCAGCCGCGTCCTGCCGGTTCCATATTCCTTCTGGGCCGCCGCCGGCGGGGTGCTGGCGCTGGGTCTGGCCCTTTCCTTCCCGCTTTCCAAAAAGCGCATCCACGAGCTGCTCCGCCTGCCGGTTTATCCCGGTCAGTGGGTGGCCCTGCTGGGCCTGGGGCTGCTGTTCTTTTTGGCCGGCCGCGGGCTGGGAATTCTGGATGATTATCAAAGCCTGCCCACCGTTTCGCTGATGGCCGCCGGAGATATCCCGCCCCATTTCGCACTCGATCCTTCGGTGGCTTTCAATTATCACTACACCACCTTCCTGCTCACCGCCCAGGTGGTGCGCCTGGCCGATCTGTTCGTGTGGGTGGCGCTGGATGCAGTGCGCGGGTTTGGTTTTGCCCTGGCGCTGATCCTGGGCTTCTTCTACGTTAAACGCATCACCCGCAGTGCGGTGGCCGGTGCGGTGGGGGTGGTCTTCACCATGTTCAACGCCGGCGCGCGCTGGATGCTGGTCTTTTTGCCCGCCGGGCTGCTGGAGAAGATCTCGGCCAACGTCAGGCTGATCGGTTCAGCGGCCAGTTCTGCGCCCAATTTAATCAGCGGGTTGTCAGGCCCCTGGCAGGTGGAGACCGGCGCGCCTTTGCTGACCCCGTTCGCTTTTGGTTCGGGCATCGGCACCGCTTCCATCTGGACTTTTCATGCCGGTGAAAGCGTCATCAGCAGCTTAACGGCCGGTCTGCTGCTGCTGACCCATAACCGCTGGAATTCATGGCGGGCTTCTATCGTCTCGGTCATTCTGCTCAGCTCATTGGCCATCGCCAGCGAACTGACCGCGGTCACGATGGGCGCGGCCATTCTGCTGCTGACAGTGGTACAGGTCATTCGCAACCGCAGCCTGCGCATCGAACCTTCGCTGCGGCGCTGGGTGGTCATCTTTGCCATCACCGGTGTGCTGGCCGCCTTTCAGGGCGGGGTCATCACCGGCGCAGTCGCCGGGGTCCTCGCCCGGCTGACCGGCACGGCGGGCGGCGATTCATACTTCACCGGCGGCTTTCGCTTCCTCTTTCCGCCGGTGCTGCTGTCTTCTCATCTGGGCTATCTTTCGCTGGCAAACCCCTATCAGGCGCTGGCCGCGTTGTTTGAGATCGGGCCGCTGATTATCATTCTTCCGCTGGTCCTGATTTACGGCTGGAAAACCTACCGCTGGAAGCGCTGGTGGGAAAGCGCCATGTTCCTGGTGGCCGTGCTAAGCATCATCTTCTCTTTTCTCGATTACACCGGTTCTGCCGGCCCCACTGCCATCACCCGCATTCAGGGCGCGCTGGTCGGGCTGCCCTCCACCTGGGCCGTGCCCGTGCTGTGGTTGTGGGCCTGCCGCCGCTCCGAGACGCTCAAAAGCTGGGTCGCCGGTCTGCTGACCGTCAGCATTCTGGGCGGGGTATTTCTGTTTGGCTATGAGGTCATCGCGGCCGCCCGCCCCAACCCCGGCACCTATCTTAACTTGCTGGATGCCCGTCTCACCCGCCAGTATTGGAACCGGCTGGAACCAGACGCGCTGGTCTTTGACCCCATCGCCTGGCGCGGAGTGACTGTGCTGGGCCGCCCAACCGATTCTCATCTCACCTGGTACACCAGCAAACCCGAATGGGATATTCTGGTGAAGCATCCTGATCCGGCTGCTGTCAGCCGTTATGGGTTTGATTACGCTTATTTTGGACGCAAATCTTTTGAAGCCATGCCGGCGGAAGTCATTCAAGATTGGGAGAGCAATCCTTGCGTCATTCGGGTAGAATATCTGGAGCAAGAATTCCCTCCTGATTCGCGAACCCTGTATAATATTCAGGCCTGTCGCTAACGCTCTTCTCATTGTGGAAAACATGAAACTTATCTCATTTAGCCCCAGAACCGCTGCCTGTCCATACACACCCATCCCCATTGATCTGGCCTATCTCACCATTCAACCCTGGATCGACTGGCTGCGCAGCCAGCCCGGAGTGGAACGGGTGGAAATTTCCGGCGCGCTGCGCCGGCACAGCCTGTCGCTGGCCGAGCTGGATGTGGCAGTTGCCATCGAAGACCCCGGCGAGATTCAGAAAAAACTGGCCGACCACCCTGAAGTCCGGCGGGTAATTGAAGCAAGCCCCGATCGCAGCGTCATCGATATCCATCCCGGCATCCCACTGCGCATCTGGTTTCAACCTGCCAGCCAGTTTGGCACCCTGTGGGCTTACACCACCGGTTCGCTGCGCCACCTGCAAGCCCTGGACCAGCACGCCCAACGCAGCGGGAAGCTTATTTCGCGCTGGGGATTGACCCAGGCCGATGGCGGCTCTTTATTGCAATGCGCCGATGAAGCGCTGGTCTATCAAGCGCTGGGTCTTCCGCACATTCCCCCTGAAATGCGGGAAGGCAACGGAGAAATTAAAGCCGCGCTCAACGGACAGTTGAACGACCTGGTCAAACTGGAAGATCTTCAGAGCGACCTGCATTGCCACACCGACTGGAGTGACGGGCGCAGCAATATTCAGACCATGGCAGAAGCCGCCATGCTGCGTGGGTTAAAGATCCTGGCCATTACCGATCATTCCAACAGCCGGGCAATGGCGGGCGGCGTCTCGCTGGAGCGCCTGACCGATCAGGGCGTGTTAATTCGCAAGATTGAAGCTGCCATGAGCGGCAAACTGCGTTTGCTGCGTGGAATTGAAGCCGACATTTTGCCGGATGGCACAATCGACACCCCCAATTCGGCCCTGGCAGAGTTGGACCTGGTGGTTGCCTCTTTGCATACCGCCATTGACCAGCCGCAAGAAGTGATCACCGCGCGCCTGATTCGCGCCATTCAAAACCCGCAGGTCGATATCATTGCGCATCCCGGGGGCCGGCTGCGGCCCTATCCGGGGGCCGATCTAGATTGGCCCGCCGTATATCGCGCCGCGCGGGAACATGACGTGGCCCTCGAAATTAATGCCACCCCTGAGCATCTGGATATGGATGACATCCATGCCCGCGAGGCCGTCGAGGCCGGGGTGAAAATTGCCATCAACACCGATTCGCACCGGGCCTCGCAGTTGGAACGCATTCACTATGGCGTCGGAATCGCACGCCGCGCCGGTGCGCTTAAGTCGCAGATCATCAACACCTGGGAACCGGAACAATTATTGACCTGGTTAAACACCCGGTAACTGCTCTGTTTTTCTGGGAAAAACCCGAATTTTAGCAATTTTACAACACTCGTTCATCTGGAGCTTCTGCTTGAAAAGATTAAGAATTGTACTGGTTATCTGGCTGCTGGTTGCAGTCGCCTGTAACTTACCGGTGGGTGAAAGCGCGAGACAAAATGATCGCGAAAATGGCGGGGTGGTCATCACCCCGCAGGTCGCCGGCGGCGCGCCAGACCAGGGCGGCGGGGGCAGCAGCTACCCCACCCAGCCCGAGACCGTGGTGCAGGAATTTTTAACCGCCTATCAGATCAACCCGACCGAGATGGGCGAATACCTCAGCGCCGCACTGCTCGCCTCTGGCACAGACCCCGGTCAAATTGCGCTTTTAAGTGGGCAGCTCGAAGGTTTTGGCATTCAATCGGCAGCCGTGTTAAATAACCCGCCCGGCGCCAGGGTGGCGGTTGATTTGCAGCTCAACGGCCAGCTCTTTAGCCGCGTGTTCTGGCTGGTGCAAGAAAGTGGGCTGTGGGTGATCGAACGGGTGGAAGAATAATTCTGAAAACCGCGCCAGGCAACCAAAAATCGTCTTAAATCGATCTTTCGAGCTCGATTCGTTACAAATCTTTACGGCTAATCATCATAATTATGGATGCAATCAACTGCGAAGCCGGGCACAGTATGATATACTGCCCCATCCTGTTGAATGGATTTCTGATACAATCAATCCGGCAGAATTCATCGATCCGTTGGATCGACCTTAACAAAGAGACTTTATGCAAAAAATTCGTAGAGAATACCCGAATAATTTCGCCCTCCCCCGGCGCATCTCTCGCTTAAGCGAACTGGCCTACAACCTGTGGTGGGTCTGGAACCCGGAGGCTCAGCGGCTTTTTTCTTTAATTAATAAGACTTTGTGGAATGATCTGCCCCACAATCCGGTGGCTTTTTTGCGGCAGGTGGACCGGCCGCTGTTAAACGCCGTCGCAAATGATCGCAATTACCTAGACCTGTACGACCGGGTGATGAAGAAATTTGACGATTATATGCAGGCCGAAAACACGATCTTCAATCGTGATTATCATAAGTATGCGAACAAAACCATCGCCTACTTCTCTTTTGAGTTCGGCTTGCACGAATCACTGCCGGTATACGCCGGCGGCCTGGGCATCCTCTCAGGCGATCATATGAAAGAAGCCAGCGACATGGGCATGCCCCTGATCGGCGTCGGCTTCATCTATCGGCAGGGCTACTTCTCGCAAAAAATCACCGAAGACGGCTGGCAAGAGACGCGCAACCTGCATCTCGATTTTTCGCGCATGCCGATTGTTGAACTGCTGGATGCCAGTGGAAAACCCATCACCATTTCGGTGGATCTTCCCGGCCGCGCCATCACCGCCCGCATCTGGCAGATTCAGGTTGGCCGCGCGCGCCTGTACCTGCTGGATACCAATGTGGAAGAGAACTCTCCCAACGACCGCGACCTGACCGCCCGCCTTTATTCCAGCGACCCGGATGTGCGCATCTCGCAGGAGATTCTGCTAGGCATGGGGGGCGTGCGCGCCCTGCGCCGCCTGGGGTACCAGCCCGATGCCTGGCACATGAATGAGGGTCATTCGGCCTTTCTCACCCTTGAACTGGCCCGCGAACAGGTCAGCCAGGGCAAAACTTTTGCACAGGCGGCCGAAGATATTCGCAAACACAACATCTTCACCACCCACACCCCCGTCCCGGCCGGCAACGACCAGTTCCCAGTCTGGTTGATTGAAAAATATTTTTATCAGACCTGGAATGCGCTGGGGTTAACCCGCGACCAGTTTATCGAGCTGGCCCATCATGCCCAGCCCTGGGGTGAGATGTTCTCCATGCCCGTGCTGGCGCTGCGTGCATCCAACCAGGCCAATGGTGTCTCTGAATTGCATGGCCGCGTCTCGCGTGAAATGTGGCAATTCCTTTACCCAGACCGCAAAGTGGATGATGTTCCCATCCGGCATATCACCAACGGCGTGCACACACCCAGTTGGCTGGCCCGCCGCCTGGGCATTCTCTATGACCGCTATCTGGGGCCCGACTGGTTCGACCGGCTCGACGACCCCGCCCTGTGGAGTGGAATTGACAATATCCCCGATGGCGAGTTGTGGGCTGTGCGCCAACACCTTAAGCGCAAACTGCTCAACTTTGCCACCGACCGCATCCGCACGCAGTGGAAATCGGGCAGCGCGCACCCCATCCAGGTAATTGCCGGCGGCGTCTTGTTGGACCCCAACGTATTGACCATCGGTTTCGCCCGCCGCTTTGCCACCTACAAACGCGGTTCTTTGATCATGCAGGATATGGACCGGCTGTTGAGCATCATCAACAGCGCCGAAATGCCGGTGCAAATCCTCTTTGCCGGCAAGGCACACCCCGCCGATGAACCCGGCAAAATGGTCATCCAGCAGGTCTACCGCACTGTAAAAGACAGTCAGACCGGCGGACGCCTCGTCTTTCTCGAAGATTATGACATGAACGTGGCCCGCCACCTGGTGCAGGGGGTGGATGTATGGCTCAACACCCCGCGCCGCCCCAATGAAGCCTCGGGCACATCGGGCATGAAGGCCGCGCTGAACGGCGTGATCAACTTCTCGGTGCTGGATGGCTGGTGGCATGAGGGCTTTAACGGCGCCAATGGCTGGGCCATCGGATCTGAAAAAGAGTATGCCGACCCCAACACGCAAGACCGCGCCGATGCGCAAAGCCTGTACGACACGCTGGAAAACGAGATTGTGCCCCTGTATTATTCGCGTGTCAATTCTGGCCTGCCCATTGAATGGGTGGGACGGATTAAAGAATGCATTCGCACGCTGACACCGCAGTTCAGCCTGCGGCGCATGTTGCGCGAATATCAAGAAGAAATGTACCAACCCGCGCTGGAAGATTAGTCCCCCCATTCGGCGGGACGGTTCCGGCAAGGTCGATCACTGCGTCGTTGAAAATATCCGCCGCAGAGCATACAGAAGCCAGGGGGTTCTGTGCACTCTGCGGCGGGCTGTTTGTTTGAAGGAGGTTTTCTATGTTAGCTGAATTACTGGCTTCGCTGGGTATCTGGGGAGCATTAATCATTTTTCTCGTGCGCGTCATGGATATGTCGCTGGATACCATTCGCGTCTTATTTCTGGTGCGCGGGAAAAAGCTGCTGGTCTGGGTGCTGGGCTTTTTCCAGTCTCTGCTCTTTGTAATCGCGATCACATCTGTGCTGTCAAATCTTGACAGTGCCTGGAACGTGCTGGCCTATGCGGCCGGTTTTGCCACCGGGAACGTGGTGGGGATGTTGATTGAAGACCGGCTCGCAATCGGGCACATCAAGCTGACCATCATGTCGCCCACGCGCGGGGCAGCAGTGACCGAAGCGCTGCGTAATGCGGGCTATGGCGTGACCGAAATGTCGGCCCGTGGCCGCGACGGAATGGTCTCGGTGGTCTATTGTGATGTCTTACGCAAAAATGTAGACCACGCCGAAACGGTCGTATTGGAAGCCGATCCGGCCGCCTTCATCACCGCCGAGGATGTTCGCCCGGTGCAGCACGGCTTCTGGGGGATTGGCCGCCGGGCTTAAGCAACTCTTATAGCCGGCGCACAATGAGACGAAGACCTTCGCTGCGCACCACTTCAACCCGTTCACCCTCTGCCAGCCGGTCTTCGCCATTTTCCAGAACTGCGCTCCACAGTTCACCCCCCACCTGAACCGAACCGCCAGGGGTTAATGGCGTCGTTGTAATCCCGCGTTTGCCGGGCAGCGTCTCGACCCCAATTCCCACCGGGGTCTTCTGGGCCCGCAGCGCCACCCAGACCGCCGCCAGAAAACCAAGCCCGACAAACACCGCCGTTCCCACCACCAGCGGAATGCTAACCCCCGGAAAACCCGGTAAGCGGGCCGAATTAAACAACACCAGCGCACCCACAATAAATGAAATCACACCCGCTGTGGTCAACGCGCCCACAGTGGGTGTTTTTAATTCCAGAATAAAGAGCACAAAAGCCAGCACCAGAAACAGAATGCCAAACCAGTTCACCGGCAGCAGCCCCAGGCCATAAAACGCCAGAAGCAAACACAAAACACCCAGAAAACCGGCAAACCAGCCGCCCGGGCTCGAAAGCTCAATCAACACCGCCTGCACCCCCACCGCCAACAGCAGAAAGACGATATTGGGGTTCACCAGCAGCAGCAACACCTGCTCGATCAGGGTATTCTTCACCTCAAAGATCGGCTTGCCAGCGGTGGATAGGGCCCGTGCGCCGCCCGAAAATTCAACCACCCGGCCGTCAAGCTGGCGCAGCAAATCGGGGATATCGGTTGCAATGATATCCACCAGACCCACCGCCAACGCTTCTTCTTCGGTCACTGCCCGGGCGGTTTCAATGGTGGCCTCTGCCAGAAGGCGTGCTGCTTCGGGCCGGCTGCGCGCCAGGCTGCGCACTTCGGCTTTGAGCATTTCTTTCACCTTGCTCTCCAGCGTCTCACCGATATCCTCGCCCTGCGAACCCACCGGGCTGGCGGCGCCGATGGTGGTCTCTGGCGCCATGGCGGCAACATGCCCGGCCAGGGTGATAATCGTACCGGCGCTGCCCGCCATCGCATTGCGCGGCGAAACATACACCACCACCGGAACTTCACTGGAACGAATGAGCTTCACGAGGCGGGTGGTCAGGTCCACACTGCCGCCGGGGGTATCCAGTTGCAATACCACCACCTCGGCCCCACGCTCACGCGCAGTTTGAATACCCCGCGTCAGATAATCTTCCAATACCGGGGTAATGGGCCCCTGGCTGGTGAGCACCACCGCTGCCAGAGAAGAACCACTCTGGGCAATTACGCTCCCCGCCGGAAGCAACAAGCTCAGACCCAACACCCATACCCATATTCGCAACCAGCGATAACCTCGCTTAAAATTCATTGTTTTCCTCCGTTACAACCAGCCATCTTTCTTAATTATAGCGTTCTTACCAGAGAGTCAAACCCGATAAAACAAAACCGGCCAGGGCGAGGATAGGTAAAACAAAAAAATCACTGCGCTTGCCCTGCAAAAACCCGCCATTAAGAACCAATCTGCAAATGATCAAAGTATAATTACAGAAGTTTCACCAACCGTTTTCAGGAATCAGCGATGCCGCAAAACAACCCCACGCCCGGAATAAAACCCTTCTCGCCTGAACAAGTTTTGGAAGGGGTCATTGCCTTAATGACCGGTGGGATCTTCAGCCTGGCAGTTTATCAGCAGTTTTTAACCTGGCCGATTAACAGCCGTAAGACCCTGGCTTTTTTAATGCTTGCCACCCTTGCAGCGGGCGCTGGCCTGCTTTTTATATGGCGCCGCTGGGGCCGCAACCGCCTACTGGCAGACCCGACCCGGTTTAAAGTTTCACTGCTCATTGGCGCGGTCACTGCCCTGTTGTTTTTAATCGGCTGGGGTGAGATCAAACCACAGCATCACTTTTTGTTGCCGGCCGAAACCCTGATATTGGAATATCCGGCGACCAATACCACCGGGCAAACGGTTGAGCTGATCCAATTTAATTCTGGAATCCGCGATGAAAGCATGGATTCTTTTTCATCGTCTGCTGCATGGATGCGGGAAAATGACTTTCTGGTTGGCCGCGAACCGGGCCAGGCAAACTGGCGGGGCGCCGTTTACGAAAATACCCGCCTGGTCTTTGCCACCGGCCCGCAGGCCGGAAGCGTGGTGGTCAAATGGGGCACAGAGACACAGACACTGGATCTGTTTGCCGAAAAAAATGGCGTTCTGACCAGTGAACATACCGCTCCCACGCCCTTTGCCAATCAATTATTCAATTTTGTCGTAGTGCTGGCTCCGCTTTCAATATTCCTCAGTCTGTGTGTCTGGCTCTTAACAGATCCCCGGCAGCGCAAAACATCTGCGCCGTTAAATCTGAGACAGCGGCTCGCCTTTGGGCTGCCCGTGTTTGGGGTTGGCATGTTCATGCTGCTGGTTTATTGGCCTGGCATCATGACGCCTGACTCCAGTGGACAATGGCAACAATTAACCACCGCTGTGTTCCGCGACTGGCACCCCGTGGCGCACACGCTGGCAATGTGGCTGATCACCCGGCTGTGGTATTCACCGGCTGCCATCATCATCGTTCAAGTAACCGTGCTCAGCCTGGTGACAGGCTGCGGTCTGGCCTGGGCGGTGGAACAGGGTGCGCCGCGCAGCGCGGCCTGGTTAACGGCGCTGCTGCTGGCCTTCTCACCGGTCTGCGCATTAATCAACATCACCGTCTGGAAAGACGCCGCCTATGCCATTGCCATGTTGGGTCTGTGGCTGCAACTGTTCTTTATCATCCGCTCCAGGGGCACCTGGCTGGCGCAGCCCCGCCGTTGGATCTGGTTCGGCCTGACCGCCGCCGCATTGGCCCTGTTCCGGCATAACGGCTGGCCGGTCATGCTGGCGGTCATGGCGCTGGTGTTCATCGTCTTTCGCGCTCAGCGAAAATATCTGCTGCTGGCCTGTGTGCTTTGGTTAAGCATCTATGGGCTGGTTCGCGGGCCGCTGTACAGTGTGTTAAAAGTGGAGCGGGTTTCCGATCAAATGAAGGACCTGGTCCTGCTGCATCATATTGCCGCACATGTCGACCATCAGACGCCGCTGGATGAAGCCTCGCAGCAATATCTGAATTCTCTGCTCCCGCTTGAAAACTGGCATTACCGGTGCTGCTGGGTGAACCCGGTTTATTTTAACGAAAGCTTTGATACAGAGCTGTTCACCCGGAACAGCGCTTTGAACCGTTCGATTTTTATACAGACCGCCCTGAAAGACCCGGCCGTAAACATTCGTCACTGGCTGTGTGCCAGTTCGCTGGTCTGGTGCATCAACGGCCCGTGTCAGGTTTACCGCTCGGGGCTCGAGCCTGACCCATACGGCGGGTATCAATGGATCGTTGACAGCAGCGGCATACCCGAGGCCTCGCGCCTGCCCAAACTGGTCAACCCGCTCTCGAATCTGTTGATGAAAACCATGCAGTTCCCTATGGATATCTGGCGGCCGGCGCTGTATACCCTGTTTGCCATTTTTGTCAGTGCGGTGATCGCTTTGCGCCAGCGCGATCCGCGCTATCTGATCACTGCCGCGCTGGTTGTTTTTCAATCTGCGCTGCTGGCGCTGGTCAACAATGCCCAGGGAATGCGCTACCAGTATTGTGTCATTGTGATCGGTATCTTCGCAGTGGTTATGTTGTTCCTTCCCCCGCGCAAAGAATAGCCTGGCGCGCGGCCCGGCTGCTGCGCGTATTAAATATTCTTCCAACACAATGTTAATAACATTCTTGCATTGGCGCGTTATCCTCAAACTCGTAAGAAATTGTACGAAGAAGGAGAAACGCCAATGTCAAAAGTTATTGGTATTGACCTTGGAACCACCAACAGTGTGGTTTCTGTGATCGAAGGCGGAGATCCCGTTGTCATTACAACTGCAGAAGGGTCGCGTTTATGCCCGTCGGTGGTCGCGTTTAATAAGAACGGGGAACGTCTGGTTGGTCTGCCTGCCAAACGACAGGCGGTGATTAACCCTGAAAACACAATTTATTCCATCAAACGCTTTATGGGACGCCGCTTTGATGAGGTGTCGCAGGAGCGCAGGATGGTCTCGTATCAGGTGATGCAAGGCCCCACCGGTGATGCACGGGTGTCGGTGCCGTTTACCCGGCGCGAATATTCACCGCAAGAAATCTCAGCCATGATCCTGGCCAAATTGAAGACCGATGCCGAGGCTTACCTGGGTGAACCCGTCACACAGGCGGTAATCACCGTGCCGGCTTATTTTAACGACAGCCAGCGCCAGGCCACGAAAGACGCCGGGCGAATTGCCGGCCTTGAGGTGCTGCGCATCATCAATGAACCCACCGCTTCTGCGCTGGCCTATGGGCTGGACAAGAAAAGCAACGAGCGTATTCTGGTGTTTGACCTGGGCGGCGGCACCTTTGATGTTTCGGTGTTGGAAGTTGGCGACGGGGTATTCGAAGTAAAATCGACCAGCGGCGATACCCATCTGGGCGGCGACGACTGGGATGAGGCCGTGGTCAACTGGGCCGCCGACGAGTTCAAACGCGAACAGGGCATTGACCTGCGCCAGGACCGTCAGGCGCTGCAGCGGCTGCGCGAAGCAGCCGAAAAAGCCAAGATCGAGCTTTCCACCATCCTCGAAACCGAGATCAACCTGCCCTACATCACAGCCGATGCCAACGGTCCCAAACACCTGCAACTGAAACTCTCGCGTTCGCGCTTTGAACAAATGACCAGCCGGCTGGTGGAGCGCTGCCAGGGACCGTTTGAGAATGCCCTGAAAGATGCGGGTCTAAAAGCCAGTGAAGTCGATGAGGTTGTCCTGGTGGGCGGTTCTTCCCGTATGCCCATGGTGCAAGATCTGGTGCGCAGGCTGACCGGCAAAGACCCCAACAAGGGTGTTAATCCCGACGAAGTAGTTGCGGTGGGCGCTGCCATTCAGGGGGGGGTGCTGTCGGGCGAGGTCAAAGATGTTTTGCTGCTGGATGTAACGCCGCTTTCACTGGGTGTTGAAACGATCGGCAGTGTGATGACCCCCATCATTGAACGCAACACCACCATTCCGGCGCGCAAGTCGCAGATCTTCTCAACCGCTGAAGACAACCAGTCGGCCGTGGATATCCATGTGCTGCAAGGTGAGCGCCCGATGGCCGGCGACAACATGAGCCTGGGCCGTTTCCGGCTGGATGGCATTCCAGCGGCGGGCCGCGGTATGCCGCAAATTGAAGTCACTTTTGATATCGATGCCAACGGAATCTTGAATGTATCGGCGGTCGATAAAGCCTCGGGCCGCCAGCAAAGCGTCACCATTACGGCTTCGACCAATTTATCCAGGAACGAAATTGACCGCCTGGTGCAGGAAGCGCAGCAGCACCAGAGCGAAGACATCCGCCGCAAACAGCTCGCCGAAGCGCGCAATGTTGCCGACAACGCCATCTATGCCGCCGAGAAAGCGCTGCGCGAACAAACCGCAATGGCCGAAAATGAGCGCACAAACCTCCAGACCGCGATCAATGACCTGCGCACGGCCATGAACGGAGACGATCTGAATCGCATCCAGCAGTTAAGCCAGGCGCTGGTTCAAAATGCCGGCCGATATGCCGGCAGCGCAGCCCAACCGAGCGCGCAAGAACCGGAACCGCGCGGAGATGATGTCGTCGAAGGCGAATTCCGCCCGGCTTAATTTTTTGCCCGCCAGACCTTAACAGACCTGCCAGATTGGCGGGTCTGTTTTTTTTGTCAGAAAATGAGCCAGGCTGGCCGGGTGAAGCAGCCGGCTTTTTCAGGACGCCGGACCGCGAACCGTTTTTTGAATGCATCGTCTGAAGCAATGGTGCGTAGATAATCATGAGAAATGTGGGGTTGAATTAACCTTACGATTCCCTTTTTTAGCGCAATTCTTTGACTTAAACAGTTGATTTAATGTAAATTTTGGAGTACGCTAATCAAACTGAAAATAAGAATTTGATTAAAATTCCCTGCCCGAGAGGGACGCACTGCGAACCGATGGGGTTATTTAGCTATAGGCATAAACCTTGCGTTATTGAATTAAGATTCAAATTGTGGCACACTAAACTTACACGGTTTGTTCATTAAAAATGCAATTAAAAAATGCAATAAAAGCCACCGCTCAAGCTATGGGAGCAAAAATCAAAATCTCCCGGAATCATTGAGTCATTAACAGTACGATCACGGAACCTATCATTATTGTCCTTCGTTATAGAAACATAGGAGTACCGAGTCATGAAGCGTCTGTCTTTACAGTCCATTATTGTTGTCGTCACCCTGCCGCTGGCCCTGATGGCCTGTTCGGTCTTGAGCCCGTCTGGCGCTCAACCCGTTCCAGCCGGACAGGTGGAGACCGCCGTTGCTCAGACTGTGGAATCGGGCGCCACCCAGATGGCTTTTTCAACCCTGGTTGCCAAATTGACCGGAATTGCCCAGGTTTCACCGACGGCAACTGCCATGCCCACCGCAACCCGGCGGCCCAGCAGTACACCGTTGTTCACCGAAACGGTCCCCGCAAATTCTGCTACACCGCTGATCACCCTGGCGATACCCAATGTCACCCCCAGCGCCCCCGTGCTGGCGTTGACCCAGGTGGCCTCCTGTTATGCTGCCCAGTTTGTCAGTGATGTGACCGTGCCAGATGGGACCATCTTCACCCCTGGAGCGACCTTTTTAAAGACCTGGAAGTTGAAGAACGTCGGTTCGTGCACCTGGACATCCGATTTTCAGGTGGCTTTTATCAGCGGCACCGCGCTGGATGCACCCAACAATGTCACCCTTGGCAAAGACGTGTTACCCAATGCAACGGTGGATATCTCGGTCAACCTCAAAGCGCCGGCTGCGCCGGGCGAGTATACCGGCAATTTTCAGCTGCGCACCCCATCGGGGGTAATTTTCGGGCTGGGGAAAAACGCCAACAGGCCATTTTATGTGGCCATTCGCGTTCAATCGGCAGAGGGCGGGTTAAACTCGGGCAGTTCGATTAATTTCGTCAACCTCTACTGCTCGGCGGTGTGGTCCAACCCTTCGGGGACCATTGGCTGCCCCGGCTTGCCCAATGATTTCACCAACGGCTCCATCATCCGCACTGACAACCCCAAAATGGAAGGCGGCAACGTGGATGATGAACCGGCGCTGATCTTCATTCCGACCAATGGCAGCGGCGGCTACATCAGCGGCGAGTTCCGCAACGTAAAAATGCAATCGGGCGACCGGTTAAAGGGCGTCATCGGGTGTGTGGATGACAGCCCCGATTGCAGTGTTACCTTCCGGGTCAGTTACCGCAGCAGCGGCTCTGAGGTGGAACTGGGCAGTTGGGATGAAATCAGCGACACCAAATGGACCCGCGTTGATGTGGATTTTTCGGCCGTGGCCGGAAAAACCGTGGATATTATCTTTACCGCCTTTAACAATAATGACAGTTCAAAAGATGACCGGCTATTCTTTTTAGCACCAATTATCAGCCGGTAGCAGATTGTTATCATGATGAAGGAATCGAGAAAGTTTGCAGTACAAGGAGGGTCAATATTATGAAAACGCTTAAACTCGCATTTGGAGTCGGCCGCACAGGCCTGGCTGCGTTGTTAATCGCAGTCGTTTTAATGGCTGTACTGGTTCCGGTTGCCCCGGTGCAGGCCGCTACGCTCCCCACCTTTTCGATCATTGCGATCAATCCGGGTGTTTCAGTAACGGTACAGACAGCCAACTTCCCTGCCGCACAAAACTTCACCGTGCGCATGGGACCCTACGGCACCCTGGCCATTGGCGGCACAGTCGTCGGCACCATTGATTCACCGGGCGGCGCTTTTCAGGCCACTTTTGCCATCCCCGATTCGCTAAAAAGCCTGGACCGGGTTGCAGTGCGCATGGACAGCTCGGGCGGCTACTATGCCTATAACTGGTTCTGGAACAATTCCTCGGGTAGTTCTGGAGGAGTGCCCACGCCGGTTAACCCGATCCCGACCTTCAAGATCAAAGACGTGGTGCGCGATTCAACCGTGACCATCGTCACCCACAACTTCCCCTCCGGGCTTGATTTCACCGTGCGCATGGGTGAATATGGCACGCTGGGCATCGGCGGCATTGAGGTTGCCACGCTCAACTCGGGCAGTGGCGGTTCCTTTGAGGCCACCTTCACCATCCCCGATGGGCTGAAAGGCCGCCAGAAAATCGCTATTCGCCTGGATTCTTCTGCGGGCTATTTCGCCTACAACTGGTTCTGGAACAACACAGCCAATACCGATGGCGGCACAGGCGGCATTCCCGGTTATTCCGGCATTCCGACCTTTAGCATCAAAAGCGTTGAAAAAGACAGCAAGGTTACCATTGCCACCAGCAACTTCCCCAAAGACCTCGATTTCCGTGTGCGCATGGGCGCTTACGGCACCCTGGGGGTAGGCGGGATCGAAGTTGCCACCATCAATTCGGGCAGCAACAGCTCATTTGAAGCCACCTTTGATATTCCAGATGCCCTGAAGGGCAGCCAGCGCATCGCCATCCGTCTGGAAAACGATGCAACCGGCTACTACGCCTATAACTGGTTCTGGAACAACACCGCCAACACCGGTGACAGCAGCGATGGCGGCACAGGCGGCATCCCCGGTTATACCGGCATCCCGACCTTTAACATCACCGGCGTAAGCCGCGATAACACCGTGACCGTGCAGACCTACAACCTGCCCCCCAACCAAGACTTCACCGTGCGCATGGGCGCCTACGGCACCCTGGGGGTGGGCGGAATTGTAGTCACCACCTTCAACTCGGGTTCGGGCGGGGCACAGAGCCTGATCTTTAGTGTGCCAGATGGTTTGAAAGGCGGCGACCGCATTGCCGTGCGCATGGACTGCCCGGCCGGGTTCTTCGCCTACAACTGGTTCTGGAACTTCGACGCCTGATCGAGATCTGAACCTGTCCATCTGCCGAGCCGGTGGGCCATGTTCTTTCAGCCCGGCGGGCAAGGCTGCGCTATACAAAAACAGTGTGCGGGTGGTTTTATCACCCGCACACTGTTTTTAATATAACCCGCTCAATCTCATCAGGGCAGCGGCGCGTAAAAGATTTCGTTTTGAATCGCCACCAGCACCCCCCGATTGGGCGTAAGCGTAAAGGCTGTCACCGGCTTTTTGGGCAGCGGAAAATCCAGATCAGGGGCCGGATACAACATGCGCTGCAAGTTCAGCCGCAGCGAAAAATGCAAAATAGCGTTGTTGCTCGTATCCAGGGCATACAGCGAGGGATCAGGCGGCAGGGTGGAATAGAGCTGGATCAACTTACTCTCGGTCAGGTCAGGCGACTGTCCCTCACGCCCGGGGCGACCGTCGCCCAGCGGCGCAGGGTCTGTGCAGCGCGTTTCGGCCAGCGAGAAAGCGCGGAAGGTACAGTCGATCAACTGGTTGGTATTTCGCAAAATGAACAGGTCTTCACCGTTCACCGCCAGATCAATGGCGTTATCCAACACCGGCACCTGGTTGGAAAAATACAGTCGCGGCGCTTCGGGGAAGGAACCATCCAGCTCTTCATAAAACCAGACGGCATTATCACGGGTATCCATCACAAAGAGATTGCCCTGATACAGGCTGAGCGCGACGATATCTCCCCACCCGTTATCTGGCTGGGTCAGGCTGGCCGCACGCACATCGGCTCCCGGCTGGCAATAAATCAAGGTCCCGTTGCCGTCGATGGCAATGACCGTATCTTTCGAGGCATAGTTGGATGGCAGCACCACCAGATCGACCAGCGGGCCCACCGTCATCGATTCATTGCGCAGCGGCCCGCACTGAAACTGGGGATCGAGCTCATACCCGTTGTTGGTCAAAAACAGGCGCAGCACCTGCCCGATGGAGCTATCCAGCAGGTATACATCGGTTTCATTTGCATCCATGCGGGTAATGTTCACCGAAGAAGAAAAAGTGGCCGAAGTAGCCGGTTGATAACTCAACCGCGCAATTCCATCCATCTGGTCAAGCACCTGGTTGGCCTGGGTGCGCAATTTTTGCGATTCTTCGGTAATGCCATACCGCTCGGCGCTGTCCAAATACTTGGCCGTCTCTTCCCAGGCCAGGCGGCGCATGATCGGGTCATCCTGGCTCAGGGCCAGTTCGGCCGATTCTTGCGCGCGGCTCAAATAAGCCTGATGCTGTTCACCGCGCCCGCTGCGATAATAGATCGTGGTGGCAATGGCGGCAATGATCAACGGCACGGCGATGGCGATAAACAGCATGGTGGAGGTGGACATCGCAGGCGCACCGCCGCTGCCGGGCAGCACCCGGCCGGCAAAAGTGCGCGCGCCAGCGTTCATTTTCTGGCTGGCAGAGCGTCCGCCCATCCAAAACCGGGCAATTTCCTTTTTCCAATTCAGCCGGGGCGCTGGCTGCGCCATCCGCTCCCGGTGTGTCGGAACCACCGGCGACGGTCTGGGGGCAGGTTCCACCGGGCGGCGGCGCTCGAAGGACGGGGGTGTTTCAACCGGCGGGCGCTGCGGCTGCGTTTCGGGCGGCGGCCCGGCTTCTGCAACCGGCGCGGCGGCAGGCTCAAAAACAGGTTGCCCGGCTTCGCGCTCGCCCGGGGGTTCAGTTGCTTCGGGCTGCGCAGGCGCAACCAGAGGGGGCATAACCGGCGGTTCAGAAGCATAAACCGGCTGCGGTCGGGGCGGTGGTGCAGGCGCGGGGGGTTGTTCGGCGTGGGTTTCATCGGGCTGTGGTTTCAGGGTCTCACCGGTCACATAGCGCCCTGCCGGGGGCTGGGCCGGGTTCGCTGGCAGCGGGCCGGTCATGGGCAGGTGTTTTTCAGCGCTCCCCGCTGCACCGGCCGCCGGTTGTTTGAGCGTCACCGCGCCCGTGCCCGACTTAACCTGAATCACCACTGCTTTAAGATCTGACCCGGCCTGGGTCAACATCCGCCGCAGCACAGGTCCGGGCACCAGGTTGGCACCGGCGATGGTAGCGTTGGTCCAATTCTCGGGCGGCAGCGGGCAAAGCACCAGCACATCTCCGGCCTGAAGTTCAGTCTGATAATATCGCAAAGGCAGCGCCTTGCCAGAACCCAGACCACGCCCGCCCAGGTCATCGGTAAAATCTTGAAAAGTTCCGCTGCTCAGAAAAATGGAATGGGTCGGGCCGGCGCTGGCAAGAAAAAGCGTCTCTTTGCGCACCACGGCCAGGTTTAACAGTGCCATTGCCTGCCAGCCTTCTCTGGCGCCGGCCGCGTTGCGCTTTAACAGTTGATGGTTCAAAACCTCGGCGGCGGCTTTCAGGCCCATTGTTACCGAACCGCGCGCTTCAAAATATGCATCCCCGGCCAGTTCCAGCCAGCTCTCCAGTTCACCGGCCTCAATCGGTGCATTTCCGATCAGGCTGATCAAAGCGAGAAATTGGTCGGCAGCGCGGGTGCGCTCGCACTTTTTCGGGGCCACGCCCGCATAAACGCCCGGAAAATTCGGTGCAGGTTGACCGTTGATTAAATTCAGGGGCAGAACAGTTAAGTCCAGCACGTTTTTGCCTGTTAAGAAGATTTTAAAAGCTGTTGTTGTGATTATACACCATCGCCGCAGAGAGCCGCATTCAAGATCAGCAACCCCCCGAACCCTCCCCCGCTCCGGACAGGGCAGACTGCCCGTCTCATCCCGTCCAATCT
>CAZQLE010000059.1:0-19149 GCA_964593905.1 uncultured Anaerolineaceae bacterium | reverse complement strand
CCATTACCCTCACGCCTTCCATCACCCCCACCTTTGGCGTCTACCAGTATCTGCCCTATTTGTGGAATCGGTGAGTAGGGCCCCTGTTCCCCCGGCGCGGCAGGATTCTGTGCGCCGGGCTTTTTTCGCGTATAATCCTTCGGTAGATCGCAGATCCCTTTTTAATCAGGAAAAACCGTGCCCGACCCATTCAGAATCCTTGCCATGCCATTTCAAGAAGGTGAAAAAGGGAATCCGTATATCACCTCTCTTTATGCTGGCGTTCAGAAAAAAGGGATTGAGGTTGTTTCTTTCTCGATCACAAATGCACTCAGACAAAAATATGCGCTCTGGCATATCCACTGGCCCGATTTAATCATCAATAAACCGTTAATTTCGGCCAGTATCAAGCTATTCGGTTTTTTGTTTTTGCTGGGCTGGTTAAAACTGCGCGGAACAAAAATTCTGTGGACGGTTCACAATCTGGAATCGCATGAATCACGCCACCCCCGATTGGAAAAAATCCTCTGGCGCGCGTTTATCCCCCGCCTGGATGGTTTTATTAACCTGAGCGCTGCTGGAAGACAACTTGCACTTCAAAAATATCCGCAACTGGCAGGCAAAAAAAGTTACACGATTCATCATGGTCATTACCAGGGATCTTACCCCAATACACTTACCCGCTCAGAATGTCGGAAAATGCTGGGGGTGGAAGACGCCCAAAAAGTTTTGTTGTTTTTTGGCGCGATCCGCCCCTATAAAAATGTGCCCGGTCTGATTCACGAATTTCTTAAACGGCGGGATCCGAATCAAAAACTGATCATTGCCGGGAAACCATTCAATATCGCGATTGAAAATCAAATTCAGGCGGCGGCGCTGAAAGACCCGGCAATTCATCTTGACCTGGGTTTTATCGCGGCCGACAAAGTGCAGGTTTACTTTAACGCTGCCGATCTGGTGCTGCTGCCTTTTCAGGATATTCTTAATTCGGGGTCGGCGCTTTTATCCTTATCTTTTCATCGGCCGATTCTGGTGCCTGATCTGGGCGGGATGATAGAATTGCAGCAGGCGCTTGGCCCAGACTGGGTGCATCTGTTTTCTGCCCCGCTAAGCGCTGAAAGCATCGAAAACGCCCTTAACAGCCTCCCGGCGGCGCACAGCCAACCCGATTTGCGTGAATTTGAATGGCCTGCCATTGTAGATCAGACCGTTGACGCCTATCGTGACCTGGTGGGTTAAAAATTCAGACCTGCACAGACCAACACATCCTATGAGCCTTTTCCCTTCCAAAAACTCCAGCAGCGCTTCCTCATTTTTTTCTGACCTGACGAAATTAATGACGGGTACCATTATTGCCCAGGTGCTGCCGGTCTTGATCAGCCCGATTCTTTCCCGGCTGTACGCCCCCGAGCAATTTGGTTATCTGACCACTTATTATGCCGTCATTAATATTCTCGGGGCAATTGTGTGCCTCAAATATGAACTGGCGATCATCCTTCCCAAAGAAGATCACAAAGCAGGCAACCTGTTTTGGATTTGCGTCTTCTGCACCGCTGGAATTTCAGGGATCTTTTTTCTGTTTTATTTATTCTTTAGCCAGGCAACGCTGCGGCTGCTTAATGCCGTCGAACTGAAAGGCATCTTTTGGATCGTTCTCCCGGTGGCTTTGATCACCGGGATCAATCTGACCTTAAGCGCCTGGAGCACACGGCGAAAAAAATTCTGGCGAATTTCTTCGCGCCTGATCATCAATTCGGTTGTGATGTCGCTGATCCAGCTTGGCATTCCGCTGTTTAAAATAGACACCCCTTACGGCCTGATCTTTGGCCCTGTGGCCGGGTTAACCGTCAGCACATTAATCCTGCTTTACGAGGTCTGGAAGGAAGATCACCCGATCATTAAACCCGGATTATCCCCCGCTAAAATGCTGCTGGCTGCCAGAGAATATCAAAAATTCCCTCTGGTTGAAACCTGGTCCTTTTTGCTGAACACTTTTTCGTGGCAGGCCCCCAGTCTGTTGATCTCCATTTTCTTTGGCCAGAAAATTGTCGGCTATTACGGTTTTGGCTATAAAATTCTGGTGCTGCCAATGGCCCTGATCGGGAGCCCGCTGGGGCAGGTGTTTTCGCAGCGCGCTGTTATTGAAAAAGAGGCCGGCAATCTTGCCGCTTATGCGTCAAACGTGTACCGGCAACTGGTAAAGATTGGCCTTTTTCCGCTGCTGTTAATCGCCATCATTGGCCCCGAGTTGTTCATGTTCTTTTTTGGCGGTGAATGGGGAGAGGCCGGGCGGTATGCCCAGATTTTGAGTGTTTGGATCTTTTTCGTTTTTCTATCTTCTCCGATCAGCTCCCTTTTTTATATTTTAAACAAACAGGAAGTGGGGCTGCTTTTTAATGTTTTCTCTCTGGTCACGCGCGTCCTTGCCATCTCTGTGGGCGGCTTCTTGAAAGATATTACGCTCACGCTGCTGCTTTTTTCGGTTTCAGGGACGATCATTTATATTGCCAGTGCGCTGTGGGTGCTCTCGGCCTCGGGGACGCCGCCGCTGCGCTCGGTGCCGATGTTGTTAAAGTCGGTTTTGCCGGGTATTCCATTTCTGGGCGCGGTATTTCTGGTGCGGTTATTGTTTGCAGGCCACAATCTCATCATCGTGGCGGCAGCGGCCATAACCGGCTGTCTGTACTATGCTTTTGTTCTTTATAAAGACCCCAATCTTCGCCAACTTGCTTTCAATTTGATCTTGAAGCGCTAAAATGAATTTACACTGCTTATGAAAATTCTGCTGGTCTCCTTTTTCTTTCCCCCCTACAGCACCATCGGCGCGGTGCGCACCGGCAAACTGGCGCGTTTTTTGCTCGACCACGGCCACGATGTGCGCGTGCTGGCCGCCAGAGATCTGCCGCTGCTGACCTCATTAAAAGAAGAGATCCCCGTCGAGCGGGTGCACTTCACGCGCTGGTTTAGCCCCAACTTTTTGCCCGAGCTGTTGTTTGGCGGCAAGAAAAAAATTGCCCAACAGGGGTATAAAACCGGCTCGGGCGGGTTGAAAAAGCTCAGCTATTACTACCGTTTGCTGCTGCACTTTCCAGATGAGATGATCGGCTGGCTGCCTTTTGCCCGCCGCGAAGGCCGCAAAATCATTGCCGCCTGGCAGCCCGATTTGATCTATGCTTCTGGCAAGCCTTTTTCGACCCTGATGCTGGCCGGCCAGTTAAGCCGCGCCACCCACACCCCCTGGGTGGCCGAACTGCGCGATTTGTGGACCGACAACCATGATTATGAGTTTCCGCGCTGGCGGCAAAGGCTGGAAGCCGGCCTTGAAAAGAGGACGCTCTCATCTGCGGCGGGGCTGGTCACGGTCTCGGCTCCCTGGGCTGACCTGCTGCGTGAGAAATATGCCAAACCGACCGCGGTAATTTACAATGGCTTTGACCCGGCCGATTACCCCGCCATCTCAGCGCTTAAAGCCACCCCGGCCGATGAATTGCGTCTGGTGTATACCGGCACATTTTACCCTGCGTTTCAAAACCCGGCCCCGCTGTTTGCCGCCCTTAAGCTGCTGTCTGAGCCCGAACGCAGCCGGGTCAGGGTGCGCTTTTATACCCGCTATATCGATGCCTTGCGGGCCGCGGCGCAGGAATATGGGGTTGAAGATTGCATCGAACACCCCGGCCTGGCGCCCTACCGCGATGCATTGCAGGCCCAGATGGAAGCCGATGCGCTGCTCTTATTCCTGTGGGGTAAACAGGATCAGGAAGGCTGGTTCCCGGCCAAGATGTTTGAATATCTGGGCGCACGCCGGCCAATTCTGGGCATTGGCACCGGCAAAGACCTGGCCTCCGAGCTGATCCGCACCCGCCAGGCGGGGGTGGTCTCAGACCAGCCGCAAGCGATTGCAGCCGAATTATCCCGGCTTCTGGCTCAAAAAAGAGCATCGGGGGCAATTCCCTTTTTGCCGGCCAGCGTGCAGAGCGGTTTTTCACGGGCAGAACAGTATGAAACGCTGCTGGAATTTATCCAAACCATCTGCCCGGGCGTGTAATTGGAATCTCTTTGGCGCATGATCGTGTGCGTTTTTCGATAGAACCAGCGTGTTTTACCGCCGATACCCATCAGGAGACCCTGCAATGCATTTATCTCCCCAGACCACCCGCGAATGGATCGCTGACCGCAAAAAACGAATCCCGGTTATCTTGATGCTCATTTTCATTGCGCTGCTGGAAAGCTTTATTGAGACTTATGCCAGTGATCGTGTCTTTGGCCCCGTGATCCAAGCGCTTGCGCTGCCCTGGCTGGGGTCCACCATTCCGGTGTTGTCGTTTCAGCTAAACTGGCTGCTGGTTGGTCTGGTGATTCTGGTGATCATCTTCTGGCTGGCAGGTCGCCCGCGCATCTATCGGGCAATTATCATTCTGTTTTTGGCCTATGCCACCGGGGTGCTCTCGTTGACGGTGCTGGCACTGTTTCTGAACATCTTTTTCCGCGAAGGCCCCAATGCGGGTGTTACGCTGCTGCGCGATGCCGGGGTGATCTGGATTTTGAACGTGATCGTGTTCACCATCTGGTACTGGCTGCTCGACTCGGATAATTATGACCGCCGCCGCAGCGGGTTTGGCAGGCCGCTTGATTTTTGCTTTCCCCAGTATTCCACGGTGGTTAAAGATTATGAGAACTGGCGGCCCAACCTGTTTGATTACTTCTTTATCTCCTTCACCACCAGCGCCACCTTCAGCCCCTATTCTGATACCCAGGTGCTCTCACGGCGCGCGAAAATGCTGGTCAGCCTGGATATCTTTCATTCGGTGGTGATGGTGGTGATCATTGCTGCCCGCGCGCTGGGGGCCTTAAGCAGCGGTCTTTAGGCGGAGAGAGATGATTTTGCCCGGCGCGGGCGCGGGTTGGCAAACATGGTTTTTTTCTATTTTGTCCCGATTTCTGATTGACTTTCGTTAATCCGAATGTTATATTGACATAACGGGATGTATATCCCTGAAAAATCCAATTGTCTTTCAGGCAGCACAAGACCAACCCGGCAACGGGTAAGCGCCATGCGAAAAGCACGGGGCCAGATGTTTTTAGATTGGGCACAATAAGGCTGACCCGGAGCGCAGTGAAAAAACGCGCTTTTCCGGTTGACCTTTTTCATTTGATTTGCATGGAACTGCAAACGGTTCCAAACCGGTATCAACCGGGCTCATGCCATTTCATTAAAGAAACACTGGAGACAGATTCGCATGATTTATTCTTATCTGGATATCATTGACCGTTCAAAGACCGGACCACAGGTCAAAAAAGCCGACTGGGATATGGAATATGTGGTCCTTCCGACCAAAAAAATTGTCAAAAAATATGATCTGAGCTGGGATAAACGCAGCGTGGTGCCCAATGACCCGGCGCTGGTCGACCGGATTTTTGAAGCCGCGCTGGAACTGGCGGTCAATACCGGGGTGTATTGCATGAACACCGAGCGGGTGATCCGCTTTGATCGCTCTGAACTGGAGCAGGGATTGGACAGCGCGCCACGCACCCTGGTGATGGGCGAAGGCAAAGATGCGCGCACGCTGGTTGCCCGCCAGATCTGTGATTCTCGTGCGCCGCTGGTGTGGGCCGGCAACCCTGGTGTGCCCACCCCCGAAGAATTGTTTCAGCCGATGGTGATGAGCTGGATGCAGGAACCGGTGGTGGATATGATCACCTGTGGCTCGGTGGTCACCGTGGATGGCCGCCCGGTGGAAACCGGCGCTCCCAGCGAGGTTTATGCAGTGCGCCGCGAACTGCGCCTGTTGCGCGAAGGGCTGCGCCGCCTGGGCCGCCCCGGCACAGGGATGCTGGCAGCGCAAAGCGCGGTCTCTTCGCTGGGCGATCTGGCCGCCGCGCACCCCGATTATCTTCGTCCGTGCGATTCGCATCTGGTGGCGATGTTTAACGAGTTGATTATCGATCAGGATAATATGTGCCGCGCTGCCAACGCGGTGGAAGCCGGGATGCGCAACGCCTCACTGGCAACCGTGATGGTCGGCGGGTTGGCCGGCGACGGCCCCGGCGCGGCGGTGGTGCAGGCGGCTTCATTTATTCTGGCCAACCACGTTTGTCAGGCCGATTATCACCTGCTGCACCCGATCCATATCCGCCATGTTGCCACCTCCACCCGCAATGTAATGTGGGTTCAGGGCGCGGTGGAACAGGCCTTTGCGCGCAATGCGCCGTGCATCATCGTCTCAGATATCTATCCCAAGTCGGGTGCGGGCACCCGCGAACTGCTCTACGAAGTGGCCGCCAACGCCATTGCTATCACGGTCAGCGGCGGGCATCTTGAGGGTGTGGGCTCGGCCGATGGCGGGCAGCCAAACTGCTCGGGGCTTGAGGCGCGCTGGATGGGTGAGGTGGGCCACGCCGTGACCCGCCAGGGGTTGGATCTGACTCAGGCCGAAGCGTTGATTCAAAAATTGCTGGATCGCTATGAAAGCATCTTTGCGCTGCCGGGCGGTAACCCCGGTCAGCGTTTTGACCATGTGTATGATCTGCAAACCCTGCGCCCGACGCCCGAATGGCAGGCGCTGTATGATCAGGTTAAAGCCGAGGTGCGCGAATTGGGATTAATGGTTCGATAAATACTGGATTCGAACTTAAATTTTTTTCATCTTTACCCAAAAGGAGGTGATTACTGTGCTGGCATATATCCTGGTTAATATTGCAATTGTGGTCGTACTCGGGTTAGTTGCGCGCTTTTTTGGAAAATAAATTCATCTTAAACCTGTTTTTTGGAGACAATCATGGCAAACACACAAAAATCTGGCTGGAATTTTAATTATACGACCCGCGACATCGTCATTATTGCGGTCATCGCTGCCATCACCGGTGTGGTGAATACCGGGGTGGGCAACCTCTGGTATCTGTTGAATACATCTCTGGGCCCGCTGGGTGGCGCGCTGCTGCAGGGCGCCTTTATGTGGGCTTATATCCTCGCCATGTGGCTGGTGCGCAAACCCGGCACGGCGCTCATTGTGGGCATCATCGAAGCCACCACTGAAATTTTGCTCGGCAACGCTGCCGGTGTGGGCACGCTGGGCTGGGGCATCACCCAGGGCCTTGGCATCGAAATGGTAATGGCGCTGTGCGGTTATGCCAAATTTGGCCTGCTGCCGGCGATGATGGCTGGCGCTGCCGCCTCTCAGTTTGGCACCGTCTGGTCTTCGGTTCTGTATGGCTGGGACCCCGCCACGGCCAAGGATGTCTGGATGGCGATCCCGGTTAACCTGGTTTCGGGATCGATTTTGAGCGGTCTGCTGGGCTACTATTTATCCAAAGCCATTGCCGCCACCGGGTTGATTCGGTCGGCGAGTTAGCTGATTTTTTATCGAATTTTTCTTCACCCCTGGTATATTTCCATCCGGGGGTGAAGAAAACCATCATCGGTACTTCGGCATTTCCAATAGCAGATGACTGGTAATGACCTGGGCAGCAGGTGTGATTTTTGCGGTGTCTAAGTTGTTACAATGATTGGTAAAACTCAAATGACCCTGGATTTGCAAGAACCCCTCATCAAGGCTGAAAACGTTTTTTATACCCACTGGAACCAGGAAACCCCCACCCTCAACGGGATCTCATTCGAGATCCATCCCAATACCATCAACGTTCTGGTTGGGCCGGGCGGCAGTGGAAAATCGACCCTGTGCAGCCTGTTTAACGGCGAGATTCCCCATCTTCTGGGTGGAAAAATGGAAGGAACTGTCTTTGTGGATGGCAAAGACACCCGCGATCTGGCGGTGAAGAACCTGTCGCAGACCGTGGGGCATATGCTGCAAGATCCCGAAACCATGTTTGCCACCCTGTATGTGGAAGATGAAATTGCTTTTGGGCCTGAAAACCTGAAACGAGACGCCAGCGAAATTTCACAGCGGGTTAATGACCTGCTGCAAGAAATTCAACTGACCCCGCAGCGCAACAACCTGGTCTGGAATCTCTCGGGTGGTCAGATTCAAAAACTGGGCCTGGCTGTCATTCTGGCGATGAACCCGCGCATGATTGTGTTGGATGAACCCACCGCCAACCTCGACCCCCTGGCCACCCGCAGCGTGCATGAACTCATCTTGAGCTTGCGCGATCAGGGCATGACCATTTTGCTGGTGACCCGCGAACTGGATGATTTCATCCTCTCTTCTGCCGACCAACTGCTGGTGTTGGAGGAGGGCAGAATCCTGGCCGCCGGGGCCGTGCAGCCGGTGCTGCAAGCCTACGGTGAAGATATGTTCAAGCGCCTGGGCATCTGGCTGCCCGAAACCGTTGAAATTGGCATCGCGCTAAAAACGCGGTTTAATCTGTCTCTCGAACGCATTCCCATTACGGTTGAAGAAACGCTGGCTGTTTTGCGCCAGCACCAACTACTGAGCGGTGAACTAAAAAGCAAAAACGAAGACCGCGCTGCTGTGGGCATTTCTGCCGCCGAAAAAACACTCATCGCCGCAACCGATCTGGAATATACCTATAACAACGGCTACAAGGCCTTGAAAGGCGTCTCTTTCAGCGTCTATCCCGGTGAGATGCTGGCCATCATCGGCCGCAACGGCGCAGGCAAAAGCACCCTGGCGAAGTTAATGGTCGGTCTGCAAAAACCCCAGGTGGGCCGGTTGGAACTGTTTGGCCGCCCGGCGCAGGCCTGGAAGGTTGAGGCGCTGGCAGAGCATATTGCCCTGGTTTTTCAGAACCCCGAGCACCAGTTTTTGACCGATACGGCCTACGATGAAATTGCCTACTCGCTGCTCACCCGCGGCATTGATGACCCCGTGGAAGTTAAGCGTCAGGTGGAAGACTGGCTGGAGCGCCTGGAACTGCAAGGGTTTGCCAAAACCCACCCCTTTGCGCTCTCGGCCGGGAAGAAACGCCGCCTGGGGGTGGCCACCATGCTGGTCTGTAACCCGCAAATTCTGCTGGTCGATGAGCCCACCTACGGCCAGGATAAGGAAATGACCCAGACGCTGATGGCGCTGATGGAGCGCATCCGCGCGCAGGGGGTGACCGTGGTGATGATCACCCATGATATGCGCCTGGTGCAAGAGTATGCCGGGCGGGTGCTGGTGATGGCCGAAGGCCAGATTTTGTACGAAGGCGACCCGGCCAACCTGTTTTGTTCTGAAGAGATGCTCCATTCAGCCAACCTGCGCCCCACATTGCTGCAGGAACTGCTTAAGGCCTATCAGAATGACGGCGGCTGTGTGTGCTGCGCCATTCGCACCACCACCGATTTCCTGGACGCGCTCGAATATACGGTTTCTGAGGAGAACGCACATGGCAACCAGTGAACACAGCCTGGTTTTTACCGACCGCGGCTCGCTGCTGAATCGAATTTATCCGTTGGTGAAGCTGGTCTGGGTCTTTATTGTGGCGGCCGGCCTGTTCATCTATCAGACTCCGCTGAGCGGGGCGGTGATGTTTGTGGCGCTGTTGTTAACGGCTGTCATCGCCGGACGCATTCCCTTGCGGCAAATTCTTGACAGCAGCAAGATCATCATTGGTCTGGGGCTGCTGTTGATGTGCTTTCATTTCTTTGCCGATCCGGGCAACCCGGTCTTTCAACTGGGACCCCTGACCATCACCGATAACGGCCTGCTGCAAGGCCCCATTTTCTTCTTTCGCCTGTCGGTGGTGGTGTTGACCAGCTTTATTTTGATCTGGACCACCGATACGCGCGATCTGATGGTTTCGCTGACCAAAGCCGGGGTGCCTTACCGCGGCGCATTTGCCGTATTCCTGGCGCTGCGCTTTTTGCCGCTCATTCAGCGTGAGGTGGATGCCGTGCGCGCTGCCCACTCCATCCGCGGGCGGGCGGCCAGTTCGGGGCTGAAACACCGCTTTAAGCTCTGGCAGCGTTATATCTTCACCGTGTTGATCAACGGCCTGCGCAAGGCCGAGACCACCGCCACCTCGCTGGAATGCCGCGCCTTTGGCTGTTACCCGACCCGCACTTATGTTAAAGATGTGCAATTCCACCCGCTGGATTTGCTGCTGGTGGTGGTGACCCTTACCCTGTCGACCGGGTTGGTTTTGTTTGAGCGCCTGGGGGGTTAGCGGACCATTTCGGCTGCGGGCCTTTGCACCTGCCAGAGATCAACACATTTGCGCGCATTCTCGGCGGTAAGCAGCAGGTCAATTTGCATGTTTGCCGCAGCGGGGGCCAGGCGAATGGATAGCTTTTGCCAGTCGCCGCTGGCGGTCTCTTCCATTGCGGCCACACGCTGCAGCGGGCAAAAGGTGAAGATCCATTCATAGTGCTTGCGAAATGCCAGGTCTTCTTGCAGCAGTACGATCTGTTTGTCTGTCAGTGCGAACACCGTTTTGGGATGGATTTTTTTCTTTAGATACCTCAGCCGGGGCTCGCTGATTTCAGGCTGATACAGGTGACCGAGGACTTGTTCATCGGGTTGCAGGGCGATCACTTTTAAGCCGTTATAAAAGCTGTAGGAAGTGTTCACAAAATTGCGAAAGTCTGGATCACCCGTCATGCTCGCGCTGGCGGGTGTTTCTTTGGGCCAGGTCTTGCGGATGAGTTTTTGCAGAACCGGGGTAAAGCGCGGTTGAATGACCGTGTTGTATTCCAGGTCGATTTTTGCGACCTGCCCACTTTGGCAGCCCCAGATCTCCAGCCGGCCGTAGATTAAGATCAGGCTCAGCTTGATCAGCAGGATATCCTCCACATTCATCCAGCGGCTGTCGCCCGGAATGCCCGGTTTTGTGGATTCGGCCAGATAGAGAAGGCCCCGCGGGGTAAAAATCAGCACCCGGCGCGGCAGCATTCGAAAACGATACCCGCGCCGGTACGATTCGGGCGGCACCACAAAGATATATTCAACGACCTGGCTGCCAGGCAGATGACTTTCTGCCTGAGCGCGCAACGATTCAGGCAGTTGGTCGAGCGCATCCAAAAAATGCGGCCGGTTTGAATAGTGTCGTGGCCCTACGTAGGTGGTCATTTTTCCCTCGCCGGGGTGATTCGCAATGCGATGGTTTTTATTATTATAATCCCGCGGGGCTTTTATGATGGCCCGTCAGGCTGAGCTTCTTCGCGCGCTGCGCACCCGCGGTGCATGGCGCAGCGGCTCAGAATGACACCAGGGTTGTGTTCGTGTCATGGCCTGGGCGAAACTCAACATTCCTGTCGGGTTAAAAAATCATCGGGCCGCTCAAATTCAGCGGCCCGATGGGTTTGATCACAAAAAAGGGGTTATGCCACCAGTGATTTGGCCAGTTTTACTGCGCGGCTGGCATCGGGAGAATAGCCGTTGGCGCCAATCTGCTGGCAGTAGGCATCGGTCACCGGCGCGCCGCCGATCATCACCTTTACCTGTTCGCGCAGCCCGGCTGCCTGGAGGGCGTCGATGGTGACTTTCATGTTGGGCATGGTGGTGGTCAGCAGGGCCGACATGGCGATGATGTTGGGTTTGTGCTCACGCACGGCGCTGACGAATTTGTCGGGGTCCACGTCTGCGCCCAGGTCAATCACCTCAAAACCGGCGCCTTCGAGCATCATGCACACCAGGTTTTTGCCGATATCGTGCAGGTCACCCTTGACGGTTCCGGCCACAATTAATCCGGCGGCTTTGATGTTCGAATCGAGCAGATGAGGCTTGAGGATCTCCATGCCTTCCTGCATGGCGCGGGCAGCCACCAGCATTTCGGGCACAAAATATTCGCCCTCTTCAAACAGGCGGCCAACTTCGCCCATCGCGCCGGTCATCGTATCCATTAAGGCAGAAGCATTCACACCAGCATCCAGGGCCACGCGAACATTCGATTTCACCAATTCGCGGTCGCCTTCGAGGATGGCCTCATAAATAGCCTTCATTTTTTCATCCATTGTTAGATTCTCCTTGAGGTGGATATTTTCCATGCGGCGCGCTCCGGGCGAGCCAAACTGGGCGCAAGGAGGCTATGAACCGCTTACTGCTCTGTTTATTAAATGACTACTTACACTTGGGAACTGTTGATAGTATAACAAGACATGACAGCGTTGTCAAGAAAAAACAGACTGTCCTGCCCGTCTGCAAAAACTTACCTCCGGGGTCTGGACGAAACCGTCCAGACCCCGGAGAACGACATGCGACCACTATTTTTGATAAATCCCGTACTCGCGCAGGGTATCCCACATTGCTTTTACATTTTCGGGCGGAACATCGGCCTGAATGTTGTGCACCGCAGCAAACACAAAACCGCCGCCGGGGGCCAGGTCATCAATGCGCCGGCGCACGTCGTCGACCACATCCTGCACACTGCCTTTGCCCAGCACATGCTGTGTATCCACTGCTCCGCCCCAGAAGGTGATATCCTTGCCGTATTCGCGTTTCAATTCGGCCGAATCCATCCCGGTGGCGCTGACCTGCACCGGGTTGAGGGCATCGACCCCGGCTTCGATAAAATCGGGGATCACCTTGCGCACTGAGCCGCAAGAGTGGAAGAAGACTTTGGCGCGGCTGCGCGACTTAATAAAGTCAAACAGCTTTTTGTGGCGCGGTTTAACGATCTTGCGGTACATGCGCGGTGAGATGAGCATGTCATTCTGCCCGGCCATATCGTCTGCCTCAACCACCGCGCTGACATAGTCGCCCGCTTCGGCCAGGGCGCGCTCCCAGTAGGCCATCTTTAATTCAACGACCTTATCCAGAAAATATTCCATCAGCTCGGTGTTGTTGGCAAAATCGCGGAAATAATCGGCAAAACCGCGCATCCAGGCCGCCATTTCCATAATTCCGGCGCTCAGGCCGCCCAGAATCACACCCTGCTGCTCCACCTCGGCGGCGTAGCGGGCGCGCTCGCGCAGCCCCACAAAACGGGCCGGGTCAGTCGGGTCGGGCCAGGGGTAGCGATCAATATCGGCTTTGGTGATATCCCCCGCCAGTGGGTGATGGAACATGTCATAATAAAAACCGCCGTCTTTGGGCATCTTCCAGCCAATGCCCCATTCATCATAGAAGTAGGTGTAGCGGTCCATATCGTCTTTAATTTCAATGCGAAAGGTGGCCGATGAGCGGGGGGCCACGTCGCGCACGTCCACCTTGAACCGATCGCGCACATCATCATCCACCACCACAATCTGCTGCACCAGATCCGAAAGGCGCAGTTCCACCGCGGGCAGACCCAGAAGCTTGCGCAGCCGGCGGTAAGAAGCGGTGTTGATGCTGGTCAAAACGGTTGCGCCCAAATCTGAGGGGATATAATCCGGCTCTTGATGATTAAGGGCCATTTCCAATCGTTCACGTGAATTCATCTTTTTTACCTCCACAGGTTATAGCCGCGCCGCCGCTTCGAACGCCGGCTTGAGCTGGGGATAGAGCATTTGATACAGTGGGTAGACCTTCTGATACGTCGCCACGCCGGCCGGCTGCGGGGTTGTGGTGGATGTGACCCGAATGGTGGCGTCGCAGGCTTCGGCCACCGAGGACCATACGCCCGAACCCACCCCGGCCAGCAGCGCCGAACCATAGGCGGCGCCTTCGGTGGTGTTGACGGTGACTAATTCTACCCCCATCACATCTGCCAGAATCTGGCGCCAGATTGGGCTTTTGACCCCGCCGCCCGAGGCGCGCACCTGGTCTACAGCGCCAAGCCCGGCCGCCAACACCAGCTCCAGGCTGTCGCGCAGGCCAAAAGCCACGCCTTCCAATACGGCGCGGGTCATGTGCGCCGCGCTGTGCCGCACGGTCAGCCCCACAAAGGCGCCGCGCGCCAATGGGTCGGGGTAGGGGGTGCGCTCGCCGGTCAGGTAGGGCAGAAAGACCAGCCCTTCACACCCGACCGGGACGGCCGCCGTGGGGGCCAGCAAATCATCATAAGCCGTGCCCGGCGCGAGGGTGTCGCGGTACCATTTTAGCGAGCCCGCGGCTGAAAGCATTACCCCCATCAAATGCCAGGTGTCGGGCACCGAATGGCAGAAAGCGTGCAAACGGCCTTCTTTTTCTACAAATGGGCCGCCGGTGGAGGCAAACACCACCCCCGAGGTCCCCAGGGTGAGCGCTAGAATGCCGGGGCGAATGGCCCCCACCCCCACTGCCTGGGCAGCCTGATCGCCGCCGCCGCCCATTACGGGTGTGCCGGCCTTCAGACCGGTGGCTTCAGCCGCAGCCGGGGTGATCACCCCGGTTACTTCAGGGCCTTCAAAGGTTCTGGGCAGCCATTCACGGGGGATATCCAGCGCGGCGAGTACATCGGGTGACCAATCGCGCAGTTTGAGGTCAAATAAAATTGTTCCGGCGCCGTCGGCTTTATCCACCGCAAACTCACCGGTCATGCACCAGCGCACATAATCTTTGGGCAGCAAAATATGCGCGGTGCGGGCATACACTTCGGGCTCGTTTTCACGCACCCACAGAATTTTGGGGGCGGTAAAACCGGTCAGCGCTTTGTTGCCGGTGATGTCGATCAGCCGCTGGGCGCCCACCAGCCGGGTGATCTCTTCGCACTGCACGGCGGTGCGCTGATCGTTCCATAAAATTGAAGGGCGCAGCACCCTGCCCTGCGCATCCAGCAGCACCAGGCCGTGCATCTGTCCGGTCATCCCAACCGCGGCGACCTGTTCTCCGGTCACTCCGGCCTGTTGCAGTGCGGCCGCAATGCTGCGCCGGGTATGGGTCCACCACATGGCCGGGTCTTGTTCGGCCCACAGCGGGTGTGGCGAGTCAAAATCCTGTTCGGTCACAGCCGTGCTGATCACCGTCCCCTGTTCATCCATAAGCAGGGCTTTTACACTGGTGGTCGAAACGTCAATTCCCAAAAAGAGCCTGGTGTGCATGCGTACCCTCCATTTGAAGTGGGGCGCGCCGTGAAAAAGAAAAAAACGGCGCGCCCCAGGCGAAACATCCAGCGATTAGCGAATTCCGAGCAAGACCTCGTTGGTCAACTGGTCGAGCCGTTCATATTTCAAACCCCGGGCGGCGATGGCATCTGCATCGAAGGAGGTGGCTTTCAGCGCGGCGGCTTTTTCTTTGCTGTAAGCGCCGAAGAAGCGGTCCATCGAGCCGTCATCGGCCTTGATCTCGGCCAACAGGGCCTGAATTTCGGCATCGGCAGCCCAGCGGGCAGCTTTTTCTTTAAAGATCAGGTAGCTGCGCATGCAGCCGCGGGCAAAGTCTTTTACGCCTTCATAATCTTCGGTGCGCAGCGCGTGCGCATCAAAGTGGCGGCTGCCCTGATAGCCCACTTCTTCGAGGAACTTGACCAGGAAGAAGGACTGCTTGAGGTTCTGCAGGCCAAAGCGATAATCTTGATCATAGCGGGCATAATTCTGGTCGTTCAGATCGATGTGGAACAGTTTGCCTGCATCCCAGGCCTGGGCCACAGCGTGCATAAAGTTCAGGCCGGCCATCATCTCGTGCGCCACTTCGGGGTTCACGCCCACCATTTCGGGGTGGTCGAGGGTCTCGATAAAGCCCAGGTAAGAGCCGGTGGTCGGGAAGTATAGATCGCCGCGCGGTTCGTTGGGTTTGGCTTCGAGGGCAAATTTGTAGCCCAGTTTGTTGTCTGTTGAATATTCACAGAAGAAGTTCAGCGCTTCGCGGAAGTGTTTGATGCCATCCAGCGGGTTCTTGGTGGCGTCTGATTCAACGCCCTCACGGCCGCCCCAGAAGACAAAGATCTTCGCGCCCAGTTCTGCGCCCAGGTCCATGGCGCGCAGAACCTTTTGAATGGCAAAGGCGCGCACTTTGGGGTCGTTGGAGGTAAAGGCGCCGTCTTTGAAGATGGGGTGGCCAAACAGGTTGGTGGTTGCCATGGGCACCACCAGGCCGGTATCGGCCAGCGCCTTTTTAAAGTTCTTTAAGATCTCTTCGCGTTCGGCCGGGGTGGCGTTGAACGGGATCAGGTCGTTATCATGAAAATTCACCCCGTAGGCGCCAACTTCACCCAGTAAATGGACCAGTTCATGCGGCTGTTTGGATTTGCGTACAGGATCTCCAAACGGGTCGCGCCCGCTGCTGCCGACGGTCCATAGACCAAAGGTAAACTTGTGCTCCGGTTTTGGTTGATATAGATCAGACATCTGAATCCTCCTGGCTGGAATTGATTTGTATGAAAAGCAATACTTTTTGTACGATTTGATCCACTGCTTGCAAAATCACTTGCTGCCCTTCCTGCGGGGTGGCATCGCGCGGGTCATCATCGCTGCGAATTGTTCGTTCTGGTGTTGGTTGACCCAGAAAAGCGGCATAATCGACCACTGCGTAATCAGCGCTGCGCAGCGGTTGCGGTTGTGCCGGTAAAGCATCCATTTTTACGGTTCCGGCATACAACGCCTGTGTCACCGCGGTCTCGATCCGCGAAGCGTGACCGACGTGCATTACCCCGTCTGCGGCGGTGACAAATGGCAGCACCACCGTTACGCGCAGCCGGCCGTGCGCGTTAAATTCGGCGGCCAGCCGGTCTAACACGGCCAGATGATTGGTTGCGCCATGTCCGCTGACCAGCACCGCCATCCGAAAACCCAGGCGGGCCATCTGGTTCAACAGTTCGCGCACCACCAGGGCAAACATTTCTTCGGGGGCATAGGCCGAAGGCAGGCTGTTGGTGGCAAAATCCATGCCCACCACATACTGGTCGGGCGTCAGGCCCATCCAGTCCAACACTTCGGGGGTGCGCTCGCGCTCGGTGCCCCAGTAAAGGGTGGGGGTTACCAGCCCGCCCGTTTTTTCAGCGGCCAGGCAGGCCGCGTTCTCGGCGTTTAATGGGTCAACCCCCAGCGGCAGGTGCGGACCGTGCCATTCCAGCGGGCCCAGCGGCAGGTAAACCAGCGGGCAGCGCTGCTGCTCGGCCAGAATTTGTTCAGGACGTAAGAATTGAAGTTGACGGGTCGATCTCATGCCTGTTCCCTCCCGGTTATAGCTTTGCGGCGGCCAACTGGCGGCCAGCACCGCGCGCGGTTTGCACCATCAGCGCCAGCGAGACGGCCGCTTCGGGCAGTTCAACGGTCGTATCCAGCGTCAGCGCGGTTAGCGGCGACACCCCCCCCAGGTTTACCTCGGCGCAAACCGTTCCGGCGGCGTCATAGCTCACCACCAGCAGTTCACCGGGGTCAAACACACCGGCTGCGCCGCTGAGATGTGCGCTGCGGCCGCTGCGTTCCACCGTCAGGGGTTTGCTCCACAGCCCGCCCGGCCCGGCGTCGATCACCTTGCCGTTCAGGCGGCACGCGCCCCATTCGATGACAAAGGTGCGGCTTTCGCCGGGGGCAAAGGTATAAAATGGGCTGAGCACTTCCACTTCCATCAGGTAAATGCCGCTGCCTTCATAATTCAAGCCCGATACACGCCCGCGCCCGACCGTCCAACATTCCACGGTCACGCCCTGGTCGGGGTAGACTTCACCGGGCTGATATTGATACTGTTCAGACATGGCATAGCCCTGCGCCGCGTTGCTGAAGCCGATCCAACCGCAGGTGCTGTCCAGACCTACTTTGCCAATTTCCCACTGATACTGTGCGGTGAACAGACCTGTTTCGAGATCGGCCTGCCACTGCGGGTTGTGTTCATTGCCAAACATGACGTTAAACCCGCGCGGGAACTTGCTGGCCGGGTTTAAACGGGTGGTGATGGCGCAGGTGGGTTCCAGCTCCACCCCGCCAGCGGGGGTGCGGCGCTCGCCGTTCAACTGGTTCACATCCCAGATGCTCCAGCGCACCGTGCGGTGCGAGATGTTGTGAAAGGTCAGGGTCTGGGTCACACGGGTGCTGCCGGGGTAGATTTTAAACCGGCGCACAATTTGAATTCCGGTGCGTTCGGCATCTGGCGGGCTGGTCAGCTCCAACTCGGCGGTGCCGTCGGGGTTTTCTGCCCGCGCGGTAACGCTGTAATGACCCGAATCGAGCACGGCATCCGGCGGTCCGGGCCATTCATGCGATCCGCTCCAGCCCTGGGGTGAGGGCCAGGTCTTATCGCCGCCGTAGTTTTTCCAGTTGGGCATTGAGCCATCGCCCATGTGTTCTTCGGGGGTAAAGAGCTTGCCGGCCAGGCTGCGATCAACAAACAGGTAGGGGAAACCATCCAAGTTGTAAGCCATCACCCGCCCGCCAATGACCGGCACGGCGGTCAGGTCAATTAACCCGTTGCTCAGGGTTAGCGCGTCCCAACCTCGAAAATTTTGTTCACGAATGGTACAGCTCATGGTTGCCATCCTTGTTTACCCCTGTGCAACAGGCTCGCGGCCGGCCAAACCTGTGGCATAAGACATGATCAGGTCTTCGCTGCATTCATCGTGGTTGAGGGTGCCGGTCACACGCCCCTCGTGCAGCACCACCACCCGGTCGGCCATGGCCAGAATTTCGGGCAGTTCGGAAGAGATTAGCAGAATGCTCATGCCCTTATCGGCCAGGTCACGGATCAACTGATAAATTTCGCTCTTGGCGCCCACATCCACGCCGTGGGTCGGTTCGTCCAGAATTAACACTTTGGGGTTGGTCGCCAGCCAGCGCGCGATGATGGTCTTTTGCTGGTTGCCGCCCGAAAGGCTGCTGACCGGGTTTTGCAGCGAGGCCAGTTTGATATTCAGGCTTCTGATAAATTCCTCGGCCACCGCGTTGACCGTCTGACCATTGATTACGCCGCCGGTGGCCATGCGCGGCAGATTTGCCATCGACATGTTTTGCAGAATGGTGAGTTCTATAAAAAGAGACAGGTTTTTCCGGTCTTCTTGCAGCATTGAGATGCCATTGTTGATTGCGTCGGAAGGCGATTTGAAGTTGACCGGTTTGCCATTCAGCAAGATTTCGCCGCCGGTGCGCGGTTCGGCGCCGAAGATGGCCCGCGCCACCTCACTGCGTCCGGCGCCCACCAGCCCGGCCATGCCCACAATCTCGCCCACGCGCACATCAAAGCTGACATCTTTAAAACGCGTCCCGCTCAACCGGCGCACTTCAAGGCGCACATCGCCCGGTTTGGTGCCCCGTTCCATATGCTCGATCAACAGCTCGCGGCCCACCATCATCTGAATGATCTTGCCCACATTGGCATCGGCTTTGTCGATGGTGCCCACATAAGCGCCGTCGCGGAAAGCAGTGATGCGGTCTGAAATGCGCAGCACCTCTTCAATTTTGTGCGAGACATAGATGATGGACACATTGCGTTCTTTCAACCTGGCAATCACTTCAAACAGCCGTTCGGTTTCGGTATCTGAAAGCGATGAGTTCGGCTC
>CAZQLE010000058.1:0-19345 GCA_964593905.1 uncultured Anaerolineaceae bacterium | reverse complement strand
GTTGTGCGGCGGCAGAGAGGTGTTTTAGCGGGCGGGTGATGCGGTAGCTGACAAAGGCGCTCACCCCGGCGGCGGCCAGCGCCGCGGCGGCGGCGGCGGCCAACACCGCGTCGTTGACGATGGCATTGAGCAGCCCAAACAACTGGGCCCCCATGCCGCGCCCCACGCCGCCCATGCCCATGCCCATCATTTGCTGCATCTCGTTTTGATGGCGGTTTAACCCGGCCGGGAGCGAGAGGCGCACGATGGCAAACAGAATGCCGATGCCCAGCAAGATCACCAGCAGATACGACAGAAATAATTTCAGAAAAAGATTACGGCGAAAAAAGTTTAGCATGGGCTTTTTTTAGAGGGGGTCATCCACCAGGCGATAACCGGCGCCGCGCACGGTGGCGATCAGGTCTACGCCCATTTTGGCGCGCAGATGGCCGATATGCACATCCACGGTGCGCGCGTCGCCATAATAGTCGTAGCCCCACACTTTTTCAACCAACTGCTCGCGGGTGAGCACCATATTGCGGTGTTCGGCCAGCACGCGCAGCAGCTCGAATTCGATGGGGGTCAGGTCGAGCGGGCGGTCGTCGACGGCGGCCTCGCGGGCCGAGAGGTTAACGGTCAGACGGCGAAAGGCGATCACTTCGGGCTGGGCCGTGGCAGAAGACCGCAGGCGGCGCAGGGCGGCCTTGATGCGCGCGGTCAGCTCGCGGGGGCTAAAGGGCTTGGTGACATAGTCATCGGCGCCCACGGTCAGGCCGACCACTTTATCGGTCTCTTCGCTGCGCGCGGTGAGCATGATGACATACACATCGCTTTCGCGGCGCAGTTGGGTGAGCACTTCGATGCCGTCGATGCCGGGCAGCATCAGATCGAGCACGATCAGGTCGGGGCGGAAGGCGCGGGCGGCCTTAAGGGCTGCCGGGCCGTCTTCGGCCTCATACACGGTGTACTGTTCCTGGCGCAGATAGGCGGCCACCAGGCTGCGGATGCCGGGTTCATCATCGACGATCAGAATTCGGGGTGTGGGCATGAGTCTATTATAAGGAAAAGTGAGCGGTTAGAAGTGAATAAAGGGCCGTGAATTGCGTATTGCGCGGTGAAAATTGCACCCGCCCCCCGGAAAGGTTTTGCCTTCGGGGGGCGGGTGTTTTTTTTAAGAACCGGGTTTAGAGGTCGTCGCTGTCAGTGGGCAGCATCGGGCAGCCGCTGCGGCCGCCGCGGCCCATCATGCCACCGCGCCCGCCCATGCGCTGCTGCATCCAGTCGGCCTGCTCCTGGGTGAGCGTGCCGTCGGCCACGGCCTGTTCGAGGGCCTGAGTGTGGGCGGCGGTCATGGCGGCCGTGAATTCTTCAGCGGTCAGGCCCTGTTCGTCGGCGATCTGGGCCATGCTCTGGCCGGCAGCCAGTTTTGTGTTCAGCTCATCAACCGAGAGCTTGAGCGCCGGGGCGAGGGCGGCCACCATCGTATCGTGCATGGGACCAAATTCGCCATCTGCGCGGTTGAAATCGCGGCCCATCATGCCGCCGCCAAAATTACCCTGGCCGCCCATGCGGCCGCGGCCCTGGCCCATCATGCCCCAGGGGGCGGTTGAATCGGGTTGAGCCGGCTGCGGGGTTTGAGCAAACGCGGTCACGGTGAGCCCAAGCAGCACCGCGCCGAGAACGGCGCCAATCAAAAGGTAAAGAACTTTGTTCATGTGTTTCATCTCCTGTAAAACGGTTTGATAGTCTGTTTATACCCGCAGATTATGAAGGTTTTGTAAAGGCAGGGTGAAGACTGGGTGAAGATTTGGGAACCCAGGCTGCAAAAAAGGGACTGAACCCGGTGGCTCAGCCCCTTTTGTCTGCAAGGGCATGGACGGCAGCAGGTGAGGGTGCGCCGTTACATGCCCTTCAAAACCGTGTTCAAAATTCCGCCGTCGGCCAGATAGGTGAGCTCGTTGGCGGTGTCGAGACGCAGCAGGGTCTCGAAGCGCGTTTCGCGGCCGCCGGCGCTGCGGGCGGTGACCACCACGCGCGCGCCGGGAGTGAGGGCGGCGGGCAGGGTCAGGTCGAACAGCTCTTCACCGCTCAGCCCCAGGCTGGCGGCGTTCTGGCCGGGCAGAAACTGGAGGGGCAGAACGCCCATCCCGGCCAGGTTGGAGCGGTGAATGCGCTCGTACGATTCGGCCAGCACGGCGCGCACGCCCAGCAGGCGCACACCCTTGGCGGCCCAGTCGCGGCTGGAGCCGGTGCCATATTCTTTGCCGGCCAGAATGACCAGCGGCACGCCCTCGGCGCGGTAGCGCTGCGCGGCGGCGTAGATGCTCATCGGTTCGCCGTCGGGCAGGTGGCGGGTGAGGCCGCCTTCGACGCCGGGCACAAGCAGGTTTTTAAGGCGCACATTGGCAAAGGTGCCGCGTGTCATCACCCGGTCGTTGCCGCGCCGGGTGCCGTAGGCGTTAAAGTCGGCCGGGGCACAGCCCAGCCCGCTGAGATACTGCCCGGCCGGGCTGTTGACGGCGATGGAACCGGCGGGCGAGATATGGTCGGTGGTGATCGAATCGCCCAGCCAGGCCAGGGCGCGCGCGCCGCTGAGGACGGCCGGAATGGGGGCGGCGTCTTCAAAGAAGGGCGGTTCCTGCAGGTAGGTCGAATCGGCCTGCCATTCATACAGCAGCCCGGGGCGGACGGGGATGGCGTTCCAGGCCGGGTTGGACTGGTCGAGATGCTGGTAGGCGGCGCGGAACAGGGCGGCATCCAGGCTGGCGTGCAGGGCTTGCTCGATCTCTTGACTGGTGGGCCAGATATCGCGCAAATATACGGCGCGCCCGGCCGGGTCGCGCCCGATGGGGTCGCGGGTGAGATCGACGGTCAGGCTGCCGGCCAGGGCATAGGCCACCACCAGCGGGGGTGAGGCCAGATAGTTGGCGCGGGTGTGCGGGCTGACGCGGCCTTCAAAGTTGCGGTTGCCCGAAAGCACCGCCCCGACCACCAGATTCTGCTCGCGCACGGCCTGCACAATGGGTTCGGGCAGGGGGCCCGAATTGCCGATGCAGGTGGTGCAGCCGTAGCCCACCAGATGAAAGCCCAGCGTCTCCAGCGGCTCCATCAGCCTGGCGCGGCGCAGATATTCGGTCACCACGCGCGAACCGGGGGCCAGGCTGGTTTTCACCGCCGGGTTAACGCGCAGCCCGCGGGCGACGGCCTTTTTGGCCAGCAGCCCGGCGCCGAGCATTACGTAGGGGTCTGAGGTGTTGGTGCACGATGTGATGGCGGCCACGACCACCGAGCCGTGGCTGAGCACCGCCGGGCCGGCATCCAGTTTGAGCGGCACGCGGCGCGCGATCTCGGCCGGATCGATGCCAAAGCCGTTTTCGGTGCGCGGCGCGGTGAGCGCGCTGGCAAACGAGGTTGAAACATCGGCCAGCGACACACGGTCTTGCGGACGGCGCGGCCCCGCCAGCGAAGGCTCGACACTGGCGAGATCGAGTTCGAGCACGGCGGTGTAGTCGGGCGCGGGGCTTTCGGGGGTGCGGAACAGCCCCTGGGCGCGGTAGTAGGCCTCGACCAGGGCGATTTGCTCTTCGCTGCGCCCGGTGAGACGCAAATAGTCGAGGGTGCGGTCGTCGACGGGGAAGTAGAGCAGCGTAGCGCCGCTTTCGGGGGCCATGTTGCTGAGCATGGCGCGGCTGGCCAGGGTGAGCGTTTCGACGCCGGGGCCGGTGAACTCGATGAATTTATCGACCACGCCGAATTTGCGCAGCAGTTGGGTGACGGTGAGGGTGAGATCGGTGGGGGTGACGCCCTCGCGCAGGCGGCCGGTGAGGCGCAGACCGATCACATCGGGCTGCATGATCTCGACCGGTTCGCCCAGCATGGCCGCCACGGCTTCGATGCCGCCCACGCCCCAGCCCACCACCCCCAGGCCGTTGACCATGGTGGTATGCGAATCGGTGCCGACCACCGTATCGGGGTAGACATAGGTCTGGCCGTCGCGCTCGGCGGTGAGCACCACCCCGGCCAGCAGTTCGAGGTTCACCTGGTGGACGATGCCGGCGGCAGGGGGCAGGATGCGCAGGTTGTCAAAGGCCTGCTGACACCAGTGCAAAAATTCGTAGCGTTCGCGGTTGCGCTCAAACTCCAGGGCGGTGTTGCGCGCAAAGGCATCTTCGCTGCCGGCAAAATCGACCTGAATGGAATGGTCGATGACCAGATCGACCGGAATGACCGGGTTGATGCGCCGCGGGTCGCCGCCCCGCCGGGCCGACGCAGCGCGCATGGCGGCCAGGTCGTTGAGCACGGGCACGCCTGAAAAATCTTGCAGCAGCACCCGCCCCACAAAGACGGGCAGCGGCGGGCGAGCTGCCGCCTGCGGCTGCCAGGCGGCCAGCGCGGCCAGGTCTGAATCGACCGGGCGGCCGGCGGCGGCTTTGCGCAGCAGGGCTTCGAGCAGCACGCGCACCGAATAGGGCAGGCGGGCCAGACCGGCGGCGTTCAGGCCGGGGATGGCGTTGAGCGGGTAATAGGCGTAGGTGCGCCCGGAAACGGTCAGCGAGGCGGGAGAAAGATTCATAAGGGCTCCATCGTGTGGATCAGGGCATCGGCGAAGGCGGTGGTGGAAAGCGACCGGGCGCCCTCGGTGTGGGCGGCCAGGTCGGCGGTCATCTGACGGGCGGCGATGGTGGCCTCGACGGCGTGGAGGATGACATCGGCGGCCTCGGCCCAGCCAAGATAGCGCAGCAGCAGTTCGCCAGACAGAATGAGCGAGCAGGGGTTGGCCAGGTCTTTGCCGGCCAGGGTGGGGGCGGTGCCGTGGGTGGCCTCGAAGACGGCCGCGCCGGTCTCAAAATTGATGTTGCCGCCGGGGGCAATGCCAATGCCGCCCACCTGGGCGGCCAGCGCGTCTGAGAGATAGTCGCCGTTGAGGTTGGTGGTGGCGAGCACGTCAAAATCTTCGGGGTGGGTGAGGGTGCGTTCAAAAGCCGCGTCGGTGATGATGTCGTTAACGTGCAGCTTTCCGGCGGCCAGGGCGGCCGCCTGCTCTTCATTGGCGGCGGCTTCGCCGCGCGCGGCGCGGGTGCGCTCCCACTGGCGGGCGGTGTAGACCTGGCCCGAAAATTCTTGCTCGGCCAACTCGTAACCCCAGGCGCGGAAGGCCCCTTCGGTGTGCTTCATGATGTTGCCTTTGTGCACCAGGGTGACGCGGCGGCGGTGGTTGCGCAGCGCCCAGCGCAGCGCAGCGCGCACCAGGCGCTGACTGCCCTCTTGCGAGACGGGCTTAAGGCTAAGCCCCGAACTGGCCGGAAAGCGCAGGCGCTCATACTGGGCGGGGAACTGCTGCTGCAACAGCTGAAGAAACTGCACCGTTTCGGGCGCGCCGGCGGCGAATTCGGCCCCGGCGTAGAGATCTTCGGTGTTCTCGCGAAAGATGACCATGTTCACCCGCTCGGGGCGGCGGGTGGGAGAGGGCACCCCCTTAAACCAGCGCACCGGGCGTAGGCAGACGTAGAGATCGAGCGATTTGCGCAGCGCAACATTGAGCGAGCGAATGCCCTCGCCGACCGGGGTGGTGAGCGGGCCTTTGATGCCCACGCTGTAGCGGCGCAGGGCGGCCAGGGTTTCGTCGGGCAGCCACGAGCCGGTGAGATCGAAGGCTTTTTGCCCGGCCAATACCTCGCGCCAGGCGATCTGGCGGCGGCCGGCATAGGCCGTTTGCACGGCTGCATCCAACACCCGGCGGGCAGCCCGCCACAGATCGGGGCCCGAACCGTCACCCTCGATGAAGGGGATGATGGGCCGCTCGGGGGTGAACAGCGCGCCGCCGCGCAGGCTGAGCGCTTCGCCCGCGATTTCAGCAGAATAGGAGGGGTCGGTCATGGGGATAAATTCCTCCGCAGGTTGAGTGAGGTTGGTTGTTGACAGGCGCCCGATAAATTTCTATAATATTTTATATTCATCGGGACACTGTCCCATTATACAGAATGTGGACGAGAAACGCAATTCGTGAATCGGAAAATGAAACGGGTTGCGCCAGCGCCGGAACCCGCATAATGTTGAACCCCATTTCACAGATCGCGACGACCCATGCCCTCTGACCTGTCAAACACCCTGGAACGTGCAACGGCTGTATTGGATTGTTTTGCGGCAGACACCCCGCGCCTGGGGGTGCGTGAGGTGGCGCGGCGCACGGGCATGTCGCCTTCGGCGGCCGGGCGCTTGATGCAGGCCATGCGCGGGCTGGGGCTGCTGTCGCAGGACCCCGACACGGCCCTGTATTCGATTGGGGCGCGGATGTTGACCTGGGCCGGGCTGTATTCGGCCGCGCTGGATGTGCGCAACCTGGCGCTGCCGGCCATGCACGAGCTGCACCGCAGCACGCGCGAGACGGTGAGCCTGTATATTCTGGACGGGCGCGAGCGGCTGTGCATTGAGCGGCTGGAAAGCCCGCAGAATGTGCGCGTGGTGGCGCGGGTGGGGCGGCGGCTGCCGCTGTATGCCGGCAGCGCTGGCAAGGTTTTTCTGGCATTTTTGCCCGCCGCGCGGCGGGAAGAAATTCTGGCGGCCACAAAGTTTGAACCCCTGACGCCCACCACCCTCACCGACCCCGTTGTGCTGCGCGCCCAGTTGGCGCAGGTGTGTGCGCAGGGCTATGCCATTAGCGTGGGTGAGTGGGAGGCCGACGCAGCCGGCATTGCCGCGCCCATTTTTGACGCCGCCGGAAACCCCGCGGCGGCCATCTCGCTTTCGGGGCCGGCGCAGCGCTTTACCCCCGCGGTCTTCGCGGCTTATATCCCGGTGATCACCCGCACGGCGCAAGAAATTTCGCGCCAGATGGGCTACCGCCAGCCCTGAAAAGGCGCGCGGTTTTATTGAAAGCAGCACCAGTTTTGGGCCCGCCTGTTTTTGCGGCAAGCGCACAGCAGCGTCTGTTAAAAGTGGACCGGCCCTATTTTTTTAACGAACGAGGGAACCATGCGCATTAAAGAAAAAATTGCAGAACAGCTTCCGGAATGGCGCGAACGCATTGCGCGCCTGCGCCGGGATTATGGCAGCACGGTGGTGGGCGAAGTGACGGTGGACCAGATCTTCGGCGGGATTCGCGGCGTGCAAATTGGGGTGAGCGATATTTCGTATGTCGACCCTCAGCAGGGCGTCTTGCTGCGCGGGTATACCATTCCCCAGGTGCTCGAACTGCTGCCCAGGGCTGAAAATTCGCAGTTCCCTTTGATGGGCGGTTTGTATTACCTGCTGATGGTGGGCGAGATGCCCACCCCCGAAGAAGCCGATGAGGTTGAAAATCTGTGGAAGATGCGCGGCACCATCCCGCCGCATGTGTTCCGCCTGATCAACGCCATGCCGGTCACCACCCACCCGATGACCCTCTTTTCGCAGGCCATTCTGGCGCTGCAAACCGAATCGAAATTTGCGCACAAATACAGCAACCGGCTGCCGCGCGGTGAATATTGGGAATATTATCTGGATGACAGCCTGAACCTGTGCGCCAAGCTGCCCGCCATTGCGGCCTACATCTATAACTATAAATATCGCAGCAGCGACTATTTGCTGCCCAACCCCGACCTGGACTGGAGCGCCAACTTTGCCCACATGATCGGCAAGGGCAACGACCCCGGCTATATGGACCTTTCGCGGTTGTTCTTTGTGTTGCACGCCGATCACGAGGGCGCCAATGTCAGCGCGCACGCTTCGCACCTGGTCTGTTCGGCGCTGTCGGATATTTATCTATCGATCTCGGCCGGGATGAACGGCCTGGCGGGGCCGCTGCACGGGCTGGCCAACCAGGAATGTTTGCGCTGGCTGCTCAAGACCCGCGATCACTTCTATGATAAATATGAAGACAACCCCGACCGCGATGCGCTGGTGGAGTATTTGCGCGATTCGCTTAAGCACGGCAGCACCATTCCCGGTTACGGCCACGCCGTGCTGCGCATCACCGACCCGCGCTTTACCGCCCAGCTTGAATTTGCCAACCGCTATCTGCCCAACGATGACCTGCTGCACCTGGTGAAATCGATTTATGATGTGCTGCCGGGCATCTTAAAAGAAAACGGCAAGGTGAAGAACCCCTACCCGAATGTGGACGCGATTAACGGCACGCTGCAACACCACTACGGGGTGCGCGAATTTGATTTTTACACCGTGTTGTTCGGGGTGAGCCGGGCAGTGGGGCTCACGGCGCACGCCGTGTGGTCGCGCGCGCTGGGCAAGCCCATCGAGCGGCCCAAGTCGCTGACCACGCCGCTGCTGGAAAATATCATCGCCAGCGGTCACCCCGAAGCCGAGAGCGATTAGCCCGGTATTCAACAAAAAATTGAGTCTGGCAGGGATCTCCACAGCTCCAGCGGCGCGCCGCTGGAGCTGTGGGTTGGTTGAGGATGGAGAGCAGGCCGGCGCGGTTTGCATCGCCGTTGACATTTTTTGTTTCCTCACCTATGATTAATAGGAAGATTCTCACGTAAGGTCACACCCGCCCGGAAAAACCGGCAGCAAAACATGGCCCTGATGGATGGGGGATTGCCGGGCAGGGGGCTGCGGGTGTTTGAGAGGGGTGTCTGAGCATAATGATGTCAAAATCACTTCCACCATCCAACTTTGCATGTCTTCTCAAATACGATGAGCAACTGGTTCGTCTGGGCATTCTGGCAGAGAAATACTTTGCTGAAGACCCCAATACCTGCCTGTTAAAAATCCGCCAGTATGCAGAACTATTGGCCCAGCAGGTTGCTGCCCGTGTTGGCGCGTATGGCAGCCCGGGTGAAAGTCAATATGAATTACTGCACCGTCTGCAAGATCAAGGGATTCTTCCCCGTGAAATTGCATTCATTTTTGGAGAAATTCGCCGTCAAGGAAATACAGCCAATCATGCCATCGAAGGGGATCATCAAACCGCATTAACCATGCTAAAAATGGCCTGGCAATTGGGGGTCTGGTTTCACCGCACCTTCACCGACCCTGCTTATCAGTCAGGGCCTTTTATTCCTCCGGCCTCACCATTAGACCAAAGCGTTGAATTGCACGAAGAACTTCAAAGGTTAAAGAAAGCGTTACAAGAGCATCAAGAAAAAAACCGTGCGACAGCCCAAAATCTTGAATTTGTCACGGGGAAACTGAAGGAAGCACAAACCGAGCAGGCTTTTTGGGAACAAATGGCTGTGGATGCCGACCGGGAAAAGGCTGACCTTGAAAGGCGTTTGAAGGAACAACAGCAATTGGCTGCGGCCCAACCCGCTGTTTCTGTTCGGAAGTTGGTTCGATCTGCCAACACGGCTGCAACTCATTTATACCTGGATGAGGCCGGAACCCGGCAGTTAATTGACCGGCAACTGCGAGACGCCGGCTGGCAGGCAGATTCAGTCCTGCTTCGCCATGCAAAGGGAACCCGCCCGGAAAAAGGGAAAAACCTGGCCATTGCGGAATGGCCGACAGACAATGGCCCCGCCGATTATGTGTTATTCGTTGGCCTGACCCCCATTGCAACGGTGGAAGCCAAGCGAAAGAATATCGATGTCTCTGCTTCTCTCCAACAGGCCAAACGTTACAGCAGGGGGTTTGTCCTTGCAAATGAGATGAAATCTCCGGGCGGACCATGGAATGATTGCAAGCTTCCGTTTGTATTCTCGGCCAATGGCAGATCTTACCTGCGCCAGATGGAAACCCGCAGCGGAATCTGGTTCAATGATCTGCGCCGGTCGGATCATCTGGGGCGTGCTTTGGATGGCTGGTATACCCCCGAAGGATTATTCGCTTTACTCAAACGGGATGAGGAGCAGGCTGAAAAACAACTGGAAGTTGAACCTTTTGATTTCGGGTTTAACCTGCGTGATTATCAGAGAAAAGCCATTCAAGCGGTAGAAACCGGGTTGGCTGAGGGCCGCCGTGAAATGCTCCTGGCGATGGCAACCGGCACGGGTAAAACCAAAACTTGCATCGCGCTCATCTACCGCCTGCTTAAAGCTCAGCGTTTCCACCGCATCCTTTTTCTGGTGGATCGCTCGGCTCTGGGAGAACAGGCTGCCAACGCATTTAAAGATACGCGTATGGACAGCATTCAAAGCTTTGCCGATATTTTCAGCATTAAGGAACTTAAAGAACAAACCCCCGATTCGGATACAGCCGTGCAGATCGCCACTGTGCAGGGCATGGTGAAACGGCTGCTTTACCCCGGTGAACATGGTACAACGCCAACTGTGGATCGTTATGACTGTATCATCGTGGATGAATGTCATCGGGGGTATCTTTTGGATCGTGAACTATCGGATACCGAACTTTCTTTTCGCAGTTATGAAGATTACATCTCGAAATACCGGCGGGTTCTTGATTTTTTTGATGCGGTAAAAATTGGTCTGACGGCCACCCCGGCCTTGCACACCACCGAAATTTTTGGTCTGCCGATTTACACCTATACCTATCGTGAAGCCGTCATTGACGGATATTTAACGGATCACGAACCGCCGATTCAGATTTCCACCGAGCGTTCAACCTATGGCATCCAGTGGAAAAAAGGGGAAGAGGTCAAGGTTTATAACCTCAGGGGGCATCAAATTGACCTGTATAAGGCGCCGGATGAAATTAAACTGAATGTGGATGATTTCAACCGCAAAGTGGTTACAGAACCTTTTAATGAGGTGGTTTGCCAATATCTGGCGCGTGAGCTGGACCCCGCTTCACCCCAAAAAACGCTGATTTTCTGCGCCAATGATGCCCATGCCGATCTGGTTGTGAAGCTGCTTAAAAAAGCCCTTAAAGATCGTTATGGCAGTATTGATGATGACGCGGTGATCAAGATTACCGGCGCGGCGGATGATCCGCTGCAATTGATTCGCCGCTATAAGAACGAGCGCAATCCAAATATCGCGGTCACCGTAGACTTATTGACCACGGGTGTTGATGTACCTGAGATCTGCAATCTGGTGTTTTTGCGCCGCGTCAATAGCCGCATCTTATTTGATCAGATGCTTGGGCGCGCCACCCGGCTGTGTAATGAGATCGGCAAGCAGACCTTTCGCATATTTGACGCTGTAAGACTGTATGAGGCTTTGCAGGGAATGACCGAAATGCAGCCGGTGGTTCAAAACCCGGCGATTCCTTTTTCTCAACTGATCGATGAAATGACTTCAGTCACTGAAGATGCGCAGCGCGAACTGATTCGTGACCAACTGGTGGCCAAACTGCAAAGCAAGAAACGGGTTCTCAGCGATGAAAGCAGAAAGGATTTTGAAACCATTGCCGGCATGAACCCGGAAGAATTTATTTCAAAACTGCGCCAGATGCCTTTGAAGGAAATTGCCGGTTGGTTTATCCAGAATCCGCTCCTGGGTGAAATTCTCGACCGCCACGGAGAGGTGGATCGGCCGCTCTTCATCTCTGAACATGCCGACAAACTGTTTAAAGTTGAGCATGGTTATGGGCTGGCGACGAAGCCGGAAGATTACCTGAAAGAATTCGCAAAATTTATTCAGACGAAGCGGGATACCATTCCGGCCCTGGTCACCGTGTTGACCCGCCCGCGCGAGCTGACGCGCAAACAGTTGCGCGAGCTGGCCATGGAACTGGACAAAGCCGGTTTCAGTGAGGTCAACCTGGAAACTGCCTGGCGTGAAATGACCAATCAGGAGATCGCCGCCCACATCGTGGGCTTTATCCGCCATATTGCCACGGGTGACCCGCTGGTCTCGTACGAAAAACGCGTGGACTGGGCGTTGCAACAGATGCTGGCTTCGCGCGCCTGGACCGGCCCGCAGCGTCAGTGGCTTCAGCGCATCGCGGCCCAGACCCGCGCCAACCGGTTGGTGGATCGCGAAGCTTTGGACGACCCCGACCTGATCTTCCGGCGCGAGGGCGGCGGGTATAACCGTCTTGACCGGGTTTTTGACGGCCAACTTGACCAGACCTTGAACACCTTTAATGATTTGCTGTGGTCTTACCCCACTCCTTCATAGCAAAATCATCCATGATTACCGCTGATCAAAATCAAGTTCACAGGATGGAACGCTTTTGAACACCTCTTCAACTTCTCAAAACGTCACGCTGGATATTGTTGCCAAACTCTGGAATTTATGCAATGTGCTCAAAGATGACGGCGTCACCTACAACGAATATGTCACCGAATTAACGTATTTACTGTTTCTTAAAATGGCCGAGGAAACCAACACCGAAAGTCAACTGCCGGCCGGCTACCGCTGGGATGACCTGGAAAGTAAAACTGCGCCCAACCGGCTGGAATTTTACAAACTTCTTCTCATCCATCTTGGCAGTCACGGCTCGCTGCTGGTGCGCCAGATTTTTGCCAATGCCAGTTCATTTATCAAGAAACCGACCACGCTTTCCACCCTGGTGACCGAGATTGACAAGCTGGACTGGTACAACGCCCGCCAGGAAGGCATGGGCGATCTGTATGAGGGGCTGCTGGAAAAGAACGCCAGTGAGAAGAAATCTGGCGCGGGGCAATATTTTACCCCGCGCCCGCTGATTGACAGCATGGTGACGCTGATGCAGCCGCGCCTGGAGGATATCATTCAAGACCCGGCGGCGGGGACGGGCGGCTTTCTCATCTCTGCCAATCGTTACATCCGCGAACACAGCAACCCCGATGCCTGGACGGAAGCCCAGCAGCGGAAATATCACCGGAACACCTTCTACGGCATGGAGTTCGTGCAGGATACCCACCGCCTGGCGCTGATGAACCTGATGCTGCACGGGCTCGATTCAGACCCCGTGGAATCGGGCATTCATTACGGCGATTCGCTTTCACCTGAAATTGAAGCCCTGCCCAGGGCGACCCTGATTTTGACCAACCCGCCCTTTGGCACCAAAAAGGGCGGCGGGCTGCCCACGCGCACCGATTTCACCTTTCCCACCAGCAACAAGCAGTTCTGCTTCTTGCAGCACGTTTACCGCTGGCTGAAGCCCGGCGGGCGCGCCGCGGTGGTGCTGCCCGATAACGTGTTGTTTGAAGGCAATGTGGGCAGGCAGATCCGCGCCGACCTGATGGACAAATGCAACTTGCACACCATTCTGCGGCTGCCGACCGGCATCTTTTACGCCCAGGGGGTGAAGACCAACGTGCTCTTCTTCACCCGCGGCGAAAGTGATAAAGGCAACACCACACAGGTCTGGGTATACGATCTGCGCGCCAACATGCCGGCCTTTGGCAAGCGCACACCGTTCACGCGCAGTTACTTTGCCGATTTTGAAGCCGCCTTTGGCCCCGACCCGCTGGGCAGCCCCGCCAGCCTGGCCGGGCGCGTGGATGGCGGCGAAAGCGGGCGCTTCCGGCGCTTTACACGTGAGTGGATCGCCGAAAGGGGCGACAGCCTGGATATTAGCTGGCTGAAGGATGAGGGTGAGGGGAATGGAGAGAAGTCACCTGAGCCTATTGAATTAGCCCGACAAGTAGAACTAGAATTGAAAGCTGTATTAGAAGAGCTAAAAGGTATCTTCAATGAACTAGGTGAAGAGGTAGCTGAGTGAGCGAACAATATTCAATACCATCTTCCTGGATAACAATCAAATTAGGAGACGTGATTAACTACGGGGAGACAGAAAAGGTTGAACCAGGGGAAATATTAGGCAATGATTGGGTGCTTGAACTTGAGGATATTGAAAAGGACACATCTAAGATTTTACAGCGGAGAACCCTTGTTCAACGTAATTCAAAAAGCACGAAAACTCGTTTCCAAAAGGGTGATGTACTATATGGAAAACTTCGACCCTACTTAAACAAGATTATCGTTGCTGATCAGGCTGGATATTGCACAACCGAAATAATCCCATTAAAGCCGAATATAGGAGTTCATGGCCGGTATTTATTTTATTGGCTAAAAAGCTCTATTTTTACCAATTATTCGAGTTCAGTCAGTCATGGTCTCAACATGCCCCGTCTCGGAACAGAAGCTGGGAAGAATGCCCCATTTATTTTGGCCCCTCTCAACGAGCAAAAACGCATCGCCGATAAACTTGACACGCTGCTGGCGCGGGTGGATGCCTGCCGCGAGCACCTGGAGCGCGTGCCGGGCATCCTCAAGCGTTTCAGGCAGGCGGTGCTGTCTGCGGCGGTGTCGGGGCGCTTGACGGAGGAGTGGAGGGAAACACATAAGACTACAGTTAAATCAAAGGAAGTTGCCTTTGCGAGTATTTTAGCAAAAGAGGAAGGTTCAATTAGGCGAGGTCCATTTGGAAGTGCTATAAAGAAGAGCTTTTTTGTTCCAAATGGATATAAAGTTTACGAGCAGAAAAATGCAATACAAAATGATCCAAGCTTAGGTAGTTATTATATTGATGAAAATAAATTTCAAGAATTACAATCTTTTGAAGTAAAGCCAGGCGATTTTATAGTTAGTTGCGCAGGAACAATCGGACGTATATCAAAATTACCAAAAACAGCTCAACCTGGTGTAATAAACCAGGCACTAATGAGAATTCGCGTTGATGAAACTGAAATTTCGGATGCCTTTTTTATTCTACTATTTCGCTCACCAACCTTTCAAAAAATGATATTAGAAGAAACACAGGGAACTGCGATGCAGAATATGGCATCTATAAGCACTATAAAAGAATTAACAATATCCTTACCTTCTTTACCTGAACAATTTGAAATCGTTCGCCGTGTTGAAGCCTTATTCGCCTACGCCGACCGGCTGGAAGCCCGCTATCAAGCTGCCCGGAAGAAGGTGGATGATCTGACCCCCGCGCTGCTGGCCAAAGCCTTCCGCGGCGAGCTGGTGGCGCAAGATCCCACCGATGAGCCGGCGTCTGTGCTGCTGGAGCGCATCCGCGCCGGGCGGCCCACCGGGCGGAAGAAAATGTGAGTGCGCGGGTCTTTGTGTGGATGATGCAAAAGTCATTGCAGCGCAAATTTTTCAGCAAAAAAGGCCGCATAGCGGCCTTTACTTTTTAAGCGCCGCCGGGATAGAATTCAACATCCTGTCGCAGCGGAGCGTGAGCATGTCGGCGATGCAATCTTTGCTTGAGCAGCAAGACCAATTTTTTAACAGCGGCGCCACCCGCGCGCTGGAATATCGGCTGGCGGCCCTGGCGCGTTTGAAAGCGGCGCTGCAAGCCCGCGAGGCTGATTTTCTGGCGGCGCTAAAACAAGACCTGGGCAAGGGGGCCGTTGAAGCCTACGGCACCGAAATTGCGCTGGTGTACGATGAGATCGATTTCATCCGCGCCCGGCTGCGCGGCTGGCTGCGCCCACAGCGGGTGCCCACCCCGCTGCTGCATTTTCCGGCGCTCAGCTACCGCACCCTCGAGCCGCTGGGGCGGGTGTTAATCATGGCGCCCTGGAACTACCCCTATCAATTGCTGCTGCTGCCGCTGGTGGGCGCGCTGGCGGCGGGCAACACCGTGGTGTTGAAGCCGTCTGAACTGGCCCCGGCGATGGCGGCGCTCATCGCGCAAACGCTGAGCGCGGCCTTCCCGGCCGAACAGATTGCGGTGGTCAACGGCGGGCCGGAGACGGCGCAGGCGCTGTTGGCCGAACGCTGGGGGCACATCTTTTTCACCGGCGGGGCGGCGGTGGGCCGGCTGGTGTTGCAAGCGGCGGCCGAACACCTGACCCCCGTCACGCTGGAGCTGGGCGGCAAAAGCCCGGTCATTGTGGATGCCACGGCCGACATTGCCCTGGCGGCAAAGCGAATTGCCTGGGGCAAGCTGTTTAATGCCGGCCAGACCTGCATTGCGCCCGATTATGTGCTGGTGCAGCGCACATTATATGAAGCGCTGCTGACCGGGCTGAAAGACGCCTTCACGCACATGGCCGGGCGCGACCCGCTGCGCAACCCCGACTACCCGCAGATTATCTCACAGCGCCATTTTGAGCGGTTGTGCGGGTTGATGAACCCGGCGCAGGTGGTCTATGGCGGGCAGAGCGACCCGGCCGCGCGGCGCATTGCGCCGACCCTGTTGAGCGGGGTGACCCCCGACGATGCGGTGATGGCAGAAGAGATCTTCGGTCCGCTGCTGCCCGTTTTGCCCTACGATACGCTGGAAGACGCCCTGGCGGTGGTGGCCCGGCGGCCCAACCCGCTGGCGCTGTATCTGTTCACCCGCGACCGGGGGGTGGAGCGGCGGGTGATGACGGGGGTGCCGTTTGGCGGCGGGTGTATAAACGATGTGGTCAGCCACGTCTATAACCCGCATCTGCCGTTTGGCGGGCGCAATGCCAGCGGGCTGGGCAGCTATCACGGGCGGGCCAGTGTGCTGAATTTTTCGCATTCCAAGAGTATTTTGAAAAAAGGGCTGTGGCTCGATCTGGCCTTCCGCTACCCGCCGTACCGGCTTTCGCCGGGGCTGCTGAAGGCGCTCTTCTGGCTGGGCGGCAAATCGGTGGGGTAGGGGGGCCCGCGCTTGCTCAGCGGCAGTCGAACAGGGTGTATTCAGCGCGTACCGCGGCGGGGGCGCACTGGCGGGACCAAAAATCGACCAGCTCTGGAAAACCCGCAAAGCGCGCCAGACCGACCGGCTGGCCGGGCAAAAAGCCTTTGTGAAAGGCCACCATCGCCGCGGTGCGGTTGTGCGTCAGCTCTTGCAGAAACGCGCGGCGCTGTTCGGCGCGGTAGGGGCTGTCTTCGGGCAGCAGCAGCGGAAAATCATATAAAAAGCGGGTTGGCTGGCGCAGGTGCAGCCGGTAGAGCACGTGCAGCCCGCCCACCACACCATCCAACACCTGCACGCGGTCGTCGGGGGTGATGCCCAGCGCGTTCAAATCGGCCTCCAACTGCGGCACGGCCGGTTTAATCTCGGCCAGGCTTGAGGCGCGCAGCCCCTCCTGGACGAGGATGGCGCTGTAAAGCAGCACCAGACACAACAGCGCCGCCAGCGCGCCCACCTGTGCGCTCAGACGGGGCTGGGCCAGCAGCCGGTCGGCCAGAATGCCCAGCAGGGCCAGGGCAAAATAGAGCAGCGGGATGGAATGGTAGCCGTAGCCCTTGCCCTGTAATATAAAATGAAGCGCACCGTATATTATTCCACACAACAAAAGCCAGACCACGCGCTGCGCGGTGGGGGAGGGCAGCTCCACCCGGCGCACAAACGGCAGCACAAACAGGGCGGTCACAAAAATCACCGGGGTGGTGATCAGCAAGACCAGCAGTTCGGGCAGCGAGAGCGAGAGCGCCTTGTTATACACCCCCAGCACCAGGTTAACGCCGATATCCCAGAAGGCGGCCAGGCTCTGGCAGGCCGCCAGCCAGGCAAAAATCGCCGCGCCCACGGCGGCAGCGCCCAGCGCCAGCAGCGCCGCGCGGCCCCAGAAGGCCAGTTTTTGCTGACGGCAGAAGAGCGCCAGCAGCGCCAGCAGCAGCGCCAGATAAATGATCGAATAAGGCTTGATCATGGCCGAAAACGCGCCCAGCGCGCCGCAGGCAAACAGCGCAGCGGGGCGCAGACCGCGCCCGGCGCTTTCGACCAGCACCAGCCCGGCCGCGGCGGTGAAAAGGGTCATCAGAAAATCGCGCTGACCGAGGTGAATGGCGCCAAAAGAGAAATAGGCGGCGCAGAACAACAGCCCGCTCCACAGCGCGGCGCGGGTTGAAACCCGGCTCACCAGGCGGTGGCTGACGGCCAGAAAGAGGGCCAGATACAGCAGGTTAAAGGCCACCCAGCCGGCGTCGCTTTCGCCGAAGAGGGTAATTTGCAGCATGTGCAGCAAATAGGTGCCGGGAAAGTTGTTCTCCATCAGGTCGCGGTAGGGCGCCTGACCGGCCAGAATTTGCTGGGCGACGTATTGCAAAACCGGCGCATCGTGCACCAGCGGCCAGTTCAACACCCGCAGCAGGGCAAACAACACCGCGGCGGCCAGCACGGCAAACAACAGCCAGCTTAAAACGGTGATTCCGTATGAAAGACGGTTTTGCTTCATTGGCGCGGCCCGGCGGTGCAAAACCCGGCCACCGCGGCGATCACCCGCTCGGCGTCTGCGCGGCTGAGGTGCGGCCCCATGGGCAGGCTGAGGGTGGTGCGGGCGATCTGCTCGCTGATCGGGAAGGTGTATTGCGCATAGCCACTATCGCTATACGCCTGAGAACGGTGGGGCGGGGTGGGGTAATGGATCAGGGTGCCGATGCCGTGCTCGGTCAGATGGCGTTGCAGCGCATCGCGCCGGGGGTGGCGCACCATAAAAATATGCCAGGCGGGGTCGCTCTCGGGCAGCACCGCGGGCAGGGTCAGATCGGGCAGCCCGCGCAGCCCGGCCAGATACCACCCGGCCGCGGTCTGGCGGCGGCGGTTCCACTCGTCCAGGGCGGGGAGCTTGGCGCGCAGAAAGGCAGCCTGCAGGGTATCCAGCCGCGAGTTGAAGCCCTTGATCTCATTGACATACTTGACCTTTGAACCATAGTTGCGCAGCAGCCGCACCCGGTCGGCCAGGGCGTCATCATCGGTTAACACCGCGCCGGCGTCGCCCAGCGCGCCCAGGTTTTTGCCGGGGTAAAAGCTAAACCCGGCCGCATCGCCCAGGCTGCCGGCCTTGCGCCCGCGGTAGCCGGCGCCCTGCGCCTGGGCCGCATCTTCGATGACCTTCAGGTTGTGCTGTGCGGCGATCTGGCAGATGGGCTGCATATCGGCGCACTGGCCGTAGAGATGCACAGGCAAAATGGCGCGCGTGCGCGGGGTGAGGGCGGCCGCGATGCGCGCGGGGTCCAGGTTGCAGGTGGCGGGGTCAGGCTCCACCGGCACCGGCACCGCGCCGGCATAAGAGACGGCCAGCCAGGTGGCAATGTAGGTGTTGGCCGGAACGATCACCTCATCACCGGGGCCAATGCCGTAGGCGCGCAAAATCAGGTGCAGCGCCTCGAGCCCGTTGCCCACACCCAGGCAGTGTTTCACCCCGCAATAGGCGGCAAACTCGCGCTCAAAGGCCTCACACTCTTCTCCAAAAATATACCAGCCCGATTCCATTACCCGCCGGTAGGCGGCATCGAGTTCGTCTTTCAACTCCAGGTAGGGCGATTTCATATCCAGAAAGGGGATGGGTGGGTTCATCGGGCGTTGATCTCATGGATAAAGGTATCGTAATCGCGGATATAGTCTTCGGCCTGGTAGACCTCGGAGGCCAGCACCAGCAACACGGCGTCTCGGGAATATTTGTATTGGATGGCCCACACCATGGGCGGCACATGCAGCCCCAGGGTGGGGCGGTCGAGGGTGATTTCGGCGCGGTTGGTGCCGTCATCCACCACCACCGCGAGCGAGCCGTGGGTGCAGATGAGAAACTGGTGACAGGTGCGGTGGGCGTGTTCACCGCGCACCTCTTTGCCGGGCACCTCAAACACCAGAAAGTGTCGTTTGGGAACAAAGGGCAGGTCGCGCTCGACCTCAGAGAAGGTGAGGCTGCCGCGCAGATCGGTGA
>CAZQLE010000057.1:8814-19666 GCA_964593905.1 uncultured Anaerolineaceae bacterium | reverse complement strand
GCGGCGGGTCGATCAGGCGGATGATAACCGGCAGGCCGGTCATGGCCTCGAACAGACCATCAAAGTCAGCGCGCTGGTGAGGCAGCAGCTCATTCAGAGCAGCAGTGCGGTCGGCGCTGGTTTTGGCCAGAATCATGCGCTGCACAATGGGCAGACGCTCGGTTTCGAAGAACATGTGCTCGGTGCGGCACAGGCCAATGCCCTGGGCGCCAAACGCGCGCGCGCGGCGCGCATCTTTGGGATAGTCGGCGTTGGCCCAGACCTGCAAACCACGGGTCTTGGAACCATCAGACAGGGTGCGGATATCTTTGCGAGAAGTGGCCTCGTCTGCCCAGGTGAGCAGTTCGAGCAGGTCTTTCTGCTCTTCGAGGTTGGGGATGGTCAGATCGAGTTTGCCCAGGAAGACCTCGCCGGTAGCGCCGTCAACCGAAATCCACTCGCCTTCATGCACCAAAGTTTCGCCTACGGTCATTACCCGTTTGTCGAGGTCAATGCGAATGGCAGAAGCGCCGACCACGCAGGGAACGCCAAACTGGCGGGCAACCACAGCCGCGTGAGAGGTGGCGCCACCTTCGCTGGTGAGAATGCCCTTGGCAGCCAGCATACCGTGCACATCATCGGGTTTGGTGAAGGGGCGAACCATGATAACGGCCTGGCCCTCTTCTTTGCCCATGCGTTCGGCAGTGTCGGCATCAAAATAAATCTGGCCCACAGCAGCACCCGGAGAAGCATTCACACCCGAAGCCAGATAGCGGCCTTCTTTTTTGGCGGCTTTCTTGCCAGCATCGTTGAACTGCGGGTGAAGCAGTGCATCCACATTCTTGGGGGTCACACGCAGAACTGCATCATCCTTGCTGATGAGACCTTCTTTGGCAAATTGAAGGGCAATGGCAACAACTGCCTGGGCAGTGCGCTTGCCATTGCGGGTCTGGAGCATCCACAGTTTGCCGCGTTCGATGGTGAACTCAACATCCTGCATGTCTTTGTAGTGCTTTTCCAATTTCTGGGTAATATCCAGGAACTGGGCATACACAGCCGGCATTTCTTTGCCCAGGCTGTCAATGTGTTCGGTATTGCGGATGCCGGCCACCACGTCTTCGCCCTGGGCGTTGAGCAGGTATTCGCCATACATCTTCTTCTCGCCGGTGGCCGGGTTGCGGGTGAAGGCCACGCCGGTGCCCGAGTCGTTGCCCATGTTACCAAACACCATGGTGCAAATATTGACTGCTGTACCGAGGTTATCGGGAATTTTCTCCGCGCGGCGGTAGTCAATTGCGCGTTTACCCATCCACGACTTGAAGACAGCTTCGGTCGCCAGACGCAGTTGATCGAAAGGATCCTGCGGGAAATCAAAACCTTTTTCTTTCTTTACCACGGCCTTGAAGATCTCGGTCAGTTCTTTCAGGTCAGCAGCGGTCATGTCGGTATCGGCTTTGGCGCCTTTTTTGGCTTTGAAGGCATCCATCGGATGTTCGAAAGCTTCATCGTCGATGCCAAGCACCACTGAGCCAAACATCTGAATCAGGCGGCGGTACGAGTCAAAGACAAAGCGCTCATTCTGGGTCAGGGCAACCATGCCCTTGGCAGATTCATCGTTCAGGCCGATGTTGAGCACGGTATCCATCATACCCGGCATGGAGAACTTGGCGCCCGAGCGGCAGGAAACCAGCAGAGGATTTTTGGAATCGCCGAATTTTTTGCCGGTATCCTTTTCGGTCACGGCCAGGGCTTCCATCATCTGATCCCACATACCTTCGGGGAATTTTCCGCCCGCAGAATAGGCATTACATGCTTCAGTGGTTACAGTGAAGCCCGGGGGAACAGGCACACCGATGCGGGTCATTTCGGCCAGGTTGGCGCCTTTGCCGCCCAACAAAGCTCGAACCTTATCCCAATCACCGCCGACATAGGCTTCCGCCTTGTCAACTTCCTTAAATAAATACACCCACTTCTTGTCAGCCATTGATTTCAATCCTCCTTGCAAGAATTAGCAAAATGCCCATTTATCTTGCCGGGCATAATCGTCTGGGAACCAAAACATGAGAATTTTACCACAAACGGAGGTTTCACACACTAAAAATCACCCTTAACAATTAGAAACCGGGGGAGTCCGGTCTATACCAGTGGATTTCACGATCCCAAAAGTCTTGCAAATTACTCATCCTGAGCAAGATTTCTTCTTCGCGTCCTTTAAATTTCAAGGCTTGTTCTGTAAATTATCTGCAAAGTTCTTCGGGCAAAGAATAGGCCATAATATACGTTACATTGAAGCCGCATTGAAGCCGCATTGTCCCTGGAGAGAGGTTATGAAGATTCTTATCGTTGATGATGATCCTGCCATGATTGAGCTATTGCAAATGTTACTTGCGCCCACCAATGCAGAGATCATCGCGACGACTTACAGTGTGGAAGCCGTAAATCTGGTGCAAAATGAAGCGCCCGAGCTAATTTTGCTCGATCTGATGATGCCCGAAATGGATGGCAAGCAAACCTGCCAGGCCATTCGCGCCATCAGCGATGTGCCCGTGGTCATCATCTCGGCCATGGATACCCCCGGATTGGTGGCCGAAGTGTTGAACGCCGGGGCAGATGACTATCTCATTAAGCCGGTTTCGAGCAGCATGTTAACTGCGCGAATTAATAAACTCATGCGGCGTGTCCGCGCCAACGCCGAGTTCAACAGCATCAGCGTCGAAATGAATTTGTAGTACAATCAGATAAATTCACCCTGGAGGAACGCTGTGCAGACCTGTTCCAAATGCCATACCCAATCCGCTGATACAGTCTTTATTTGCCCAACCTGCCAGGCCGATTTGCGCGAACTGAGCCTGACCGCTGTTGCCCTTAAAACATTAATGGAAAACCCCCGCGTCCGTGCGATACGCATCGCGGTAGCCGCCGATGCCTGCCCTGTTTGCCAGCAAACCCAGGGGCTGTATTTAAAAGACCGGGTGCCTGTGCTGCCGCTCCCCGGCTGTTCGGGGCAGCATGGCTGTAACTGCACGTACGAACCCGTGCTCGACCAGATCTATCCCTGATCTATTCGCTGATATTTTTCACAGCCAACAATAGCTGATCAATCGCCGCCGCGGTTTGCTCGGGGTATTCCAACATGGGCATATGCCCGGCGCCCTGGATGCGCACCAACCAGCCGCGGCGCATCAATCTTTCCATGGTCTCGGGCATTCCACCCGGCATCAACATATCATCCTCACCCACCAGCGCCAGTGAAGGCGCATTCAGGTTAGAGAGCACATCCAGTGCATCTTCGCGTTCGGCCATGCCGGCCAGAGCGCCGGCTGTGCCCTGCGGGGTGGTTTTTAGCATTAATGGCAAAATTGCAGCCGCCACTTCTGTTTTTGTGGTCATGCGCGGGGCAAGTTCTTCCATAAACTTCTTCACCACACCCTTGCGCAAAATTTTCTCAGCATTATTCAACCGGCCCACCTTGCGTTCCGGGGTGTCTGCGGCGGGGTGGCTTGAGATTAATCCCAGGCCAGACAGCCGGCCGGGAAAAGCATGTGCAAAATCCAACCCGATATAGCCCCCCATGGAGTGACCAATCAACACGGCTTTTTGAATCTTAAGCCGGTCCATTAAATGCAGCAGGTCAATTGCCATAAGGCGCATGGTATACACCCCATCGGGCACGGGTGAACCGCCATGCCCGCGCAAATCAGGCAAAATGAGGTGCGCCTGTTCTTTCATCTTTTCCACCATCGGGAACCAGATCGTACGATTGAGTGGAAAGCCGTGGATCAGGATCACCGGCAATCCGCTGCCCATATCCTGATAAGCAAGTTCCACCGGAGACAAACCTTCGATCATCTCTTCCTCCCTCTATAACCCAGGATCAACCTTCAACCTGGAACCCACCCAGGAAAGTGCTTCTTCGCGGGTCATAACTTCACCAACCGCCTGCGCTTCGCGCACCGCTTCCAAAAATTCTCCAACAGCCGGGCCCGGCGTGAGCCCAAATTGGTGAATGATATCCCCTCCGCTAATCAAGCGCGGAGGCTGCACAACTTGTTCAGTCTTACGACACCAGGCCTCCAGCAGCGCTGCTGCTGCGTCCAACTCTGCCTGCCAGATCGACTGCGGCAGTTGCGCCCCGTGTGTGGCCAGTGTATCTGCCAGAGATAATAAACACAGATCTACACCAGCAGGCCCCATATCACGAAAATAGCGATAAACGGTGCGCGCGTTTAAGACCCCGGCATCGTCGCGGGCAAGAAAATGAATGCGCATGTGCTGTAAAATCAATTTTTTCATGCGCTCGATTTCAACCGAGCTTAAGGCCAAAGCATGAGCGCGCTTCTCGGCCAGTTCGGCGCTCACCTCAGGGTGACCCAAAAAACGCACCCGGCCGCGGTCTTCGTCATAGTGGGCACAGGCAGGTTTGCCAGTGTCATGGTATAAGGCTGAAAAAATAAGCAGGGCGCGCAAGTTCCGTTCCGGGTTCAAGGCACGATTAAAATGGGCCGTTAGTTCTTCGCGATAAGCGCCCAGCTTCAATACCGCCAGACCATAAATCAGGTTTGCACTGCCAGCTTCATTATAGCGGCCAATCAACACATCCCACAGCGATTCAAGGGCTGCCGCTGCGGCAAGCGTATGCTCAAACACATCCAGCGTATGCGGAGCACTTTGCGCCACACCCCGCAAGGTCTCCAGTTCAGGCAGCAGGTGCGTCAGCACGCCCAGACGGTCTAGCAGCCGCACCCCAACCACGGCATTACGCCCCCCCAGAAGTTTAAACAGCTCATCACGCTGTCTTTCACCCGAAATTCGCTGCACCAGAGCTGCCGCAGCTTTTAGCGCAGCCGTGGTTTCAGAAGAGAATCTTAACCCAAACCCCACGGCCTGCCGCACAGCCCGCAGCAACCGGGCCGGGTCATCTGAAATTGCAGTCGGAGAACACAGACGCAAAACCCGTTGATGAAGGTCCGCAGCCCCGCCCAGCGGGTCAATCAGGCGGTCAGGCTGCGCCAGAGACAGCGCCATCGCATTCAAGGTAAAATCGCGGCCGCGCAGATCTTCTTCCAGAGAGTGGCCGCGAAAACCGGCAAAATCAACAAAAAGACGTTCACTGCCCTCCCCCAAAACCACCCGGGCAATATCCCGTTCTTCATCCATCACATAAAACGCTGCACCCAGCGCGTTTGCCGTTCGGCGCGCCAGACCTATCGCATGATTCGAAACAGAAATATCCAGGTCATGTCCGGGCTGCTGCAACAGCAGGTCGCGCACAGCGCCGCCCACCAGGTAAGCAGCCTGATTCGGGGCGGCCTGGGCTAATATAACCCGGACGATCGCTTCATGCGGCAGGGCAGAAATCATCCCGAACTGCCTCCCTGGGCGGCTTTCAGTCGATTTAAGTCAACCACGCCGATAAACGGTAGGTTGCGGAAAAGCTCATCCAGATCCAGACCATAGCCAAAAACAAATTTATCGGAGATCACAAAACCACAGTAACGGATGGGCACATCCACTTCGCGCCGTTCGGCTTTATCCAACAGGGCACAAACCGACAGGCTGCTTGGCTGGCGCGCGCGCAGCAGTTCCAGCACCGCGTGCAGGGTATGCCCACTGTCGATAATGTCTTCCACCAGAATCACATCGCGGCCATAAATATCGGTGTTCAGGTCCAGGGTAATGCGCGTTTGCCCGGTCGAAGATCGCTTTCCAACGCCATAAGAAGATACCGCCATAAACTCGATACTGTGGGGCGCATCAATATGGCGCATTAAATCGGTTAAAAACATCACCCCGCCGCGCAAAATGCACACCAAAATCGGGTACTTTCCGGCATAATCGCGGGTGATTTCGGCCCCCAGTTCCTTAATCCGCGCCTGAAGCGCATCTTCCGAGATTAATACTTCTGCCAACACATCGCGATAATCTTCGAGCATAAGGACCTCAATCAATCAGAATGACCGCGCGGCACTTCATGGTGCAGGCGGCAGCGGGCTTCGTACATTTCAGAGGCGCCAACGATGACCACATCATCATCATAGCGCGCAGGCTTTCCGTTAACCAGACGCTGCGTGCGGCTGGCCGGTTCACCACAGATCATGCAAATTGCTTGCAATTTATCCACCCGTTCGGCAATGGCCATCAACTGCGGCATACACCCAAAAGGCTCACCTCGAAAATCCTGGTCGAGTCCGGCGGCAATCACGCGAATGCCCTTATCGGCCAACACTTTGATCACCGGAACGATCTCCACATCCAAAAACTGGGCTTCATCAATACCCACTACAGTCGTATCTGGCCCGAGATTAGAAAGGATATCAGCCGCATTCCGAATGGGCAGTGCGTCAAACGCCATACCCGCGTGAGACATCACCTTCATCTGATCATACCGGTTATCGATCGCCGGTTTATAAACCTGCACCTTCTGGCGGGCAATTTCTGCCCGGCGCAGGCGGCGAATCAACTCCTCCGTTTTTCCACAAAACATAGAACCGCACACAACTTCCAGCGAGCCTGTGGTATGTTTCATCGACCCTCTCTCGATAAAATTGAATGAGTCATTTACTATTTTCGATTTTACCCTATTTTTCCCCCGGAATTGGGGATTGCGCCCCCGCTTCTCTGCGCTGCTGAATAAAGAGCCGAAATCGGCGCACAAAACAAAAAAGGCTGCCGTTGACACGGCAGCCTTTTCATACAATCTCAGTTCAAATTACTCTACAGAAGCCGGAAGCGCATAACCGAAAGAGCGAAGTTTCTTCTTCAGATCGATCAGCGATTTGCGGCCAAAGCCTTCAATATCCAGAACAGCTTGATCACCGCCGGCCAATTTTTCAATAAACTGACCAATGGTCAGAATGCCGGCTTTTGCCAGTGCATCCACCACGCGTGAGCTCAATTCAAACTCGGCCATCGGGCGATCCATAGAAGTGCGCGAGGTTTCGCGGGTCTTCTGAGTGTCGATGTATTCCTGGCGTGCCTGCAAACGGCGATAGAAGCGGTCGACCTGACCTTCGATGTCAATCAAGCGCTGCTGCTGACCCGTGAAGAACGGATGGCACTTGGAGCAGATTTCAGTACGGATGGTCTTCCGAGTTGAACCTGTGACCCAGGTGTTACCGCACGCGCAGGTTACCTGTGCATCGGGATAATAATTGGGGTGAATACCCTTCTTCATGGAAATCTAATCCTTTCATGAACCCCTGCAACCGCCGAACGCTGTGCGGCCCGGCGCTGCAAGAAATTATGCCTCTGCCACTACTTCGGGCAGAATGCTGACGCGTTTGCGGCCATCGGGCAGAGTTTCGTATGAGACAATACCATCTGCAACTGCAAACAGGGTATCATCCCGGCCAACTTTGACATTCAAACCCGGCTTAATTTTGGTGCCGCGCTGGCGGACCAGAATATTTCCCGAGAGGACAAACTGACCGGCAAAGCGTTTGACGCCCAAACGCTGTGAATTGCTATCGCGACCGTTGCGGCTGGAACCGCCACCCTTCTTATGTGCCATTATTCCTACTCCTTAAATTGTTTCAATTTGCAGACGGGTATATTGCTGGCGGTGTCCGGTCTTCTTGCGGTAGTGTTTCTTCGGGCGGTACTTGAATACCACGAGCTTCGGACCCTTCAGCATGCCCAGATTGGTGGCTTTTACTTTGACATCGTCAATATAGGGGGTACCTACGGTAACTTTGTCGCCATCAACCAGGAGAAGCACATCCAGGTCTACTGACTGGCCAGCTTCGCTTTTCAGCAGGTCCACAACGATGCTGGAACCTTCGACGGCCTTAAACTGCTTGCCGCCACTTTCAACAATTGCATACTTCATCTTTTTCTCCAATCTTCACTTCGCCGCAGCGCACGCGCTTTTTCGCGCCCGAGTGCGGGGAAGTTGGGGATACAACAGAATAACCCGCCCCGTTTTATTCCGGGGATAAGGCAGACGCAATTATACGCTCAGATGGAAGATTCTGTCAATGCAATTTCGGCCGATTTTAAAAACCAGAATCATTTTCGGCCGCTGCGCAGCCGGCGCACATCTCCCTCGCGCAGGGTAAGACCGGTGCTGTCCAGATGCTCCAACATGGCCTGGGCATATTTGCGGCTGGTGTTAAACCGGTCGCGGAATTCTGCCAGGGTCAGCGTGGGCTGCGCCGCAAAATGCTCACGAACCGCCGCGATCATTTGCTCAAACTCTTCCCGGCGAAAAACAATCTCCTGTGAAACCTGCATCAGGGTACCATTTTCTACCAGGGCATTGAAAAGCGCTTCGCCCACGGTGGTTTCGGCCTCTTTGACCGAAGGCGGGGCAAAAGGCGCGGCAGCAAACTGCGCCAGAAGCTGGTCGGCCAGTTTTTTCTGCGCCGGGCTAAACACCACCCGATGCTCCGGCAGCGCCGCCCATGAAACGCCTTCCACCAGTACATTTTCGTTTACCCAGCGCTTCAAAAACAGATTAAACAATTTGGGGGTCAGTTTCAGCCGGCTTTTTAATTCCTCCCGCGGAATCCCAACCCTGAGCGGATAGGAATGATGGTACTGGGCCAGTTCTTTGACCGCCTTCTGGGTCAACGCATTCCAGCCGGGCAGTGAGATCATCTGCATATCCCCCGAAACAGTCACCGCCCCCCCCTCCAGTGCAATCAGCAGCCCCTGTCGGATAAGCTCATTCAACGCTGCCGCGGCTTCGTCCACACCCAGCCGGGCACGGGCGACAATTTCTTTAGCCGGCGCTGTGCCCAGCGCAATTGCAGCCTGAAACAAGACATCTTCCGGTGCGCCGTTTTGCAGCGATTCCAACCGTTTAAGAACCCCGGCCGCAAAGCGCCTATGGCGCTGATCGGGCTGGGGGTCGAGCACGGCCCCACCCCCCAGTGTTTCGCCGGGAGAAGGCCGCCTCAAAATATAGCGGTCACCGCGCACTGCCGTGACCGGTGTTTCCAGTTCAAGTTGCAGCCATCCCTCCTGGCCAGGGAGCAGTTCTTCACAGCCCAGGGTGCGCACGCGCGCCAGCACTTCGGCTGCGCCGATAAAAAATTTCACCGCGGTATTATGCTTTAATGGGGCCGAAACATCTGCCAGCAGTTTAAAACGCACATCCATGCGCCGGGTAGGTTTATATTTGCCGGGGTGGGCGATCACCTCACCGCGCCGAATTTCATCCACATCAATCCCCGAGATGTTAACCGCCGTCCGGCTTCCAGGAGAGGCTGTCACCGTCTTCAGTTTATGGCTTTGCAGCCCGCGAATGCGCCCCTTCAACCCATCTGGCAGCACTTCCACCTCATCCCCCACCTGAAGGGTGCCATCCAGCAAGGTTCCCGTCACCACCGTCCCAAAACCCGAGATGGTGAATACCCGGTCCACCGGCAAACGCGGCCGGCCCAGATCAGGCCGCGGCGGGCGTTCGGCCAGACAGGTTTCCAGTTTTTCGATCAAGCCAGAAACTCCAGCCCCGCTGCGCGCCGAAACCCGCACAACCGGCGCTTCGGCCAGCACCGTTCCGCGCACGGCTTCGCGCACGTCCAGCTCTACCATATCCAGCCAGTCGGGGTCATCGATCATGTCAATTTTGGTCAGCGCGATCACCCCGCCCTGAATCTGGAGGATATCAAGAATGGAGAGATGTTCGCGGGTTTGCGGCATAACGCCTTCATCGGCCGCAACCACAAACAACACCGCGTCAATCCCTCCCACACCGGCCAGCATATTCTCGATGAAATCACGATGACCGGGAACATCCACAATTCCAACCGTCTCGCCCGACGGCAGATTCATAAACGCAAAACCCAGCTCAATGGTCATTTCGCGGGCCTGCTCTTCTTTAAGCCGGTCCGGGTGTGTACCCGTCAGCGCCTGCACCAGGGTCGATTTGCCATGATCGACATGACCGGCTGTTCCAATAACACGCATCATGTTCTCTCCACGGTTCAGCGTGAGCGGGAGCTGATCCGTTCGTATTGTTCGATCCAACTGCGCGACAGGGCCAATAAATCTTGCAGACGCTTGTGAATATCCTCATCCTGCTGATGGAAGAAGTCTCGCAAATCTTGAGTAAGGTCTTCAAGATTCACCAGCCGTTCCACCAGTTTTTCAGACTGGCGGTTATATTCGCGCTGCTGCTCTTCCTGAGTGAGAGAGTAGTTTGTCCAGCGTTTCTGATCATCCGATTTAAAAGAAACCCATTCCTGGCGGAAACGCTCCTCGACCAGACGCTGCATCTCGGTAATCTCGTTCACCCGGCGGTCAAATCGCTGGGTAATATCGTCAAAGGCTTCCTGCGAACGTTTGACAGCACGGTGGGTCACATCCAGCGCCTGAAGTTGGGTTTCAAGGTTCACTGCCTTGCCAATAATATCTTCAAAGCTGGCCTGCCATTCTTTCCAGACCCGTTCACGCTCCACCAGCGCCAGGTTTTGCTTGTCAATGAACGCTGTTTGCGCCTGGCGGCGTTCACTTTCAGCGTTTTGCAGTTCGGTAATGCGCAGTTCAAGCTTGCGGGCAGAATCCGAGTTCATGTCCACCTTGCCGCGCTGCTCATCCAACCGCTTGCGAAATGCCGCAACCTCAGATTGAAGATCGGTCAAACGCTTGGCATCCTGCCGCCGGCCTTCTTCCATCAATTTTTGGGCGCGGCGATACTCTTCGTCGTGCCGCTGGTTTTCTTCAATCTTCTGTTCCACTTCTTCAATCAGCCGGCTCAACCTGAAATCTTCATCCATTCGAAGTTGCAGCCCTTTTTTCAGATCTGGAATTGGCTCCAATCCTTTGCGCACCTCGCCCACCGAACGGTTGAGTGATTCAAGGTCCGCGCGGCGAATTTTATCCATATCGCGCTGCTGTTCCAGGCGGGTTTTTTCTTCCAGTTCAATTG
>CAZQLE010000057.1:0-8804 GCA_964593905.1 uncultured Anaerolineaceae bacterium | reverse complement strand
GAAAGATCCACCCGAAGCTGGGCCAGCGCAGTATCCAACTGGTCAAAACGGGCAACCATCATCGACAGGCGTGAGACTTCGGCGCTAATTTCTTTCAGTTCTTCCTGAATGGCAGGCAGATTCCCTTCCAGCATAACCACCCGTTCTTCGAGGGTGGCAATGGTCAATTTATCTTTTCGTCGTTCATCATCCAGCCATTCAAGGCGTTTAACTACCTGATCCAGATCCATGAGTGCCTCACTTGAGTGTCTTTCAGGGGGTGCAAATTCAAAGTCAAACAATAATACAAATCATGCCGATCAGGGGAGTAATCGACATGAAAGCATTATACCAAATCCAATCAAGTCACAATAAAATACCCTGGCAGCCCCGACATATTTTGGGTCTTCCACTTTAAGACGGCATGTTCCGCGATTTTCGAGACATTTTACAGGCGATTAAATGCCTCAAGAATGCGCAACATGCCGCTGGCGGTAAACCGCGGCAGAATACCGATTAAAATCAAAAATATCATTCCCCCGGCCATTAATAAGCGCTGAAACCAGACCTCAACCGATACCGGGCCAGGCAGTGAGACCACCGGTTCATCCGGCCGTTTGGCGGTTTCCACCAGCACCCTCAGCCCGGCCACCAACAACCCCACGCTTCCCAGCGCAGCCCACACAGCCGTCAAGTTTGAGACGGCGGCCATCTGTTCCAACAGCAAAAAACGCAATGGGAACACCGGCAGCAAAGGCAGGCCCGCCAGGGTAAGATAACTAAACAGCAGCGACGCCCCGGCAAAAGAACGCCGGTAGAGCAAACCGCTGATCCCTTCAAGGGTTAAAGGAATTTCCTGCCGCAGCAGCGAGATGGTTAGGGCCCAGGCAGCCAGAGCCACCACCCGCGCCAGCAGTTGGTTTACAAAAATCTCCAGCCCCACCCGGCTGCCCAGGCTGAGCGCCAACAGCGAGAACCCGGTCTCAACAATAACTGCATATGCCATCATCCGCGACAGGCTGCGCTGAAATACCGCCCAGAACCCCCCGGTGACCACCATAAGCACCCCAGTCAGGCGCAGACCCGTATACAGCAGCTCAAAATTCCGCAGCCAGGCAAACGAATTAAGAAAATCTACAAAGAAAAGCAGACCCACGGTTGGCAGCAGGCTGATCACAAACCCGACCATATACGGGTTTGATTCTTCTGCCAAAAGCGGCATCCAGGTATAAAACGGAAAGATCGCCAACCAGAGCACAAAGCCCATGCCGAGCATCAAAATCGTGCGGGTGAGCAGCACCTGGTCGGCAGGGTTCGACTCGACAAAACCAGCCCCCCACCCGGCCAGCAGAATGAACGGCATGCCCAGCGTTTGAAAAATCAAATAGCGCAGCAAGCCCGGTCCTGCCGGGGTTCCGGGCTCTGAGAACATGGGAATGCTGATCAACACGGCGGTTTCAATTAATAACGCCGCATACAAAAATGGTTCCACAGCCCGCGCCGCAACGAGCAGACCGATCATCGCCAGCGCCAGAGGCGGAAACGTCAGCGACGTTCTGGCCAACCGCGAACCCATGATCCATAACGCACCCAGGGCATAGATAAACACCAGAAAAGGCAAATCGCCCGAATCCAACACCAGACGCCGGCCGAGAATATCAATCGCCGCGCTGACCTCAAAAGAGAGCGGCCCAACCCTGATGACCGCATTCACCGGGAAACGATACGCCAAAAAGGCCAACAGCAGGCACAACACACCGGCCGCAATGGTGGTAAACAAAAAACTTTTTCGAAACAGCCACAAAAGGATCGAAACAATTAATGGGATGAGGACAAACAACAAAGGTGAGCTCATGGGCCATCCTCAACCGGTTGTGAATTGCTGATGAGATACGCCCCGGCCAACGCCAGCCCCAGATTAACCACTGCCAGCAGGCCCGAAACCAGAACCGAGCGCTCCAGCGGCGCATAGAGAATTTCAAACCCTGAAAGCACGGTCAATAACCCGATTGCCACCTGAAACGGGCTGGTGACCATGCCCAGTTGCAGCAGCCCCATGCCCACCAGCATCACCGCCCCAACCAACATACTACCCCGGTTGGGCAGCCACTGCGCCAGATCAGGCGCACTGGCAAAAGCCAGAATCCACACCAGCGCCGCAGCCAGCAGCCGAAACCCCCGACCGGCCAGCGCCAGATCATCCTGCTCTTCATTGGCCAGAGAAATTTGCGAGGCCGCCAGAACCGCCCCGCTCATCCAGCCCACCACCAGTTTTACAGCCGCCTGTCCCAACGGCAGCGCCAGCGTTACCAGCCAGAACATGGCAAAATATTGCACGGCCAGTGCAAGAATGGTTACCCGCCAACGCCGGCTGATTAAGATCAGCGAAGACGCGGCCAGGATGAGAATTACCGGAATAATGGAAAGTCGTTCAGCGCTCATGGCAGCCCGCCTTGCTGGCGCAAAAGCGAAAGCACCAACGCCAACAGGGTTAATGCCCACAAAACGCCCCCTTCGCTTTCCAAAATTCGCGTTGCCCCATCCACCAGTTTTTGAACGAACTCAAAAACACTCCCCAGCAGCCGATAAACCCAGCGCAAACTAAAAATCGAGGAAAAGATACGGTCAACCCTTTCCAGAACGATCTTCAGCCAGGATGTTCCACTCTCAAACGGATTGCGTCGATTGAAAAACCGGTTTGCAGCAAACACGCCCGCCACGAGCAAGGCAGTCAACAGCGATGCCCACCAGACACCAGGCGAAAAAGAACCCGGCCAGCCAAAAACACCCAGAAACCATTGGGTGAAGATTAATATCCCCAGCCCAAGCGGATACACCGGCTGACGCCAGCGCTCCAACTCTTCCAAAGGCTGCCCTGGCGCCAACGCTTTGCGGATATAACCCATTAACAACACCGCAAAACCCAGAATGAACACCACATCCAACAAATTAAAAGGCAGCACCACCAGCCCGGTCCATCCACTGGCCGCCGGGGTGAATGGCAAGCCCGATAGCCCGATCAGACCGAAGCCCAGCAAAACATTCAGGCTGGTCTGGCGTGCATGGTACAGAAACAACAATCCGCCCGAAAGGATCAGCGCGATACCCCAGGCCACCACAGCCTCAGGTCGCCCGCGCACAGCCGCAGCGGTTGCCAGCCCGGCCAGCACAATCACCAGAAATGGCCGCCCGCTGAGTTCATCGGGGGCATTCAACCATTGAACAGCGCCATATAAAACGGCCAGGGCAAGCAAAGAAAGCAGCACCACCGCCCAATCGGGGGTAACCACATTGGCCGGCAGCCGGCCAATGACAAATAACGAAGAGGCCGCAACCACCAGCCGCAGCAGCGTTCCCAGACCGCGCCGTGTACGGGTATCATCTGCCACAGCACCGTGCAAAGGAACCACCCCCAGCCGCAGCGCCGCCCCCAACAGAAGAAAAAGACCGGTCTGCGCAGAAATTCCGGCAAAAATCTGGTTTTCTCCGGCCGGGCCGGATGAAATCATGCCCCATATCGCCAGCATGGTGCCAAACAACCGCGCCGAGAAAGAAATCAACCCCTGCCGTACCTGGGCGGGGGTTTTGATCAGGGTGATCAAGGTTAGAAAATCGATCACATCCAACACCGTCCAGGCCATTGCCAGGGTAAGAAATGACCCCGATGTCACCGCAAGATACCCCCCCGCGCCCAACAACAGGTTGGCAGCCCAGGGGGCCGCCGCTTTTTCGCTAAAGTTATAGCGGGCCGCGGCGGTGAGCATGACCGCCAGAAGCAGCCCGGCCAATGCCAGCGCATAGGGGTAAGAGATCAGATCCAGCGTAAAAAACAGGGAGACTTGCTCTGAAAATGGACCCGTGCTGCTGACGCGCAGCAAAGATGGCACTTGAAAACGCAGCACCAGCAGCAGGACCCAGTTAATCAGGGTAATGCTTACCGCCGTCAGCCAGGCAATGCCCACCTTAACATCAAACCGCTCCAAAATCAACATGGCCAGAGCAGCAAGAATATAGAGGGCTGGCGGTAAAAGGATCAGCAGCATTGGGTTAGAGCACCGGCGCGAACGGCTGGCGGTGGAGGAACTTACCCATGCCGCGTTTTCCCAGCCAGCGATCCCCATCCACAATACGCTGCCCGCGCAGGAAGACGGTCTGCGGATACCCGGTCAATTCCCAGCCTTCATACAGGTTGTAATCGGTGCGCTGATATGAGTGTGCAACCCCGTAAGTTACCTGTTTCTGGGGGTTCCACAGGGCAATATCAGCATCTGCGCCGGGCATCAGGGTACCCTTGCGGGGGTATAAGCCAAAGATCTTGGCCGGGTTGGTGGCCGTCATGGCCACAAACTGGTTGGGCGTAATGCGGCCCGAGTTGACCGCCGTAGTCCAGAACACCACCAGACGGTCGCCAATGCCGGGCAGTCCGTTAGGAATTTTGGTGAAATCACCCTTGCCCAGCTCTTTGCCAGGGATCGCGACCGGTTGACCTTCATACAGGATCGGTTTGGAACCATCATAGAAAAACGGGCAGTGATCCGTGGCCATTACCTGAATCGTGCCTTCCTCCACCCCCTGCCAGATGCCGTCATTGTCTTCTTCACTGCGCACCGGGGGAGAGCAGATCCACTTTGCGCCATCGGGTTTGCGCAAATCATCAATGGTGAAGAACATATATTGCGGGCAGGTTTCGCCCATAATGGGCAGCCCCATCTCGCGGGCATAGCGCAGCATATCCACTTCGCCGGCCGCGTTCATGTGCACAATATACAGGGGCGCATTTCCGGCCTGAGCCGCCAGCGCCGAACCGCGCATCACAGCCTCCACCGCACCCCAGGCCGGCCGGGTCAACGCGTGCCATTCCGGTTCGGTGCGGCCTTCGGCCAGGGCTTCGGCAATCATCAGGTCAATCACATCGCCGTTTTCAGCGTGCATCATGGTTAACAGGCCATGCTCACGGGCAATACGCATCACCTTAAAAATTTGATCATCCAGCAAGCGCAGACGGTTGTTGTAAGCCGTAAAAACCTTCACCGAGGTAATTCCCATATTAACCAGATCAGGGATCTCGGCCGCGACTTCTTCATTCCAGCGGGTAATATTCATGTGAAAACTGAAATCGACCGCGGCGTTAGGGTCTGCTTTGCCGTGCCAGCGCGTCACATTATCCTGCAATGTGCCCGGATCCTGGGGGACAAAATCGATCACGGTTGTCGTGCCGCCAAAAGCGGCTGCTTTCATACCGGTATAGTGGTCATCGGATGAAACCGTGCCAAACATCGGCAGATCGAGATGCACATGCGCATCCACCCCACCTGGCAGCACCAGCAAACCGGTTGCATCCACCACCTCGGCCCCCGCCGGGGTGGTAAGGTTCGGGCCAATGGCCGCGATGGTTTCACCCTCAATTAAGATATCTGCATGAAATGTTTCTGCCGCGGTAACCAGAGTACCATTTTTGATCAATACCGACATCGCCAACCTCCATGACTGGTTAGATTGTTAAACAAACATACCTGAATCGATTCTACCTCACTCACAGCCTCCTGTGCAACCGTCTTGCAGCAGCAACACGGTGGGTAAGTCACTGATTTTTTATTTGTCAGACAGCCTTGATGCTGTATAATGATAAAAGCCCATTGATTATTGAACCAGAATATTTTAAGGAGCGCATCATGAACGCGTCTAGCGTCAGGATCGAGCTGGTCCAGGCTGCCCAGGGGAAAATACCCTTCGACATGCTGATCTGCAACCTCCAGATCGTTAATGTTTTTTCCGGGCAGATTGAACCCGGAAATATTGGCATTCTTCATGGCCGCATCGTTACCTGCAAGGCGGCTTCAAACGCCGCCGCAGCGCAGACATTCGACGGTCAAGGACGGTTCGCCATTCCGGGGTTGGCAGATACCCATGTTCACATCGACTCCACCCTGTTAACTCCCGGCAGCCTGGCCGAATTAATGGTGCCGCACGGTACAACCGTGGTATGTGCCGACCCGATGGAAATTTCGAACGTGGCCGGCCTGCGTGGATTAGAAGCCCTGATGACCGGCCGCGAGGAACTGCCCTATCATATTTATCTTGAGGTTCCCTCCAGGGTTCCCACCGCGCCGGGACTCGAAACCACTGGCGGTGAGCTGCGCCTGCCCGAGGTGGAGCAGATTCTGGCCTGGCCCGAAAGCGTCAGCCTGGGCGAACTGGACCCCTCCAAAGTCCTTGGGCTGCGCGAAGAATATTTCGCCAAAGTGGAAGCAGCGCATCGCATGGGGAAAATCGGCAACGGCCACACGGTTGGTCTTAATCAGGCTGATTTAATCGCCTATGTTTGCGGCGGCCTGACCGATGACCATGAATGCATTGACTATGAAGAAGCCAAATTGCGCATTGCCCTGGGAATGGCAGTTCTGATCCGCGAAGGTTCGACCGAGCGCAATCTTGAAGCGCTGGTAAAAGGGCTGGTAGCCGAAAAAGGCGATACACGCCACTGGATGATGTGTACCGATGACAAACACCCCAATGAAATCTTGCATGAGGGGCATATTGATTACATGGTCAACAAAGCCGTCGCCCTGGGGCTGCCGCCCATTCAGGCCATCCAGATGGCAACGCTCAACGCCGCCGAGCATTTTCGCCGCGAACACGAATTTGGCTCGCTGACCCCCGGTCGTTGGGCTGATATTTTGCTGGTAGATACGCTGGAGAATGTCACCCCGCGCCAGGTGTTCTTTAAAGGCAAACTGGTTGCCCAGGATGGCAAAATGATCATTGAAACTCCCCGGGTTCATTACCCAACCTGGATGCACAACACAGTCCATATCACTCACGGCACAAAAGCTGCCGATTTTCACCTGCACGCCGAAGGCAATCAGGCGCATGTGCATGTCATCGAAATCACCGGCGATCAGATCGTCAACCAGGCCGGCGAAGCCATGCTGCCCATCCAAGATGGCAACGTATGCACCGATCCCGAACGAGACCTGCTCAAGCTGGCCGTGGTGGAACGCTACGGCAAAAATGGCAATATCGGTCTGAGCTTTGTACATGGCTTTGGGCTCAAACAGGGTGCCATCTCCTCTACGGTGTCGCACGATCACCACAACCTGGTCATTGCCGGTGCAGATGAAGCCTCAATGGCAACCTGCACCCGCGTCACCCAGGAGATGCAGGGCGGGTTTGTACTGGCCCTGGGTGACAAAGTTTTGGCGCAGCTTCCGCTGCCGCTGGGCGGGCTGCTCAGCGAAGAGCCGCCAATGGAGGTCATCCGGCAGTTGGATCTTCTTAATGAAGCCGCTCAAAAACTGGGCTGCACGCTGCCCGCCCCGTTTATGACGCTCTCGTTTATCTCGCTGCCCACCGTACCTGAACTGGGCCTCACCGATCATGGGCTGATTGATGTGCGTAAACATGCGATTATCAGTCCATTTTTCTCTACACGGTGAATTAGTTTCAGGATAAGAGCTAACCACTCAACCATGTTGGAGAAAGCCCCGAATAGTGGGCTTGATCACCACCAGGCTGAGCAGTTACGACAGGAGCATGGCATGGAACCTTTTGATTATCTTCGCCCGACCCGGCTGGCTGAATTAGGGCAAATCCTCCAGCAGCCCGAAGTGCGCATTGTGGCAGGCGGGACGGATGTAATTCCCCAGTTGCACAGCGGGCGCATCAAAGTGCGCACCGTGGTGGATATCAGCCGGGTGGCTGAACTGCATTATTTGCACTGCGAACCGCAATGTGTCGAAATCGGCGCGCTCACCACCTTCGCCGAAATTGCCGGCTCGCCCGAATTGCGCCAGAGTGCGCGCGCCCTGACCGAAGCAGCCGAATGGATTGGCGCACCCATGACCCGCCAGCGCGCAACCCTGGGCGGGAACCTGGCCAACGCCTCACCCGCAGCCGATTCCATCCCGGCCCTGACCGTGCTGGATGCTGAAATTTCCCTCTTTGCCGCCGCCCGCCAACGCACCCTGCCCCTGGGGCAGTTTTTGATCGCGCCGGGCAAAAGCGCGCTTCAATCAGATGAAACCATCCACCATGTTTCATTTAAAACCCCCGCACCTGGCTGGGGCAGTGCGTTCATCAAACGCGGCCCCCGCAACGGCATGACCATCGCCATCATCAGCGCGGCCGTGGCGGTGCAAATTACGCCAGACGGGCTGTTGCAGGCCGTGCGGGTGGCGGTCGGCGCAGTTGCGCCCACGGTGATCCGTCTGCACCAGGCAGAAACCCTGCTGGCCGGCCGGAGGCCCGATCAAATTCTCTGGGAGCGGGTGGAGACCTGCATTCGGCAAGAAATTGCCCCCATCGATGACGTGCGCGCCAGCCGCGCCTACCGCGAAAAAGCGGTAACGGTGCTGGTTCAGCGCGCGCTTCAAAATGCCGTTCTGGATGCAAAGCGGAGGGCAGCATGAACCCCATCGAACTGGATCTGATCGTCAACGGAAAACCCTGTCACCTCACCAGCCTGCCCAACCGCACCCTGCTCGAACTGCTGCGCGAAGATCTGGGTTTGACCGGGGCCAAAAACGGTTGTGAAGCCGGCGAATGCGGCGCCTGCACGGTGCTAATGAACGGCAGCGCCGTCAATTCGTGTCTGGTATTGGTGGGTCAGGCCGATGGCTGCCAGATTGAGACCATTGAAGGCGTTGGCCGCAGCGGGCAGCCCCATCCGCTGCAAAAGGCTTTTGTCGAGGTCGGCGCAGTGCAATGCGGGTTCTGCATCCCCGGCATGATCCTTTCGGCCAAAGGTCTGCTGGATCACACCCCCGACCCGACCGAAGATGAAATTCGCACTGCCCTGGCCGGAAACTTATGCCGCTGCACGGGCT
>CAZQLE010000056.1:0-19759 GCA_964593905.1 uncultured Anaerolineaceae bacterium | reverse complement strand
CCAGTTCACCTGCAACCGCGCCGCCGCCGGCGCGGTTTCGTTTAACGTGCCCACCACCGGCGAAGAAACGCGGTAGACTGCCGCGGCCGGCAGACTGGAGAGGGCGAAGATGGCCGCCATCAACCCCAGCGCGGGGCCCCAGCGGTAAAGCCGGCGCAAAAAAGGAGTGTGCATGGGCGCAATTGTAGCAGAGAACCGCCGTCTGCGGGCAGAAATGGGGCCGGTTTCACAGCGCGCTGCCGGGTGGCCCCATCTTTTCTCATCTTGATTTAATCTGGCGCACCCCGTATAATCTCTAGCATCGACAAATCGTTTAATTTTTGTCTAATTTATCCGCAAGGAGGTGATGCCTGAGACGCGTGGTGTGGAATGAGGCAAGTGCCCGACCCGATTTAATCAATGAGGAGAAACAATATGGGGCGTAAGATAGCTTATATTCTTGTCGTCCTCGGACTGGCCCTGGTGATCGCCGGCTGCACTGCCGCGACCCCGGCTGCTCCGGCCGAACCGGCTGCGCCTGCGGCCCCGGCCGAACCCGCAGCCCCGGCCGCCCCCGCAGAACCGGCCGCCGCAGCGCCGGCTGCCCAGACCGAGCAAACGGTTGAGATCCCGGCTCTTGAAGCCTGGCAAGCCTCAGCCCATAACGATGCTGCCGCCGCAGCCTTCACCCACTGGAACGAGGAGACTCCAGCGGAAATCCCGGCCGAGTGTGCCAGGTGTCACAGCACCTCGGGCTTTCAGGATTATGTAGGCGCCGACGGCAGTGAAGCTTATCAGGTGGATCAAGCCCATGCGGTGGGCAGCACCGTGCAATGTACGGCCTGCCACAATGAAGCCACCGCCAGCATGAGCACGGTCAAATTCCCCTCGGGCGCCGAAGTGAGCGGCCTGGGGCGTGAAGCCGTGTGTATGACCTGCCACCAGGGCTCGGCCTCGGGTGCATCGGTCGATGAAGCGGTCAAGGCCGCCAATGTCGCCGATGACGACACCCCGGTCGCCGAGCTGGGCTTTACCAACATCCATTACTTTGCCGCCGCGGTCAGCCGCTATGGCACGCTGGTCAAGGGCGGGTATGAATATCCCGGCCAGACCTACGAAGCCCTGTGGAGCCACGTAGACGGCGTGAACTCTTGCACCGACTGCCACGACTCGCACACCCTCGAGCTCAAGCTCGATACCTGCGCGGGCTGCCACACCGGTGTGGCCTCGGCCGAAGACCTGAAGAACGTGCGCATGATCAGCTCGTCGGGTGATTATGACGGCGACGGCGATGTCAAAGAAGGCATTTACGGCGAGGTAGACGGTCTGCGCGCGGTGACGCTCGCGGCCATTCAGGCCTATGCCAAAGACGTGCTGCAGAAGCCCGTTGTCTACAGTGTCGATGCCTACCCGTACTTCTTCAACGACACCAACGCCAATGGCACGCTCGATGCCGACGAAGCGCAGTTCCCCAACAAATATGCCTCGTGGACAGGGCGCCTGGCCAAGGCGGCCTATAACTACCAGGTGAGCATGAAAGACCCCGGTGGTTATGTGCACGGTGCCAAATATATCATTCAACTGCTGCACGATTCGGTCGCCAGCCTGAACGAAAAGCTGCCCACCCCGGTGGACCTGAGCAAGGCCATGCGCGACGATCCCGGTCACTTTATGGGTTCGTCTGAGGCCTTCCGTCACTGGGATGCCGACGGCAAGGTGCCCGGCGGCTGCGCCAAGTGTCACAGCGGTGAGGGCCTGCCGACCTTCCTGGCCGAAGGGGTGAATGTTTCGGTGCCGGTCTCAGATGGTATGACCTGCGAGACCTGCCATAACGATGTCAGCAGCTTCACCCGCCATGAAGTGAACACGGTCACCTTCCCCAGCGGCGCCAAGCTCAGCTTTGGCGAGGCGAACGATGCCAATGTGTGTTTGCAGTGCCACCAGGGCCGCGAGTCAACCGTCTCGGTTAACCGCGCCATCCAGGGCAAAGATGCCGACGTGGCCGATGAAAAGCTCGGCTTCCGCAATGTACACTACTTTGCGGCCGGCGCCACGCTGTTTGGCGCTGAGGCTAAGGGCGTCTATGAATATCAGAACAAGGAATACGCCGGTCCGTTTGCACATGTGGAGAACTTCCAGACCTGCATTCAGTGTCACGATTCTCACGCCGGCGAACCCAAGGTGGATGCCTGTCAGGGCTGCCACCAGGTCGACGACCCGACCCTCATCCGCATGAATTCGAAGGATGATTACGACGGCGACGGCGACGCGACCGAAGGGCTGAAGGGCGAGGTGGATGGTCTGAGCGAAGCGCTGTACGCGGCGCTGCTGGTCTATTCCAAAGATGTGGCCGGAACGCAGATCCTCTATTCACCCAGCGCCTATCCATATTTCTTCAACGACACCAACGCCAACGGTGAAGCGGATGCAGACGAGATTAACGGCGAGAATGGCTACAAGAGCTGGACTCCGCGTCTGCTGCAGGCGGCCTATAACTACCAGTACGCCCAGAAAGATACCGGCGCCTACATTCACAACGCCACCTACGTCATGCAGGCGCTTTACGACTCCATTGCCGATCTCAAGACTAAGGCTCCGGCGATCGAGTTGAAAGGCAAGCGCCCGTAAACGCTGTATCCATTGTTGTCTGAACCATACTAGATAAAAAAGATGATTTCCGGTAGATTTCTTGCCGGAAATCATCTTTTTAAGGTAAAATCATGCAATCATTAAAAAAAGATTAATTTTGCAGCCTTATCTGAGTTTTTGATGAAAAGATTGGAGTACCAATGATCATACCCTTATCAGGCCACCGCGCACGAATTGGACTTGTGATCGCCGGTTTGCTTTTGCTGCTGGGTGTGGCATTGCTGGTGTGGGGGGCCTCTCCGGCCCAGGCCAGCGCCGCTCCTGCGCCGCAACCGGTTGAGGGGCTGCCCGCACCGCAAGAGCAATCCAACGCCGAGTGTCTGTTGTGCCATAACAAACCCGGTCAGGCTGTGGCGCTCCCTAGCGGAGAGATGCTTTCGATCACGATTGACCCGGCTGTGTTTGGCGCTTCGGCGCACGGGCAGGCCAATCAAAATTGCAGTGACTGCCACAGCAACATCACTGGTTTTCCACACCCGGCCCGCACCGCCGAGACATTGCGCGCCTATAGCGAGCAATATCAAGAGAGCTGCATTACCTGCCACAAAGAGCAGCACGCAGCCTATGGCGACGGCATTCATGGTCAGGCGCGCGCCGCGGGCGATGCAAATGCCCCGCTGTGCACCGATTGTCACAACCCACATGCCCAGCAGGCGCTGCATGATGCTGCCGGCAACCCTCAGGCTTCAGTGCGTGCTGATGCAGCCCGCACCTGCGCCAAATGTCACAACGGCATCTTTGAAGAATACGCGTTAAGCGTCCACGGCGAGAACCTGCTGGCGCGCAACAACCCCGACACGCCCACCTGTGTTGACTGCCACAATGCACATACCATCGAAGACCCCACTACGGTTGCCTTTCGGGTGAATTCGGTGCAACTATGCGGTGATTGCCATACCAACGCCGAGGTGATGGATCACTACGGCCTCTCGACCAATGTGCTCAACAGTTACGTCTCCGATTTTCACGGCACCACCATCACCCTGTTTGACCCCAACCAGACCGGCGCCGATACCAACAAGCCGGTTTGCACCGATTGTCATGGCACCCATGATATCCGCCGCAGCACCGACCCCGAAAAAGGCTTGCAGGTTAAAGAAAATTTGATGATCACCTGTCAGCGCTGCCACCCCAACGCGAGTGAGAACTTCCCCGATAGCTGGCTGGGGCATTATATCCCCGACCGCGAACGTTACCCGGTGGTTTACTATGTGGAGCTGTTTTACAAGTTCTTCATCCCCACGGTGTTGGGGGGCATGGCCTTTTACGTTCTGACCGACATCTTCTGGCGGGTGCGCAATCGCCGCAAACCGGCCGCCGCTGCGGTGGTTCTGCCGAGCGAGCCCGAAACGCCGGTTGAACTTGAACCCCCGGTGGTGGAAGCGCAGACCGAGCCATCGGCAGTAGAAACGCCCGGTGAGGCCCTCACAGACGAAGAACCGGGCGTTGATGACGAAGAAAAGAAGGAAGGTTAAGATGAGCCAGAATAAGACCTCTTTTCAACGCTTTCCGCTGGCCCGTCGCATCGAACACATCCTGTTGATTGCGTCATTCACCACCCTGGCGATAACCGGTCTGCCCCAAAAATTTGCGTCATCTGCGGTTTCGCCGGCAATCATTGCCTTATTTGGCGGAATCGAGATGGTGCGGGTGATCCACCGGGCTGCCGCGGCCATGTTCCTGCTGGAATCGATTTACCATCTGGTGGTGGTCGGGTATAAGCTATATGTGCAGCGTCTCGAAGCGACCATGTTGCCCGGCACCAAAGATGTTTTTGATGCGCTAAACTCGGTGATGTTCAACCTCGGCTTCAAAAAAGAACGCCCCAAAATGGGCCGCTACAATTTTACCGAGAAGGCTGAATACTGGGCCATGGCCTGGGGGCTGGTGTTGATGGGTTTAACCGGGTTCATTCTGCTCAACCCGATTGCCACCACCAATCTTTTGCCCGGCCAGATTATTCCGGCGGCCAAATCGGCGCATGGCTGGGAAGCCGTGCTGGCTGTGTTGGCGTTGATTCTCTGGCACGGCTACAATGTTCACCTCAAGACCTTCAACAAATCCATGTTTACCGGCCATATTTCGCGGCATGAGATGGAAGAAGAGCATCAGGAAGAACTGGCCCAACTTGAAGGCGGCACCCTTCGCCGGGCCATGGAAAAGAGTTCGCCTGAATATAAACGCCGTCTGACGGTGTTTATCCCGACCGCGCTGATTCTTTCGATCACACTGGCGGTTGGGGTATATTCCTTCCTCACCTTTGAAGCCACGGCGCTTGAGACCGTTCCGCGCGATTCGGTTCAAATCTTCCAACCGCAAACGCCCACGCCTTTCCCAACGCCCGTTCCAACCGCCACGCCGCTTCCGCCGGCGCCTGGTGCGGCAGCGTTAAGCTGGGATGGTGGGATTGGCGCCTTGTTTGATCAAAAGTGTGGCGCCTGTCACGGTTCGGCCGGCGGAGTTAACCTGAAGACTTATGCCGCGGCCATGAAGGGAAATGATCAGGGCCCGGTGATTCTGCCTGGCAACGCGGCCGAGAGTTCGCTGGTTATCCTTCAGCAGAGCGCTCATCCCGGTCAGTTTGAACCGGACGAGCTGAACCAGATCATCCAGTGGATTGACTCCGGCGCAGCGCAAAAATAAACCCGCACCTAAAAAGGAGTTGACGCACTGAGGTCAACTCCTTTTCTATTTAACCTTGCTTATGGCTGTGCCGACGTGCAGCTTAAGTCCGGGGATGCAGCTCAGGGTGCGCAGCCCAGAGCAAAGCGACCTTTTGTTCCAGGGTTAGATTATCGGGTGGGGGCGGGGTGCCCACCCCGGCCCAGGTGCGCAGCTCCTGTTCACTGCCATTGAACAGGTTCATATCCAAACCCAGGCTTTCCATGCCAAACTGAAGTCCATCGCCCTTATCAGTATATTGCCAGAATACCCAGTTTCTCCACGGATTAAAACGGCCGGGCTCGCTGACCCCGTAATGTGCGATCCACAACGGATATTCAGTCATCCAGGCCGGTACCGGGTTAAGCGAATACTGGATCATCGCCGGGTTGGTATAGATCAACGGCTTGCGGCCAAAGGCATTTTCCAATTCGGTGACAAACACTTTCACCATGGCATGAAGGTTTGCGGCCGGGGGCAAGGCCCATTGTGGATGTCGTTCGATATCCAGTACCGGCGGCAGTTCTCCGGGGTCGGCGCGAAGCTGGGCAATAAAGAAATCCACCTGGCGTTTTGCGCTAACGCGGTAATCCAGAAAATGATAGGCACCGCGCAACAGACCGGCAGCCTTTGACTGCCGCCAGTTGTACTCAAAATCAGGATCAGGATAGATATCCTGACAGCAGCGTACAAAAACAAAATTGGCTCCGGCCGAGCGAGTTTTGAAGAAATTAATTTGTTCAGGGGTGGCGTTATTATCCTGCCAGAAAGAAACATCCACTCCCAGCGCCCGAGCCGGCGCTGCTTCTGCAGCCGTTGGGGTGACACTTGCGTTTTCTGTCATACCAGAACCTCCCAGTACAATATGCATCAGTGTAACCTGTTTTGAGATTGGGGTCAATTCACTTAAAGCGGCCCATTGCGGGTAACCGTGAAGAAGGCCGCATATCACGGCGATTCTCAGAGGACCTTAAAAGACGCCATCGGCAGGGATAAAAAAAGGGTGCGCCTGTCAAATTTAGGCGCACCCTGGTGATCACAGGGACCAAAGTTACGGTTTTACCACTGCCGCCGTAAAATAATTTTCGTCGACCGCTTGCCAGCTTTCGTCCGGCCGCATCTCCAACAAACGAGTCAGCAGGGGGGCGGCAGTCTGAATCTCTTCTGCCAGGCGGGCAATGGCGCGCCGGATGGAAAAATGGGCGTTGGGGGCCGTGCGCAGCCGGATCAGGTGATGAGCACTGCGCAGGTTCATGCTTAGCAATACCCGGCGGTTAAATCCGTTCGGAATAACATAACTGGCGACAGCCGGGTTAAATTTTGCCAGTTCGTAATAGGCCGTGGCAGCCTGCTCCAGGGCTGTGCAATAGATCTTTTCCAGCCCGGCCGCAGTGATCCTGCGTGGAATCGCATATCCCTCGGCCGGAGAAAGCGGTTGCGCGGTCTGGGTCATCATGCGGTGCCTTTTAAGCTCACCATATGCGCCCTGATCCAAAACCAGTTCACAGGTTAAAGCAGAATGTTCCAGCTCGCGGAGAGGAATATCAAATTTTCCGGGGTGTTGGCAGACAATATCGGCCAGGCGTTCTTTTTCAGCCGCAGTTAAACCCATAACATGCGCATAGCAATGATCATACGGCTGATTTGAAAAGCGAAACAAAGCTGCCGCCAGCAGGCGCTGCTCAATTTCAGGGTCATGAAAATTTAGATTACACCAGGAAGAAGAGTCTGGTGCAGAAAATCCGGCCTGCTTTATATATTCTTCCAACCCCATCGTGACAGCCTGATTGTATGGTTGTGCCTGCGCATATTTCACCAGGGTGGGAACCTCTGCCTGACCCACCGATTTTAATTCCTCACCCAGGTTGCGAACTTCACTCAGTGGGTGAATCAGCATTTTGCAGATGACATGTTCCAGAGCGCGGGCATTAATCGTCATGCCCACATTTGCCAGCGCAGATGCAGGCAATAAAAACCGGCAAACATCCACATATTCCGAGCGCACCCGGCGATCCCAGGCTGCTTCACTCTCGCCGGCAGCCGGTGGGTTTTCTCTGGCTACCACCTTCCGCACCGGTTCAAGTGATTGAAGATAAGTCTCAAATAACATTCGGCAAGTTGCCTGATAGCGCGCCCCGAGCGGGTGTTTGTCCAGTTCAACCGGGGTAGTATAGCCATCCGAGTCCCATTTTTGATAGCGGGTTGATTTTTCGGTATACGAGGCCAAACGGGTAGATTCAAGCGTCTCCACCGCCAGGCGAGATATATTCTCGACTGCCAGGTGCAATATGGCATGTTCTGCCACACTGGCGTGTCCATAGCCGACCACCCATTTCTCATGGAACTCAGCCGATTTTTCTTCGGTTAATTCGGTTGCAATCTGGTCAAACGATTGGGGCGAACGGGAGGTTTTTGCGAAGGTGACTGCAATGGTCTCAGGTGAAAGCTGTTTGGGTTCGAGCAGATAAACTCTACGTGCGGGGGGCATGGCTTAATACCTCCTTTGCCTTTTGAATATCCGTTTGTACCTGAAGTTTTAATTCTTCAACCGAATCAAATTTTTTCTCAGGCCGCAAATATTGCACAAATTCCAAAACCATATCCTGACCGTAAAGATCTTCGTAATAATCCAGAATATGGGTTTCTATGCGCGCTTCCACCTGATGCTCTTCAAACGTGGGCCGGGTGCCGATATTGGTAATTCCGGCCTTCTGTTCGCCATCCACCCAGGCCCAGACCGCATAAACACCGTTTTGGGGGGCAAGCCGGTTTGCAGGCAGTTGGATGTTTGCAGTGGGAAAGCCCAGGCGATGCGCCCTGCCGTCTCCATGTACGATTGACCCGGCAACTGAAAAATAACGGCCCAGCAGCCGTGCAGATGTTTCTACATCTCCATCCATCAGCAATTGACGAATTCGGCTGGAAGAAACAGGCGCACCCTCAACCATCAGGGGTGGAATTACCTTTAGCTCAAACCCCATCTCAAGCCCATAGTTTGCCAGAACATCCACGCTTCCCTGTCGTTGACGGCCCAGGGCAAAATCTTCGCCGACCCACAGGCTCTTTAGCCCCAGGTGTTTTTTCACCGTTTGAATGAATTCACGGGCACTGGTCGAAGCGGTCTGCTGATTGAAAGGCATCGTAATCAGATAATCGATGCCAAGCTTTTCCAGCAGGTTGTTCTGCTCTTGTTGTGTAGAGAGGTAGTAGGGGTTTTTGAGACCGCGTAAAACCACTGCCGGGTTGGGATAAAAGGTGATCACCACGGCCGGGTGATTGGTCTGGTGGGCCTGCGCAACCATGGGCGAAATAATGGATTGGTGACCAAGGTGCACACCATCAAATGACCCGATTGTGACCCAGGCATTTTGTAGATTTAAATCGATGATGGAAGTGAATTGCTGCATGTCGATTGATCCATCCTGAACCAAAAACGGTTGGGGAGATGATTCTCCCCAACCCGTTTTCTTATTTTCGTTAATCAATAACGTTGAATACCATTCAGTCGATACCCCGGCGCGTTTATTAAGCGCAATCAGGAAAAGAACACTTTTTTAGGCTGCCATTCGTTGGTTTCCGGGGCATATTCCATTAATGCAACCAGTTCGCCCTGCTCGCTGACCCCGCGCACCATGCTGCCCTGTCCGGGTTCAGCAGGAATGCGGTGTCCGTGACGGATGGCGTCTACCTGATCTTGCATCAACTCAATGGCAGGCCAGTCTGAAAGGGCCTCGGCAGCAGGGATGAGATATTGATACCAGGTGCCGTTTTCAAAAGCTTCACGCAATTTGCGTAAGGGAACTGCATCACGCAATGTAAAGCGCCCGCTTTTTGTGCGGCGCAGCCCGATCAGATGCGCACCGCAGCCCAGCTTTTCGCCGAGATCATGTGCGAGAGAGCGCACGTAGGTTCCTGAAGAGCAATAAACGTCAATCACTGCTTCGGGAGGGGCCCATTCCAACATTTCCAGGCTGTAGACCTGGATCATACGGGGGCTCAGGTCAATTTCTTCACCCTCGCGCGCCATTTCATAGGCTTTGCGGCCTTTAATTTTTACTGCCGAGTAGGGCGGCGGCACCTGTTCGATTTCACCCACAAATGTCTGTAAAACATCCTCAAACTGCGTTTCGGTGATGTTAACCGGGGCTGTGCTCATCACTTTTCCGTCAGCATCATAGGTATCTGTGGTGGAGCCGAGCTGAATGACCGACTGGTAACGTTTGTCAGACGCAGAAACATACTCACTTAATCGGACTGCGGGTCCGATCAAAATTACCAGAACACCAGAAGCGCGCGGATCTAAAGTGCCCGTGTGCCCGGCTCTGCGAATATTTGTGCCTTTGCGGATAATTTGGACTACATCGTGTGATGTTAATCCGACCGGCTTATCGACAACCAAAACCCCTGAAATAGCATTTTTGAGGTCAAATTGATTGTTATCGGTCATCTAATTTGTACTCCCCATTTCTCTCCAGAATCTGATCTGTAATCATTCCGCCTTTCAGCCGAATCCCCCTGAATTTGAGATATTTTTCGGATTTTACCGATACACCATTGCCTTGCTGCTCATTCTTATTATAACGCCAAGATAGACCTGGTTGTTTTCAAAACATTATACTTTACTTCGTCAAGAGTCCCCTCAATTTCGGCTCCGGCAGCCGCGGGGTGCCCGCCGCCGCCAAATTCCAGGGCAACCGCCGAAACGTTCAGGCCGGGTTTGCAGCGCCAACTCACTTTCACCTTTTTTCCGGGCTGCTCCACAAAGATCACGGCCACATGGGCTTCTTCAATGGAAGCGAGGACGTTGATCAGATCGGCATCGTCGTTGCCAGGGTAGTGAATTTTCTTGCGATCTTCACGGGTCAGCGAGGTCCATACCAGGTTTTTTTCACGTTCGATCTTCGATAACCCCACCCCCCAGTATCTTATCGCGTTATAACTGCGTTGATTGAGTGCACGTTGATAGATATCGGGTAAATCTGCGCCATGTTCCATCAATACGGCTGCCAGTCGCAGCGCTGCGGGGGTCATGTTTGAGGTGCGAAAGCCCAGCGAGTCGCTGACCAGGCCGGTTAAGAGCGCAGCCGCCACCGGCGGGGTGATCTCCAGTCCCCAGGCCGGCAAATGCTCGGCCAGTAAGGCCGCAGTGGCCACCTGATGCGGCTCGACCAGATTAACCTGTGCAAAATTTAAATTGGTGATGTGATGATCAAGATTGATATCTGGAATGCGGTCTCCCAACACCCCCCCGGTGCGCTGCAGGTCTGAGCTGTCGCAGGCAATCACCAGGTCATATTGTTCTGGCAATTGCTTAACCACCTCATCTGCCCCGGTCAAAAACCGGTAATCGGCCGGGACGCCGTCTTTGAGCAGGAATGTGACCTGTTTGCCCGCGGCTTTTAAAGCAAGCCCCAGCCCTAAAACCGACCCGATGGCATCGCCATCAGGTCGAATATGGGCCAGTACCACCACATGATTGGCGGCGTGAATTAGCGCGCGAATTCTGGCATGAATTTCTTCATTCATCCGTTTTTTCTGGTTCCTCTCCAGAGGGCGTTTCTGTCGTGCGCAGAGAGGCTAGCAGTTGTTCAATATGATCAGCTTTTTCGGGGGTTGGGTCCCAGTGGAAGCGTAAGCGGGGGAATGAACGCAGATCGAGGCTTTCGGCCAACATGCGCCGGATAAAACCCGTTGCGCTGCGCAAACCCAGCAACACTTCTTTGCTGCGTTCTTTTCCTTCGATGGCAGATACATAGATATCTGCAAAAGCGAGTTCGCGATCCACTTTTACATCTGTAACCGAGATGCCAGACAGGCGCGGATCGCTGATTTCGCGAATCAGCATTTCAGATAGATCCATTCGAATGCGGTCTGCAATTCGCTGGATTCTCATTGTTGAGGGCATAAGTACTTCCTCCTAACCCAATCAGGCGCTGCCAAATCGCTCGAGATAATAAGCCTCGATAAAGTCGCCAGCCTGAAATTCATCAAAACCCTTAAAAGAAATCCCGCATTCAAAACCAGTGCGCACTTCTTTGACATCGTCTTTTTCGTGTTTTAAAGAACCAATTTCGCCTTCGTATACTTTGTTGCCTGCGCGCATAATGCGCACTTTTGAATTGCGGCGAATATCACCTTCGCGAACGCGGCAGCCGGCAATTGCGCCAACCTTTGAGACCTTGAACACGGCCAAAATCTCGGCCCGGCCGAGCGACACTTCTTTAAATTCGGGCTCAAGCATACCCTTGAGCGCTTTTTCAATGTCTTCGGTTAGACGGTAGATGATATCGTAAATACGGATTGAAATTCCTTCTGCTTCAGCGAGGCGGCGAGCGGCGGTATCGGCTGTGACGTTAAACCCGATCACAATGGCATGTGAGGCAGTAGCCAGCATGATGTCATTTTCGCTGATATTGCCGGTTTCAGCGTGCAAAACGCGCACTTTGATTTCGCTGTCTTTGCTGATTTCAACCAGTTCGTTGGTAATGGGCTCCAGCGAGCCCTGAACATCGGCCTTAACGATCAGGTTAAGATCGCGCAGTTCACCCGATTTATATTTGGAGAATAATTCTTCGAGGGTTGCTTTGGGGGCAGCCGCCACCTGAGATAATTTGACCTTCTTTTCGGCGATGATGGCGCGCGCTTCTTTTTCTGAGGGAACCACCTGGAACAGGTCACCCGCACTGGGGGTCTCATCCAGACCCAGAATTTGCACCGGGGTGGAAGGAGATGCCTTGCGCACTTTTCGGCCGCGAAAATCAAACATGGCGCGAATTTTGCCAGATGCCATTCCGGCCAGAACCACATCACCCATTTCGAGCGATCCATTCTGCACAAGCAGGGTGGTTAAAACGCCTTTTGATTTTTCAACCTGGGCTTCGATGACCGTGCCGATTTTCTTGCCGTTGGGGTTTGCCATAATTGACATACTGTCAGAGACCAGTAAAATGGCTTCCATTAAGTCTTCCAACCCGATACGTTGTTTGGCCGAAACAGGCACAATGAGCGTATCGCCTTCCCATTCATCGGGCACCAGGCCAACATCGGCGAGCTGCTTCTTTACGAAATCGGGGTTTGCATCAGGACGGTCAATTTTGTTTAGCGCCACAATGATGGGCACCCGCGCCGCTTTGGCGTGGGCGATGGCTTCACGGGTCTGGGGCATTACACCGTCATTGGCGGCCACCACAAGCACCACAATATCGGCGCCCTGGGCGCCGCGTGCGCGCATTGCGGTGAATGCGGCATGGCCGGGAGTGTCGAGGAAGGTGATGGTCTTGCCGTGATGTTCCACCTGATAAGCGCCAATATGCTGGGTAATGCCGCCTGCTTCACCGGCTGCAATTTGCGTGTTTCGAATGGCATCCAACAGGGAAGTTTTTCCGTGGTCTACGTGCCCCAGAATGGTGATGACCGGCGGCCGGTTGATTAAGGAACGGGGGTCTTCATTGGCGATCACCTGCCGCCAGAGAGGTACCTCACCGGTTTCAACTTCTTTCACTTCTTCGGGCATTTCAAGGCTGGTATCAAAGCCCATTTCGGTGGCAACAATGGCCGCCGTGTCATAATCAATCGTCTGGTTGATGCTTGCCATCACACCATTGGACATTAAAATCTTAATCACCTGAATCGGACTAACCGACAGGTCTTTTGCCAAATCTCGAACTGTAATGCTGGTCGGAATTTCGATCTTTCGCCCGTTATCACTCATAATGCAACCTCCTCCATTCCCGTTCACCCTGGGTCCAACGTCTCGCTGCCTGATCACCGGGGTTGGCGGTTGGTTCTTGCGTGAGCAAGGCGGGCAGGGTGATTATGATCTCATTTGTGTGCCTGAGTACACGACCTGGTTCATGATGGAAGATCCTGTTTTTCGATCTGCGGATCTTCTATCGGAAGACTGGTCATGAAGTTCATCAGTAATTCACGATCTTGTATAGATAATTCACACTTCAATGCGTGTGACAATGCGCCTTTTAACCCGCGTTCCCAGCAAGAGCGCCGGTCATGCAAATAGGCCCCACGGCCTGACTGCTTCCCGGTCGGATCAATTTTCAGGCCATCGGGAGTTCTTACCAAACGAATTAAGGTTCGTTTTGCAAGAACCTCCCGACAACCGACACAGGTGCGCTGCGGGATATGTTTTAATCTTGGTGCAGACTTTTGGGCCACCATTCACTCGATACCAAAAAACTTAATCCCATTCCCATCCGCCGCCAGCCCGTTTGTGCTTCTTGCGCGCAATGGTCTGATCGGTATCCGGGTCATATTCTACAACAACGGTTGTGCGTTTCTTTTTGCCGCCGGCTTTCTTTTTGCCCTTGCCGTCAACGCCTTCGGTATCTTCTTCTTCGTCAACATCGGTTGCAACCGTTACCTCTGGGCGAAGCTTGAACAGTTCGTCAAAGGTGGCCTCTTCTTCCTCTTCGATCGAGGCAGGCGACACTTCTTCAACGGTTTGCAGTTCGGTTTCAGTTTCGACAACCGGGGCTACTGCTTCAATGCTTTCAACGACCGCTTCGGGTGCAGCGATTTCAGCTTCAGGTATTTCAACCGTAGAAACCTCTGCGACCGGTTCGGCCACTTCGGGTTTGCGGTCCAGATCATCGATCATGGCCGAAATTTCAGCCATCGACCGCGGACCAATGCCTTGCAGCTTAAGGATTTCATCAGAGCGAATCTTCATCTGAACGTACAGATCACCCAGGGTGAGGTAACCTGCTTCTTGCAGCAGATAAGCCACATGCTCGGGAATGCCTGCATCCAGAATGTTGCGTTCGCGGGTTTCCTGGTCCAGATTGTTCAAGAGATCGTTTTTGCGATTCTCTTCTGCGGTGGAGATCACGGCCGTAGCCGCCAGCTTCTTTGCCACCCGACGCTCGAGACGATCTACAAATTGTCCAAGCGTGTCGTATTCTTCGGGGTTGAGCGGGCGCCCTTCGGCCTTTTTGGCCAGAATGGTCTCGACTTCTTCGGTGTCTTTCGGGTCAACCTCAGCCATTTGGGCGAGCTCAGCATCTTGCTGGAGCCGGTAAATGGTATCATTGGCGGCTTCGCTGACGCTCTTGATGTCGATGCGCCAGCCGGTCAGTTTGGCGGCCAGGCGGGCATTTTGCCCATCCCGCCCAATTGCCAGCGAGAGTTGATCTTCGGGAACCACGACGGTGGCAGTTTTGCCGGTGGCAGAGCGGTCATTGAGATAAACGCCAATGACGCGTGCCGGGCTGATTGCCTTGGCAATAAACTGAGCCGGGTCGGGGTTCCACTCGATGACATCGATTTTTTCGTCGTGCAGTTCACGCACAATGGCCTGAATGCGGACCCCCCGAATGCCTACGCAAGCGCCAACCGGGTCAATGCCTTGCTGCGTGGCCGATACGGCCACCTTGGCGCGCTCACCCGGTTCACGGGCGATTGAACGAATTTCAACCACCCCGTGGAAAATTTCTGGCACTTCATTTTCCAACAGGCGGCGTAAAAAGTCGCGGTGGGTTCGAGAGAGCAAAATTTGCGGACCGCGCGGGCTGTCTTTGACCTCAAAAATGATGGCCCGCACGCGATCATGAATGCGGAAACGCTCGCCGGGGATCATTTCTTTGCGGGTCATGGCGCCTTCAGCGCGCATTTCAAGCCCAATGGAAAGCCCCTGGGCATTGATGGCCTGAACCGCCCCGCTAACAATTTCGCCGAGCTGTTTCTGATAGAAATTGAGCTGCGCCTGGCGTTCTGCATCGCGAATGCGCTGCTGGATCACCTGGCGGGCAGTTTGCGCAGCAACACGCCCAAAATCTTTGGGGGTGCTTTCAACGACGACCATCGAACCCAGTTCGGCGGTTTCATCAACCTGCCTGGCTTCTGACAGAGAAACCTCGGTGCGGACGTCTTCAACGACCTCCACCACTTCTTTCTCTGCATAAACTGTCACTTTGCCGGTTTCTGGGTCGATTTTAGCTTCAACAAGCTGTGCACTGGAGGCGTTTACTGACCGTCGATAGGCAGAAACCATAGCCGATTCCAGCGCCTTCAAAATGATATCTTTTGGCAGCTGTTTTTCTTCTAAGACTTCATTAAACGCCAGCACAAATTCGTTCTTCATTCTTGCTACTCTCCCGAAATTATAGCCCTATAAGCAGAAAAGTGGGACCGGCCCACTTTTCGTTGCGCTTCATATTGGACACAACTTACTGTGTGAACATATTTTAGCATAAAGGTCAATTGTCTGCAAGGTTTGGTTTACCTGCTGTCAGGGGTTTCTTAAGGTGGAATTTTCGTTTCTTTCTCTTTGCCTGTAAAATAAATCAGGTGGGGCGGCTTTTTTTGGGTTTTTAGCATTGCAAAGCGCCTTTGCCGGGTTTGTTTTTCTGGGTACAACACACGTTGAATATCTTGAACAAAGGATCTTTCATGGCCGAACAAAACATAAATTCACAGGGTTTTCTCTGGTGGCGGGATGGAATTGTGTATCAGATTTACCCGCGCTCGTTTATGGACCAGAATCAAGATGGCCTGGGGGACCTGAATGGTATTACCGAAAAGCTGGATTATTTGCGATGGCTTGGCGTGGATGCCATCTGGCTGTCGCCGATTTTTCCGTCTCCGGATGTTGATTTTGGGTACGATGTCAGTGATTACTGTGATATTCATCCCCGCTATGGCACCCTGGCCGATTTTGACCGGCTGGTGAGCGAGGCTCATCGGCGGGAGATTCGTATTGTTCTCGACATGGTGTTGAACCACACCTCAGACCAGCATATCTGGTTTCAACAGGCTTTGCAGTCGAAAGATAACCCCTACCATGACTGGTATTTATGGCAGACGCCCGGCCCGAATGGAAAAGAACCCAACAACTGGGCTTCGGTATTTGGCGGCAGCGGGTGGAAGTATATTCCTCATCTGGGTCAATCTTATTTCCATTTCTTTTACCCGCAGCAGCCAGACCTGAACTGGCGCAACCCCGAAGTGCGCAAAGCGGCGGAGAATATTTTTCGGTTCTGGTTGGAACGCGGCGTGGATGGTTTTCGGCTGGATGTGATCAACGCCTGTTTTAAGGATGAGTGTTTTCCCAACAACCCTTTTAAGCCGGGGCTGCGAAAATTTGACCGGCAGCATCACCGGTTTGATATGGATCAGCCTGAGATGATCCCGTTTTTAAAAGAAATCCGCGCCTGGTTGGATCAATACCCCGAACGGTACGCGGTTGGCGAGCCCTTTATTCCCACCCCTGAAAAGGCTGCTTTTTACTGCCGGCCGGGGCTGCTGCATGCCGCGTTTAACTTTGAACTGTTGACTGCTCCCTGGGAGGCGCGCAAGTTCTCACAGGCGATTTTTAACTGGGACAACCTGCTGGATCCACAATCCTGGCCCTGCCAGGTGTTGAACAACCATGATACCCCCCGCTCGGCAACACGTTTTGGCCTTGGCGAAGATGATGTCCGCCTGGCGGCTGCGGCGGTGCTTTTGCTGACGCTGCGCGGCACCCCTTTCCTATATTATGGTGAAGAAATTGGCCTGCGCGATATCCGTGTGGCGCGGCGAGATATTCAAGACCCCGTGGGCCGGCGTTATTGGCCCTTTTATAAAGGGCGCGATGGCTGCCGCAGCCCCATGCAGTGGAATGCCAATCGTCACGCCGGTTTTAGTACGGCAGAAAAAACCTGGCAGCCGGTGCACCCCAATTTTATCGACCGCAATGTCGCTGCACAGCAGGCGAACCCGGCTTCACTGTTACATGTCTACCGCCGCCTGATCGCGCTGCGAAAAAGCTCGCCGGCTTTGCAAAGGGGGCTGTTTATGCCGCTGACCTTTGAGCCGCTGCGACTGCTGGCTTATTTGCGTCAGACTGCTGACCAGACCGTGCTGGTGGCGATAAATTTCGGCCGGCGGCCGGTGAAACTGGTGTTGAGCGCTGAATTGACCCGCCGGAAATTTCGCCTGGCTTTTTCAAACCGGCGCGAAGATGGGCCGATTAAAATCGAGAAGAGCGCGCTCCGGCTGTTGGGCGGTGAGGCGCTTATTGCATTTCTTGAAATCTAGACGGAAAAATTTAATCCACTGTCAGGCTGCCGATGGGGGTCAACACTGTGCTTAACCCCACCTCGGCGGCCTCTTTTTGCAGCGTCTTCACCACGGGTTCCAGAAGGGGCACGCCCTCTTTGCGGTGTATTTCGGCCCGTTCAAACTCCTTTTCACCGTGAATATAGATGCGCTCCTGGTCGACGGCCCTGGGGCTGTTTTTTAATAAATCAAGCAGACGGTCCATATCCTTTTTAAACTCGGCGATGTCGCGGAAGGCTTCGATTTTGAGCGCTGCAAAGCAGTGTCCCACGTTGGCATTGCGTGACATGTTATCTGGTTTGCCAACCTGATTCGAAAAATCGGCCCCGGCCAGCACTCCGCACAAAATATCAACCACCAACGCCAGACCATAACCTTTGTATCCGCGCAGGATATCGGTGCCGCCCAGCGGCATCAGCGCACCGCCATCCAGAACGGCATGCGGGTCGGTCACCACGCGGCCGTTATGGTCAATTCCCCAGCCGGCCGGAATGGGCTGAGCAGATTTTTCGTAGACGGTGATGCGGCCGATGGGCACAATGCTGGTGGCCATGTCGAGTACAAAGGGCCGGTTGTTTCCGGCCGGGGCTGCCACGGCGATGGGGTTGGTGCCCAGCATGGCTGCCGCGCCATAGGTTGGGGCAACCAGCGCCTGCGAATTGGTGAAACTGAGGCCGATCATATCGTGTTCGAGCGCCAGCATGGCGTAATGGCCGGCAATGCCGTAGTGGTTGCTATTGCGCACGGTGACCACCGCGGCCCCGGTTTCATTCGCCCGGGCGATGCAGTGTTGCATGGCGCGCTGTCCGGCCACCAGACCCAGGCCATTGCCAGCGTCGAAGGCGGTGGTGGTCAGGGTTTCACGCACAATTGAAAGCGGGGTAAGCGGATCGATCATCCCGGCTTTGAGCCGACTGCCATAATAGGAATAAAGGCGGATGATGCCATGTGAATCGACCCCGCGTAAATCGGCGGTAAGCAAAATTTCGGCGGCAGTTCGGGCATCGGCGGGCGGTACACCAAAATGAACAAAATATTCGCTCATGAACTGTAATAAGTTTTCTGCGGCAAATAGAAGCTTTTTCATCATTACCTCAAGCGGCATCAGGGCGTGGATTGATCTTCAATGGATGCTTTTAGTCTAACGCAAAATCGGGTTGAATGGCAATTTTTTGTCTCCAAACTTCACCGCTGAGATATAATCACAACAATATCTGCCACCTCCCAGTCGGTTGGGGGTAAAGGCCGAATTTAAGGCGCAAACGGGGTATTTTGCCCCTTAAATTCGGCCGCTTTTTCACGCTGACTGACTGGTCACCGACATATTATTGAGGCGAATGCCATGCAGCCCAGAGATTCTTCTGCCTTTAAAACACAACCACTAACCAACCATATGCCTTCTGGTCTGGCCGGCAAGATGTTTGATTTCTTGTTGATCGGGTTGATTTTGACCGGTCTGGTGCTGCGCCTGGCCTGGAATGATTGGAATCAGGGCGCCAACCTTCACCCTGATGAATATGGTCTGACGGGCACGATCACCCAGCTTTCGATCCCGGAAACCTGGGTAGATTATTTCAACACCCGGCTTTCACCGATCAGCCCCTATCAGAAATATGATCTGGAAGGCAGCCCCACCGATTCTGGGCCTGACAACCGTATGCGCTGGGGGCAGCTTCCGATCAGTTTGATTCGCCTGACCGCCGAGCTGACCGGGAATACCGGCTATGATGAGATTCGGCTGTTGGGGCGGCGTATGACCGCCGCAGCCGACAGCCTGGCGGTGATTTTGATTCTGGTGATCGGCTGGGTATTGTTCACCCGGCGGGTGGGGCTGCTGGCCGCGGCGCTGAGTTCGCTGGCGGTGATGCAGATTCAGCAGGCCCATTTTATGACCGCAGATAGTTTTGGGGTGTTTTTTGCCGCCCTGGCCATGTTTGCCGCAGCGCTGGCGGTTAAGAACCCGCCGGTCAGGCGCAGCTCTGATCAAACCCGCTATGTTCCCAATTTGTCTGCGCTGGGCGCCTACCTCCTTTTTGGCGCGGCGGTGGGTCTGGCGTTGGCAACCAAGATTAATTTATTGCCATTGGCCGGAATGATCTTGATTGCGGCGCTGGTTGCCCTGGCCGATCTGAAATTGAAACAAAAGAATGATCTGGTGGTGATTCTGATCACCACGCTGCTTTATTTGCTGTTGACCGGGCTGGTCAGCGGGCTGGTATTTCGCATTGCCCAGCCGATGAGTTTCCGCGCCTCCAGCGGAGATACAACCCTGCTCACCTTGCAGCCGAATCAGGATTGGCTCGACAGCATGGAGGTTGCCAGCAACGAATCCAGCGGGGTTGGCGGCGGCCCTCCGGCCGAACAGTGGGCCAACCGGCCGGCGATCCTGTTTCCGTTGATGAACATGGTGGTGTGG
>CAZQLE010000055.1:5244-20393 GCA_964593905.1 uncultured Anaerolineaceae bacterium | reverse complement strand
GGTGATGCCCTGTGACCAGAGGTGGAGTATTGCGGGGTTAGAAATGGTGATCTGGCGACGGCGCACGCGAATTGCCCCGCTGCGGGCCAGATCGCGCAGTGCACGGGCGGCCACTTCCCGCACTGTGCCGAGCAGGGCGGCCAGCTCTTCTTGCGTATAGCCTTTGTTGTCGGCGGGATGATGTTGAAGATCAAGCTGTTCGATCAGACGCGCCATGCGGTGCGTCACCTGAAGGAATGCGATTTCTTCCACCCGGGTGACCATCTCGCGCAGTGCAGTTGCGGTGCGCACCAAAAAGGCCTCGGCCAGTTCGGGGTGGCGGCGGATTGCCTGGCGCAGCGCCAGGGCGGAGAGGATCCAGATATCCGATTCTTCCAGCGCCACAGCGCTGACCGGGTTGCTGCCCCCATCAAATACCGCCGCCTCGTTAAAGCTGCTGCCCGGCTGGAGAATCTTCAGCACCAGTGAGCGCCCGGTGGTGGATGTTTTGAACAACTGCACCCGGCCGCGGTCCAAAATGTGGAACCCGGCGCAGGGTTCACCTTCCCAGAAGATGACCTCGCCTGCGGCAATGCGTTTTAACGAGGTGTCATCCATTAATTCGACCAGCGTACCGGTGGAAATTTTTGCAAAAAAGGGATTTTTTTGCAATATGGCCTGTATTTCTGTCTGACTGGTTGAAAAAAGCTGCATCATTTCATCCGGTTTATGGTTGGGCTGGGTCGAACATCCCTTGCAGACAGGCAGTGAACTTCAATGCAATGGGGTCTGGCTCGTGCCCGAACGCGACCAGAATAGGGGCCTCAGGCTGCGTCCCACCGCCGCTGATGGGCAGGGCGCGCAAATCTGGGTTTATCGCATGGGCGGGGAGTATGCCCACTGCACCGGTATGGGCTGCAATAGATTGCTTCATCGCAGTCGTTCCTGCTGCAATTTTGATTGCCGGGTTGAGCGCAAGGTTCAGATCGGGAAGCGCCTGTTCCAACAGCTTCCGCGTCAACTCATAATCGGCCGGCAGCCAGATTTCAATCTTTTCATTCAGGGTCGCAGGTTGGTCTGGCAACTCATTCCAGTGGGTGTATTTTCCTTCGAGCAGGTCTTGCAGCGTGCGGGCATCCACTGCGCGGATTTCATTGCGTGGGTGAACCACGGCAACAACCGGTTCCACGCCAATCTGAAACACTTCCACATCGCCTGGCGGGTTAGCCGTCCAGGCCAGGTTGATCTCAGCCAGAGGCGTTTTCAACGGGTCGGGCTGTTCATCCACCAGCAGCGCAATACCGTTTTCTGCGGCGCACTGGTCAAGATATGGCGCAATGCCGCGCAGCTCGGTGGCAATGCGCACCTGCCGGGGCAGACCTGGGGTGGGTGGTGGGGTGGCGTTGGCGACTGTGCAGGCCGTTAGTGAGACCAGACAGAGCGATGCCAGTAAGCGCTTAAAAAACCGCTGTGAGCACCACCAGCACTGCCAAAAGTGTGCAATAGATCGCAAATCCATACAGCGACTGCTTTCTCAAGAAACTTAGAAACCAGGCAATCGAAAGATAGCCAACGATGGCGGCAGAAATAAAACCGGCCACCAGTACAGGCAGAAACTGGCTCAGGTTGGGCATTTCGAGCAGATCCAAAACGCTGAGCAAACCTGCCGCCAGCATAACCGGGATGGACATGAGAAAAGAGAACCGCCCTGCATCGGCCCGGTTGAACTGACGGGTCATGCCTGCCGAAATGGTCGACCCTGAACGGGATACGCCGGGCAGTAAGGCAATCAATTGGAAACAACCAATCCAGAGGGCGTCTTTCCAGGTCATTTCGGTCAGCGTTCGTTTTTGGGTGCCTGCGACTTCGGCCAACACCAGCAGCAGTGCTGTGATGAACAGAAATAAACCGGTTGCCAGAGGGCTGTTAAAGGCCGATTCGACCAGGTCTTTAAACAACAGTGCCCCGATGCCGGCCGGAACGGTCGCCAGAATCAAATACCAGCCCAGACGGGCGTCTGCTTCTGCAAAGGGTTTCTTTTGCACCAACCCCTGCACCCAGGCGCCGAGGATTTTGACCAGGTCTTTCCAGAAATAAATAATCACCGCCACCAGCGTGCCCATTTGAACCAGCACATCAAAGGTGAAGATCTGCTCGGCGGGGAATTGCCAGCCGGCCAGATAGGGAACCAGCACCAGATGGGCGGAACTGGAAATGGGCAGAAATTCGGTCAGGCCTTGCACAATGCCTAGCAGGATAGCCTGTAAGATGGTCATGGTGTCTCCAGTTTGGTGGTGTTCTGAAAGTAATTGCTCAAGAAAGCTTCGGCAAAGGCCTGATAGCGGTGCTCAATAATCGCCTGCCGGGCACGCCGCACCAGTTCTTCCAGTGTATATAGATTATGGATCGAGATCAGTGTGGCAGCCAGCATCTCTTTTGCCATGATCAAATGGCGCAGGTAGCCGCGGGTGAAGTTGCGACAGGTGTAACAGGCGCAGGCTTCATCAACAGGCCGGTGATCGTGGGTGTTAACTGCGTTCATCAGATTAATTCGCCCGTTGAAGGTCATGGCAGCCTGATGACGTGCCAGCCGGGTGGGGAGTACGCAGTCAAAAATATCGACCCCGCGCAAAATGCCGTTCACCAGGTCTTCGGGTGAGCCAACGCCCATCAAGTAGCGGGGTTTGTTGCGCGGCAACAGCGGGTTGACCACTTCCAACATTGCATTCATTTCATCTTTGGTTTCGCCCACCGAAAGACCGCCAATGGCAATGCCGGGCGTATCCAAACCGGCGATAAAACGGGCCGATTCGGCGCGCAGTTCAGCAAAGACGCCGCCTTGAACGATGCCAAACAGGGCCTGGTCGGGGCGGGTCTGGGCGGCCAGACAGCGCTCTGCCCAACGATGGGTGCGGTCTACGGCTTTGCGCATATAGTCGCGGTCATAGGGCGAGGCGCATTCATCGAAGGCCATCATGATATCGGCCCCCAGTTTTTGCTGGATCTCGATGGATTTTTCAGGAGAAAAGCGATGGATGGATCCATCAATATGGCTCTTGAAGGTCACGCCGTCCTCATCGATTTTGCGCATTTCGGCCAGCGAAAAGACCTGAAACCCGCCCGAATCGGTCAGAATGGGGTGTTTCCAATTCATGAATGAATGCAGCCCGCCAAATTCAGCCACCAGGTCTGCGCCGGGGCGTAAATATAAATGATACGTGTTGGCAAGCACCAGGCTGGCCCCCAGTTCTTCCAACTGCGCCGGGGTAACGGCTTTTACGGTGGCCTGGGTACCTACCGGAGCAAACACCGGGGTTGGGATTGGTCCGTGCGGGGTGTGAAATATCCCGGCGCGCGCTTCGCCGTCTTCAGCGATACATTCAAACCAGAATTGACGATCAGACATGGCTGCCTTTCAAACCAGAAGATAAACATTAAAGACCAAAGAAGAATTTTAGTCCCAGCAAAATCATAACATAAGAGAGAATTGTGATCGGGATTCCGGCGCGCAGATAATCGCGGAATTGATAGCCGCCGGGGCTCATCACCATGATGTTGGTGGGGTGGGCGGTGGGGGTTGAAAAAGTTAGCGAACAGCCCAGCGCAACACCCAGCATAATGGTATGCGGCGCGGCGCCGGTTTGAATGGCTGCGGTTAGCGCCAGCGGCGCCAGGCTGATGGCTGCCACCTGCCCGCTGACAAACTGGGCCAGCAGCGCAGCCAGAGCCATGAGAAGCGCAGTGATCCCCAGCGGTGTCAAAGGACCGATCAACTGTCCCAGGCCGCTGACCACTGTATCGGCCAGGCCGGTTGAAAGCAGCGCGGTGCTCAAAGGCCACATGCCGGCGATCAAAAAAATGGCTTTCCATTCGATGCTTTGATACAGGTCGTTCATGCTGATACAGCGGGTTAATACCATGAGCACTGCGCCACAAATGGCGGCCAGCGAGATGGGCGCCCAGTCTAGCGCGGCGGTCAGCACCACCCCGGCGGTGATGATCACCGCCATGAGAATGCGGCGCGGATTGCGCACGGCGTCTTCATCTTCTTCGAGCAGCATCAGGTTTGGGTCAGCGGTTAAATCGGTGATTTTATCCCAGGCGCCCTGCACCAGCAGGGCATCTCCGGGGCGCAAGGGTAAAGCGGTGATGTTGGACCGCACCGGCTGGCCTTCGCGCCAGATGGCGAGTACGTTTAAGTTATATTTGCGGCGAAATTCAATTTCACACAGGGTCTTTCCCAGCAGGGCCGCGTGGGGTGAAATGACCAATTCTCCCAGGGTGACCGAATCGCTTGTGAGCGGAACTTCTTCCTGCCAGGGCAGGGCGCGCAGGCCCCACTGCTCGATCTGTTTTTCTGTGGAGCCTTCAACCAGCAGGACATCTCCTGAATGAAGCATCTGATTTCCATCGGGTGCGGTGGTGGTAACCCGGCTGCGGGTCAGGGCCAGGATGTTTAAACCGCAGTTTTTTTGCCAGTCGGCTTGCTGGATCGTTTTTTCTGCCAGCGGGCTGCCCGGCAGGATTTCGACCTGCCCCAAATCTGAGCGGAGCTGATATAACTCGGTTAGACGATCTTGCAACTGGCCGGGTAAGGGACCGTGGGTGGAAACGGGTAGTTTTTTACGGCCGAATACCACCATGTAGATTGTTCCAAGGATGATCAACGGGATGCCGATCGGTAAAAAATCGGTCATGCGAAACCCGGCGTATCCGGCATCTTTTAATGCTCCGCTGAGGATGAGATTGGCAGTTGTCAGCAGGGTGGCCATGCCCCCCAGTGTTGTGCCATAGGCCAGCGGCATTAAGATTCGCCCGGCGGGAATGCGCGCTTTGCGCGACAGCACCAGCGCGGCGGGCAGCAGCACACCCACCACAGCAATGTTATTCATAAACAGCGAAAAGACGGCCGCCGAAAGGGTCACCCCGATGATCAAACGGTCTTCCCGCCCTTTTGAAAAGCGGTGCAGCCAGTTTCCCAGGCCGCGGGCAATTCCGGTTTGATACAACCCTCTGGATAGGATTGAAATGCCGATCAGTGTAATTACGGCGCTGCCCGAGAAACCGGCGAACAAAGCCGGCCCGGTTACCAGCCCGGTGATACCCAGGGCAACCAGAACGCATAATGCCAGCAAATCTGGTCGGATGCGTTCGCTGATCAGCAGCACGGCCGCGACCAGAAAGATGCCGCCGAGCAAGATTTGGGGGTAGACCGACATGTCGATCATTATACCTTAAGCACTTGCGGGACGTTTCTTCTGGAGATATACTAACCAAATGAACAATGCAGCCTATTCAACCTGGGTAGAGATTGATCTAGCAGCAATCCAACACAATATCCGTCTTATCTCCCGCACAGCGGGACGTCCGGTCATGGCCGTGGTTAAGGGGAATGCGTACGGTCATGGAATGGTGGAAGTGGCCCGTGCAGCCCTGGCCGCGGAGGCGACCTGGTGCGCTGTGGCCCGGATTGAAGAAGCCCTTGAACTCCGTGCGGCAGGTATTGGCTGCCCGCTGCTGGTGCTTGGGTATACCGCCCCGTTGATGGCGCTCGAGGCCGCGCGGCGCGATATTCGCCTGACCGTATATGAGTTAAGCATCGCGCAGCAGTATGCCGCCATTGTGGCGGCAGCGGGTCAGACACTGCGGGTGCATGTTAAAGTAGATACCGGCATGAGCCGCCTGGGGCAGCCCCCTGTTCAGGTCCCTGAATTTATGACTGCCTTGCGGGGTTTGCCAGGGATTGTGGTGGAAGGGATGTTCACCCATTTTGCGCGCGCTGACCAGCCCGAAGAGCCCTTCACAAATTTTCAGCTCACTCAATTTTCTGAACTGGTACAGCAGTTGGACCGCGCGGGTATGCGCCCGGCGCTGGTTCATGCGGCAAATTCGGCCGGGTCGCTGCGTTTTCCGGGCGCGGCTTTTGATCTTGTGCGGGGTGGAATTGCCATTTATGGCCTTCACCCCTCAGACGATGCCCCGCTGAGCGCTGATTTTCAGCCGGCCCTGAGTTGGAAGGCCCGCCTGGTTTCGATTAAAACCATCCCGGCCGGGCAGGGTGTTTCATACTGTCACCGTTATCGCACGCAAACAACCGAGCGGATCGGGGTTGTTGCGGTGGGGTATGCCGATGGCATTCGCCGTAAAATGGGCAACCAGATGTTGATTGCAGGTAAATTTGTGCCGGTGGTGGGTACGGTTTGCATGGATCAAATTATGGTTTCATTGCAAGAAGTGCCTGAGGCTGGGCTGGGAGATGAAGTGGTGATTATCGGCCGGCAGGGTGCTGCTGGGCGAAGCGCAGAAGCGCTTGGCTCTGAATGGGGAACGATCAATTACGAAGTAACCTGCGGTATTGCCCATCGTGTTCCCCGGCTTTACAGCGGTCTTTCATAAGAAAGTAAAATTGCATGACTTTTCAACCTGTAACCCGTAAACGATGGCATATTGATCCCCCGATATCCGCCGAGGCAGATGAGGCGCTGGCTGGCTACCCGGCTGTGCTGCGCCAGTTGTTATTTAATCGCGGTGTGCAGCGTTGGGAAGATGCCGAGATCTACCTGAGTGCAGCGCAGCCCGTACATGATCCGTTTCTGATGCTGGGAATGCAGCCGGCTGTTGAACGTCTGTTACAGGCCATTGACCGCGGCGAAAAGATTGCCGTGTATGGCGATTATGATGTCGACGGGGTTACCGCCACGGCGGTGATGGTGCAAGTTTTGCGGCGCCTGGGCGGCGAAGTGAAGGGGTATATTCCCAACCGGTTTGATGAAGGTTACGGGTTAAATAATGAGGCGCTGACAGCGCTTGCGCAGGAAAATATCCGGCTGGTGTTAACGGTTGACTGCGGCATTCGCTCACCGCGCGAGGTGGAATTTGCCCGCACGCTGGGCGTGGATGTGATCATCAGCGACCATCATGAGCCGCATGAAGAATTGCCCGCGGCGGTTGCGGTGATCTGCCCCAAACAGGCCGACTGCCTGTACCCTGAAAAGAACCTGGCCGGCGTGGGTCTGGCTTACAAGCTTACGCAGGCGCTGCTCAATACCCGGCCGGTGGATGGCGTGCAGCCCGAAGAATGGCTGGATCTGGTTGCGGTGGGTACGGTGGCCGATGTTGTGCCGCTGAAAGGCGAAAACAGAGCGCTGGTGCGGGCCGGGCTTCAGCGGCTGCGCAGCGGGAACCGTCAGGGGCTCTGGTCGCTGGCCGGAGCGGCTGAATTTGACCTGGCACAGACCACCGCGCGGGATATTGGTTTTATCCTGGGGCCCCGGCTTAATGCAGCCGGGCGGTTGGAATCTGCACTGCAAGCTTATGATCTCTTGATGGAAACAAATGCCCAGGTTACTGGCGAGCTGGCCCTGAAACTCGATGACCAGAATCGTCAGCGCCAGGACTGGACCCGGCAAATGCAGGAAGAAGCCGAACTGCTGACGGCCGAAGCCCGGATGGATCATCTGATGTTTGCGGTTGACCCCAGCTTTAATATGGGGGTGGTGGGGTTGGTTGCTTCACGCCTGACCGAAACCTATTACCGCCCTTCGATTGTGGGGGCCGTCGGCGAAGATTGTACGCGCGCCTCCTGTCGCAGCATCCCTGAATTTCATATCACCCATGCCCTGGATGAATGTGCCGACCTGCTGGTCCGGCATGGCGGGCATGCCCTGGCGGCTGGTTTTACCGTGAAAAACGCCAATCTGGTCGAGTTAATCGACCGTTTGCGCCAGATTGCCGAACGCGAATTGGATCAGAAAGACCTGCGGCCGATGCTGCGGGCCGATATGGAAATTTCGCTGGATGATTTGCGCCCCGAAGTGCTGAAATACATCGATGCACTCGAACCCACCGGCCTGGGAAACCCGCAGGCTTTGTTTGTGGCCAGAAATGTGCGGGTATTATCGGCCAAAACGGTGGGTAGTGAACAACAGCATCTGCGGGTGACGGTTTCATCAGACCGAAATGTAACCTTTGACGGGATCGGTTTTCGTCTGGGTTACTGGGCCAGCCAACTGCCAACCCGCATGGATATTTTGTTTGCATTTGAAAAGAATGTTTTTCGCGGGCGCGAGTCGTTGCAGTTGAACTTGCGCGATTTGAAACCGGCCAACCAACCCGATTAAGTACCGCGTATTAAACCTTTTGATCATTGGGCATGCCTGGGCATGCCCAATGATGTTTCAGGCAGGATGATTATTTTGTCGGGATCCAACCGCCATTTTCGATCACCCGTTTTCCTTCGGGGCTCAGCGCAAACTGGGTAAATGTATCTGCTAATGGCTGTTGAGAAAGCGGCCCGGTAATCAGCAGCAGTGGCCGGGTCAGTTTATATGAACCATCGTGCACACTGTTGACGGTGGGCAAGAATCCATCAATGCTTAACGGCCGGATGCTTTCTTCAATATTTCCAAAACCAACATAACCAATTGCAGCCTGGTCTTCTTTGACAATTGCGACGACATCACCAGCGGTGATGGCCGATTTCATTTTCGAAGCGGTTGGTTCTTTCTTGTCCAGAACCAATTCGTCAAAAGCCGCCCGCGTACCCGAATTAACATCTCGTACAACGACGATTATGGGCTGATCGTCTCCACCGACCTCTTTCCAATTTGCAATTTCACCCAGGTAGATGCTTTTTAACTGATCCAGCGTCAGTTCTTTTACAGGGTTTCCGGGGTTATTAATCACTGCAATGACATCCAGGGCAATGGCAAATTCCTGAATATTTTGTCTTTCTTCATCTTTTAAACTGCGTGATGCCATACCAATATCTGCAGATCCATCCTGGGCAGCCTGAATGCCAACCGAACTGCCGCCCGCTGCAATTTCCAGTTCAATATCAGGATATTGACTCTGGAAGATTTGACCGAGTTGGGCTGCCAATGGTTGAACGGTGGTGCTTCCGGCAAAGGTCAACTTGCCCGATAATTGTGGGTTATTGGTTGGTGTGGCGGTGGCAGACGGGGCAGTGCAGGCGGTTAAGAACCACCCACAAATCCATATCAAAAAAACAATAGGGGTTGATTTCATGAAAGTTTTTCTCCAAAGGATATGAGGTCTTCATTTTTTGATGTTTTTGGTGAAATGTTGTTATGATCCACCGGCAGGATAAAGGTGATCATGGTGCCACGACCTGGCGTACTATCTGCCCAGATTCGCCCGCCATGCAATTCAATTAACTCCCGACACGTCTTCAGGCTGAGCCCACCGCGGGTATACCCCTTTGCTGGAAGATTAAACTGGGGGCCATAGGTATCGAAAAGTGTGGTCACCTGGGTGGAAGGAAGACCGGGACCGGTATCGGACACACTGATTTCGATGAACGGGCGCATGGTGTTAAAATGAATGTCCAGTAATTCCACTGGTCTTGCGCGTATGATGATATATCCGTTTTCGGTGGTTTCAACTGCGCGAAACAAAAGTGTGGCAAGTACCTGGCGTATGCGCATCCTGTCTGCCGGCAGGGGCCTAATTTGTTCATCGAGGGTTTTTAACAGGGTAATGGTCTTGCCTTGAAGCATGGTTTCAGCAGCCTTAAGGGTGGAATCAATTAATTCTCCAAGGCTGATCATCTCTATGGAAAGGGTTGTTTCTCCAGCATGGATTTGAGAGATCTCGAAGAGGTCATTTACCAGCAAAAGCATCAAATTTGCTGTCTTGTGAATGCGAAAAAGCATATCTTGATGTTGGGGCAAGAGATAATTTTCCGACTCGGTGTATAGCATGTTCGTTTGAGCGACAATGGTGTTTAACGAGGGGCGTAATTCATGTCCTACATTTTCCAGAAATTGTGATTTCATGTCATCCACTTGGGTCAGGCGAGCGCCATCTGCAATTTGTTTTTCATACAAACGAGCATTTTGAACAGCAACAGCCAATTGGTCCGCCAGGGTGGTAAGCACGTTTACCTTGTCGGGTGTGAAATCTTCGGTACGGATACTTTGTACGTCAATTGCCCCAATAACCCGGTTGCCAATGACAAACGGAAAAACGGCTTCAGAGCGGGTTTTGGGCAAGAAGGGATTGGGGGCATGATCGTTGTTTTGAAGGACATCCTGGACGATTTCTGGTCGGGCGGTGGCAGTTGATTTGCCGACCAGAGACCGCGATCCAATGTTTATTCGATGACGATGACTGATTAATGAATTCCCGGCGCCGCTAGATGCTTCTCGTAATACAGCCTGTTGAGAGCCCGGGTCAATCAGGAATATTCCTACGTGATAGAAATTGAAACGAGATTGGACAAGCTCAACGGATGTGCGTAGTACAACTTTAAGATCCAGTGTTGAACTTGCTGCTCGGGCAACCTCTGAAGCGGCGCGTAAATCCTGGGTTCGCTCATTCACCTTGTCTTCAAGCTGCTGATAGAAGGCTGCCAATTCTTTTATCATGCGTTCAAATACATTTGACAACATACCTAGTTCATCGTTTTGTCCGATATTAAATGGACCGGCTGAGAGCAGATTGAGCGCCACTGGTTGGCGCAGGTCTCCGGCCGCGACGGCGTTGGCAGCCACAGCAAGGTTATGGATGGGACGAGCAATTGAACGCGCAAAGAGAACGGAAATACCTGCAAGAATGAATGTGGCCAACAACATTGATACTGTCATGCTGGTGACACCTGAAGAGAGAATCTGGTGCAGGTCGGTTGTGTCACGCTGTAAAGAAAGCACGATGTCTTGATCGGCAAGGTTAATTGCGTGATCAAAGGTGTAGCGATTGCTCTGAGGAGCACTCGAAGCATTTAAGTATTCATTACTGCCTGTGGACACGGTCAGGGTGTGTGTGATCAGCGAGAGATCGTCTTGAATTGCCTTAGAACGCTGAATGCGCTCCAATTCATTTTTTAGATCGATACCGGTGATGATGATCCCCTGATCGTGATTCAAACTGGTGCGATGCAGCAGCAGCAATCGTCCATCAATTTCCTTTATCAAATGTCCATCCGTCAACATTTCGCCCAAAAGGGTGGACTGTCGGAATAGACTGGAGAGAACCAGATTGGTTCTTAAAATATCATCCTGATTGTAAATCTGTATTAAATCCAGATCGAAACGCTCTCGCATGACCACTGCACGTTTATTCAAGGTGGTTAAAGCGTCAGGATGGTTTTGGTTTTGTAGAGAGGTCGCAACGAGCGGGTCCTGCGCCAATAGCGTTGCTGCGCTGGCAGCCTCATTTTCGCGCCTGTTGAGACTTTCGGCAACAGTGTGAGCATCCAGGGCAAGCTGCTGCTCAAGGATTCGATTTTGAGCGCGGTTGGAACCGATGATATATAAACTAATGCTGCCTAAAAATGCCAGCAACATCACGGTTAAGCTGGAAAGTATCAGTTTTGTGCCCAGGGTTTGGGGTTTAATGAACCGACCATAATTCCAGATTGTACGCACCATATTCTTAAACGGGGAGGTTTTTTGCGTCATCTACGATAATTCTCAATTGGCAATGAAGTGGGTTTGAAGAGCTATCCTTTCTAAGTATAGAAAAACCGGCTTAATTTCTTGGCAATGGCTGATTAACGCTAGCTTAACGCGCTGTAATGAGTTCGTATAACCCGCCAAAAACACCGAAAGGTTTATTTACCCAATGTTTAACAAAATTTTAGAATCCAAACCAATATTCTTAATAAAATTTACCTATGATTGAAATATGCAATTAGACAAATATGAAGGTAAACATAAAACATCATGAATATTTTGGTTACCAATGACGATGGAATTAACGCACCAGGATTGCTGACACTGGCACAGGCGATGCGGCAAATTGGACGAGTCTACATTTTGGCGCCTGATCGGAACTGGTCTGCTTCTGGACATGTAAAGACATTAGATCGGCCATTGCGGGTGCGGGAAGTAATTCTGGAGGATGGTTCACGGGGGTTTGCCAGTGATGGCGCTCCCTCAGACTGCGTGGCCCTGGCCGCCAGCGGTTTTTTTGATGAAAAAATGGATGTGCTGGTTTCGGGAATTAATCCCTATGCCAACCTGGGTCATGATGTGACTTATTCTGGCACTGTCACAGCCGCAATGGAGGCTGTGATCTGGGGCTTTCCGGCGGTGGCAGTTTCACTTGACCAACCCGATCACTATGGCGGGTTGGTAGATTTCTCGGCTGCGGCGCTGGCTGCGCGGAAAATCGTGCTCAATGTTTTGCGCGAGGGGCTGCCGACCGGGGTGTTATTAAACGTGAATGTGCCGTTTATTGAATTTGAAAATATGAAAGGGTTTCAGGTTACCCGTCAGGGACTGCGGGTTTATCGTGATCGTCTTGACCGGCGTACTGACCCGCGTGGGAAACCTTATTACTGGGTGTTGGGCGACAGCCCGACTGGAATTCCTGAAACGGGTTCGGATGTGGGGGCTGTGGCCGAAGGTTTTATTTCAATCACCCCGCTTCAGCTTGATTTGACTGCCTATGGAATGATGGCTGTGTTGGAAAATCGAAACTGGCAGGGCAGTCCGCAAACAGCCTGGGTGGATGTTGAAATGGCCCATAAATAGCTGCTGAGGTTTTGAAAATAAAAACACCGGTGTTCAATCGGCCGGTGTTTTTTCTGCTTTTAATGATTTTGAAACAATCAAGATCAGTCTACAAAGCGATATTTGAGCAGCGTCCAAACGGCGACAAACGCATCCTTCATTTTGATCTTTTTCCCATCGCTGTAATCGCGGGGATTGAAAGAGATGGGAACTTCATAAATCCGCATCTTGCGTTTTAACACTTTGGCGGTAAATTCGGGCTCGAACTCAAAGCCACGTGCGTGCAGGGGAATGCTGCGAATTCTTTCCGGGCGGAACACCTTGTATCCGGTTTCCATATCGGAAAGAATGTTGTTATAGAAAAGATTGGTGATGAAGGTGAGAATACGGTTGGCCACCATATTCCAGAAAAGAATTGGCCGGCGCGCGCCTCCCAGAAAGCGAGAACCATAAACAATTTCTGCAATGCCTTCTTCCATTGGTCTGAGCAGGGTGGGGTAATCGCGGGGGTCATATTCAAGATCCGCATCTTGAATCAAGGCGATTTCGCCTGTGGCAGCTTCAATACCAGTACGCACTGCGGCGCCTTTTCCCTGGTTGCGTTCGTGAAGGATGACGCGCACCCCCTCTTTGCCATCCATTTCAGCCAGGATGGAGCGGGTGTTGTCTTTTGACCCATCATCGACGATGAGAATTTCATGGGCCAGGCCGGTTGCTTTTACACGGCGAACGATCTCTTCCAGGGTTTTTTCTTCATTGTAAACCGGGATAATGACGGTGAGTTTCATGGGCCAAATTATAAATGACCATTAACGACTGGGCAAGGGCTGGGCCGGGTGATACCCTGTTTCTCCGGCAAAAAGCAGGCTTCTTTCCATCGTTCGCGTGGCTATCAATATTGTTTGGTTGTTTTCTTCTGTTAATTGGACATGCTATAATCTTTTTAGCTTACCCTTTCCGTAAGATGATGATAAGGAGTTTCGCATGAGCGGAAACCCTGCTGAAAAACAGGCCCCTGCTGCAAAATCATTTGTTCCTGTTCCGATCACGCGTGTTCAGGATACAGGCTTGCCGCTTTTGTGGTTGATGGACCATGCCCTGAAGGTGTTGTATTTTCAGGGCTATATGGCCGGTTTTGAACTGGCAGAAGCGATGGCGCTCCCGTTCTCGGGGGTTGTCGACCAGGTGCTGGAGGCTTTAAAGAAAGAAAAACTGGTCGAGACCCGGTTTTCTCAAACAGCCATGGGCGAAGGAGCCTATCAATATTCAATCACTGGCGCAGGAATTGCCCGGGCGCATGAAGCGCTGGCGCGCAGCCAATATTCGGGGCCAGCCCCGGTGACTCTGGAGCATTATATTCAGTCTGTTAAACTACAGAGTCGGGGCCGGGTGCATGTAACCAGCCGGGTGATGCGCCAGGCGCTGAGCGATTTGATTCTAAACGAAAAGACTTTTCACCGCCTGGGCCCTGCGGTCAATTCGGGCACGTCGCTTTTCCTCTATGGCCCGCCGGGGAATGGGAAAACCAGTGTGGCACGGGCCATTGGGCGGTTGTCGGGGTCACAGGATATTTATGTCCCCTACTCCATCTATGTGGATGGTCAGATCATCAAGATGTATGATGAAAACAACCATCAGTTATCTGATGACCCGGATGCCGGGGGCAAAAAGCGCACTGCGTCTTTAAGCGCCGGGCTGCTGCGCGACCCGCGCTGGGTGAAGATTACGCGGCCGTTTGTGGTGGTGGGGGGCGAGTTGACACTGGCCGGGCTGGACCTGGTTTATGATGATGTTCACAAATACTATGAAGCACCTTTTCAGGTAAAAGCCAACGGCGGGGTGCTGCTGATTGATGACTTTGGCCGCCAGCTTGTTCGCCCGCAAGATTTATTAAACCGTTGGATTGTCCCGCTTGAAAACCGGCTGGATTATTTAACGCTGCACACCGGGCGGAAAATCGAAATCCCGTTTGATGTTCTGGTTATGTTCTCAACCAATCTTCCGCCGGGAGACCTGGTGGACGAAGCCTTTTTACGCCGTCTGCGCCACAAGGTCGAAATTGGCGACCCGAGCTTTGAAGAGTATCGTGAGATATTCAAGCGCGTTTCTCAGGCGCGGAAGATCCCTTATAACGATCAGGGTCTGGCATATTTGTTGCAAGAATGGTACATTAAACGGGACCGAAAAATGCGCGCTTCACATCCACGAGATTTATGTGATCAGATCATTGATGTTGCCCGTTATTTGAATGTGGAGCCTACCATGTCTCGGGAACTTCTCGACAGCGCAGCGGAGTCTTATTTCGTAGACTTATGAGCAGCATAAACAGCTTACCTTCGTACGCCGTGATTGCACACCGCGGCGCTTCTGCGTTTACCCCGGAGAATACTCTGGCAGCGTTTCGAGCTGCTGTGGATGCCGGGGCGCATGGCGTTGAGCTGGATGTGAAGCGCAGCCTGGATGGAACCGTGGTGGTGATGCACGACCCGACGGTGGCGCGGACGACTGACGGCGAGGGGTATGTCCATAAATTGCACTGGTCCGATTTGCGCAGGCTGGATGCAGGGGCGAAATTTAATCCGGCTTTTCAGGGTGAGAAAATTCCGCTACTTGAAGAAGTTTTTGAAGAAGTGGGCAAAAAATTAATCATCAACATTGAATTGACCAATTACGTCTCTTTTGGAGATGGTTTGC
>CAZQLE010000055.1:0-5234 GCA_964593905.1 uncultured Anaerolineaceae bacterium | reverse complement strand
GTCTTCTTTTCTTCATTTGACCCCCGCAATTTGCATTTAATTCGCAAATACCTGCCCGGTGCTGGCTGTGGAATGCTTTCACTGCCGGGCTGGAAGGGGTTGGCCGCGCGCGGCTGGGTGGGCCGCTGGGCCGCCCCTGAAGCGTTGAATCTCTGGTATCAGGATGTTTCTGCCGATTTGGTGCGCAGAGAACATGCCCGCCAGCGCAAAGTTCTGGCGTGGACAGTTAACGCAACGGCCGATTTGCAATCTCTCAAACTGCTGGGGATTGATGCAGTCATTACAGATGACCCTGCCCGTGCGCTGGCGGTGCGCGAGGGGCGGCTGTGATGAAATTCTGGTCATGGGTGCTGCTGCTGGTGGTTTTGGTGGGCTTTGTGCCCGGCCTGACCGTTTCTGCGGCGCCGCTGCCACAGACCAACCCGCAGGATCAAGCCCGTCTGCTCCTTTCTGAAATGTCGCCTGAACAAAAGGTGGGCCAGTTGTTTTTGGTGACTTTTAAAGGAAAGCAGATTGATAAAAGCTCGCCGATCTACAAACTGATCCTTAATAATTATATTGGCGGGGTCATGCTGAAAGCGGGCAATGATAATTTTACCGGCCCGGTGGATACCATTAAAGAGATCTCCAATCTGAACAATTCGCTTCAATCTCTGGCATGGGAGGCCGCAGTCGTGGGGCCAAATGACCCCGTGGCCAGTATTGGGAACCCGTCTCCTTATATCCCGCTGTTTATTTCGGTCAGTCAGAGCGGAGATGGCGCACCCAATGACCAGATTCTGACCGGCTTAACCCCGCTGCCCAGCCAGATGTCTATTGGGGCAACCTGGAATTCAGTTTATGCAGAAGAGGTTGGCAGCGTGTTGGGCGAAGAACTTGCCAGCATTGGGGTCAATCTGTTGATTGGCCCCTCGCTTGATATCATCAACAGCGAACAAAGCCAGAACTGGAATGATCTGGGGGTGCGCTCTTTTGGGAGTAACCCGTTCTGGGTGGGTGTCATGGGCCGCAGTTATATCCGCGGAATTCACACGGGTTCTGACGGCAAAGTTGGGGTCATCGCCAATCATTTTCCAGGGCGCGGCAGCGCTGACCGCTCTGCTGAAGAAGAAATTGCCACCGTGCGGGAACCGTTGGACCAGTTGCGGCAAAAAGACCTGGCGCCGTTTTTCTCTGTGACCCGGGGGGGGAGCGACCCGCAAGGTATGACGGATGGTTTATACCTTTCGCACGTCAGATATCAGGGTTTGCAGGGCAATATCCGCCCCACAACCCGGCCGATCAGTTTTGATGCGGCTGCTTTTGATGTTTTGATGCAGTTGCCGCCCCTGGCCGATTGGCGCAGTCAGGGTGGGGTGGTGGTCAGTGATGATCTGGGAAGCAATGCCATTCGCCAATTTTATGACCCGACCGGGCTGACGTTTGACGCCCGCCAGGTGGCCCGCAGTGCATTTTTGGCCGGCAGTGATTTGCTGTATGTTGATAATTTTACGGCCACAGGCGACCCCGATTCTTATACCACCCTGCTGCGAACGCTGGAATTTTTTGCCCAGAAATATCGCGAAGACCCGGCTTTTGCCCAACGGGTGAATGCTTCGGTGGAGCGTTTGTTGACGCTCAAATACAAAATTTATCCGACTTTTGATATTTCACAGGTGGCTCCAGACTCGGTAACCCTGCAAGTGGTGGGGGTATCTCAGGAGACAACCTTTGATGTGGCACGCGAATCGGCCACCCTTTTAAGCCCTTCGGCGGTGGACCTGGATGTGACCCTGCCGCGGCCCCCGGCCAACCGCGAGCGGATCGTTTTCATCACCGATACCCTCAGCGCCCGGCAGTGTTCCACCTGTACCGAGCAGGTGGTTTTTGCCCCCGATGCCTTTCAAAATGCGGTGGTGCGTTTGTATGGACCGCGCGCAGGTGAGCAGGTGGCCCAGTATCAGTTGACCTCTTATACATTTGCCGATCTCAATAATATGCTTTCGGGGCTGCCAGACCTGCCGCCGATTGAAGCAGATGTTCGTTCGGCAGACTGGATTGTTTTTTCCAGCCTGGATGTTCGCCTTGATCAACCCCAGACGAACGCGCTTAAACGTTTTTTGGATGAGCGGCCCGATTTAATCACCAACAAGCGGGTGGTTGTCTTTGCTTTTGGTGCCCCTTATTACCTGGATGCAACCGATATTTCAAAACTCTCTGCCTATTATGGTCTATATGGCAAGAGCACACCTTTTGTTGAGGTGGCAGCCCGGTTGTTGTTTCAAGAATTAACACCGTTGGGGGCCCCGCCAGTCTCAATTGCGGGAATCGGCTATGATCTTAGCAATGCTGTCAAGCCGGACCCCGGTCAGGTGATCTCACTCTTCCTTGATACGCCTGCGTTGACCATGCCGACCGTTGCGCCAGAGAATTTACCCACCCCACAGCCACCCACGTTTCGCGTAGGCGATACGCTGCCGCTGCGCACCGGGATCATTTATGATCACAATCGCAAACCGGTGCCCGATGGCACCGTGGTGCGCTTCTATTACAGCAGCGGTGGTGATGGGGCAGTTGCCCAGCAGGTCGAAACCACCACCTCTGCCGGTGTAGCTCGTTCTGCCTACCGGATTCAAAATACTGGATTGCTGGAAATTCGGGTGGTCAGCGAGCAGGCTGTCATTTCAGAAATTCTGCGTTTGGATATTTCTTCGACAGAGGGTGCCGCCATTACTGCAATTGCGCCCACCCAGGCGCTGACCACTGTGACGGCAGTTACCGAAACGCCCACCCCTTCGCCGACTCCCTCGCCGACGCCGGTTCCCATACCTTCTTCTGCGAGTACCACCGGAACCTGGCTGCTCTCGGTGATTCTGGTCTGGTTTGGTGCAGTCGGCATCTATGCCGCGGCTCAGAACCAGATTGCACCGCGCTGGGGGGTGCGTTGGGCTTTGCTCACCGTTTGCGGCGGCATGTTGGCTTATATCTTGATGGAACTGGGTGTTCTGGTGAGCCCCGAATGGTTGCAGCGCAAGAGCATCACCGGTGTGATTGGTATTTTGCTGCTGGGTATGCTGTTGGGGTGGGGCGTGGGGTTTGTCTGGCGCAGGCGATTTTTGCAGGTGAACAGTCGTGCGCAGCAAAGTCGTCCGTCTCAGAACGATTCTTCCTCTGACCGGAAACCAAACGGTTAGCAATAACGCCGGTTGTGGCCGCAAAGCCTGCCACAACTTTTTGAAGGATGCAGCCGTAGCGTTGCGGTTAATTTATTTCAACAGAGTCACAATTAAAGAACCCAGCGTTAACCCGACCGAGAGAATCGCCAGGGTTCGTTCGGGTTCGGTTTTGACGATATCGGCCAGCATGAAGGGGGGGATATTGGGGCGTGGGACAGTGGGCCGGTCGCCGATTAATGCCTGACGAAAATCGGCCACGGTTTCGGGGCGTTCGTCAGGATGTAAGCTCATGGCCCATAAAATGGCTCGCTCGGTCCTCGGGCTGATATCTGCGTTAATTTGCCGCGGTGGAATCAGGACATTGGGCGCCAGAAAGCGTTCCCGGGCATCGGCGGGGGGGACATTGGTTAACAGATGATACAGCGTAGCGCCAAAAGAAAAAATATCCGAACGAATATCGGTATGCCCGCTGTCTCCGCCATACTGTTCCAGCGGCGTGTATAAAGCTGTGCCCTGTCCCTGCAAAACGGTGATCGTAATTTCACCCGGCGCCAGCAGTTTTACCAGGCCAAAATCCACCAGCTTAAGCAGCCCGCTTGGGGTCACTTTGAGATTGCTGGGTTTGATATCACGATGCACAATGGGAGACTCTTGCCCATGCAGATAAATCAGGGCGTCACAAAGCTGGTTGGCCCAGGTTAAAACCTCGGTTTCTTCGAGGAAGGTGTTTTTCTGACGGGCCTCAATCATTAGGGTGCGCAAATCTTTGCCGGGCACAAAATCCATGACCAGATAATCGCGCGTGGTAATCGAAAAGAAATCGGATACCTTGGGAAGGTTGGGATGGTCCAACCGCGCCAGCACGGTTGCTTCACGCAAAAACTGATCGCGCGCTTCCTGAATAATATTCGGAGGCATTGAGCGATCATGTTCAACCTCTTTTAACGCGCACAATCTACCCGATAGGCGGGTATCTTCGGCCAGGTAAATGCAACCCATTCCGCCCTGACCAATAATCCGCACCACCTGGTATCGTCCGCGCAAGGTCTCACCGGCTTTCAATGGAACCGGCATGGGCGATTATCCTTCCTCTCCTTTATGCTATGTTGCTTATCAGAACCGGGTAACCCATTCGGCGTTGGAGTACCCGCGAAAGACTTTCCATTTATTACGATTTCTGCTAATATTATACTCTTAGTAGGAGCCTTCCTCCAATGGCTTCCCAAAAAATTCAGCTAAATTATAAGGGGAAGGACCTGGGCGCTGGATTGATCATCGTTTATGGTTCCGTCAATGGGTTTGTAAATCACAGCGGCATCGTTATGGGAGGGTATCCATGGAACGGATGAACTCAGATTTTCCTGTTTTCATTGCACAAACCGGTCCTTTGAATGGACAAAGATGGGTTTTGGACCGTGTGTTGACAATTGGTCGAGACGCCGAGTGTGATATTGTCATTCCAGACCGGCAGGTGTCTCGGTATCATGCGCGGTTATCCATTGCCGAACTGGGTGTGCAATTGGAAGATCTGGCCAGCAAGAATGGCACCTTTTGTAACAGCCAGAAAATCGATGAACCTGTATTTTTGCAAGATGGCGATGTATTGCAAATTGCCCTGGTGCAGAGCTTTGTGTTTTTAAGTAGCGATGCAACCATGCCAATGGATGGTGTGCGCGTGGTCCAGCGCCAGCGGATGGGAAAACTGTTTTTGGATAACCGCTCACGACGGGTGTGGGTGGGTGAACAGGAAGTGTTGCCGCCATTGTCTGCCCCGCAATTTCGCCTGTTGCAGGTGCTTTATGATCAGGCGGGGAAGGTGGTCTCTCGGCAGGATCTGGTTTTGGCGGTATGGGGTGATGATCAGGCCGTGGGGGTTTCTGAGCAGGCGTTGGATGCGCTGGTGAGAAGGCTGCGCGACCGACTGATTGCGCTGGATAACGATCACGAATATATCGTTACCGTGCGGGGACATGGATTGCGCATGGAAAACCCGGAAATTTAAAAACAACTTGAAACAAAAACTTGCGGGTCATTTTGAACTGACCCGCAAGTTTTTTTATTGATCGCTAAACTGAAAGT
>CAZQLE010000054.1:0-20858 GCA_964593905.1 uncultured Anaerolineaceae bacterium | reverse complement strand
GGAGAAAATGTTCGGGCTGTTTTGCCGGGGCGGGTGGCCGGGGTGATCTACGACCGTTTTCCGTACGGCAATGCGTTGCTGATTGAGACTGCGAGCGAGAATCTCTTGCCTGAAATTGTGCGCGGTTATGCTTTGCCGATTAAAACCGCACCACCGCCTTTTTATGCGCCCATGTACTGCCCGGAAGGTTCACTGCGCTTTGTGCAAGACGCCTCGGGGGGACAAGCGCTGTATCTGGTGTATGCCCATTTATTAAACCAACCTGCGCAGGCAGTTGGGGATGAAATTGAAAGCAGCGAGATCATCGGACAGGTGGGGGGCACCGGAAACGCCATTAATCCCCATTTGCATCTGGAAGTGCGCGCGGGGCCGCCCGGACAGACTTTTAGCAGTATGGCACATTATGAAAACTCTGCCACCGCCGAAGAAATGGGTGCTTACTGTTTCTGGCGCATCAGCGGGACATTTCAATTGTTGGACCCGTTGAAACTTTTGCAATGGATTCCGGCGGAATGAGCGGGACCGCACCGTCAGGGTTGGCTGCGGTCAGGCCGGCGCAAATCGTGAAAACCGGCGGCTTTCATCCAGCCGCAAATGATGGGGCCGCCGTGACGGTCGCGGGTGCGCGGGGAATTTTGCAACGGAAGCCCGGTATAGCCGCGGAAATATCCAGTTTTACCGGTGAGTTGTTCCAGCGCCGGGGTCGACAACTGCCGGTCACCGATTGCGATGGCGTGAATATGGATGCTTGACCCCGGAAACACTTCACCCGGTTCACGCAGCCAGGCCGCAAAACCGGCGGTGCGCAGTGCGGCGATCAGCGCCGGGATTTCATTCTCCAAGATGGTATAGGTTCCTTCCCGCATCACTGACAGATCAACCGCTCCGCCGCCAAGGTGGGTGCCAAAACTTGCTGCGCCGTTATCGTGGTAGCTGCCCTGGGTGATGTGATAACCGGTGATCTCAAGCTCGCCCTGGTAAAGTTCGGCGGCAAATTGCAGCATTGCAAGGGTGCGCCGGTTGAACAGATTGCCGTTAACCTGGACGATTTCGTAGCCTTCGGGTGGTTTTTTACATCCTTCCGGTTCAGAGAGGGCCAGGCTGATGGGATTGAAAACCGGGATGTCGAGCGGGGGCAGCTCCTGGGTGGTTACAAAATTGCGTGTAGATATTTTTCCGCCGCTCATCTGCTGGAAATGATTTGGGAGGAGCGGCGCCCCGGCCGTCAGGGTTAAAAAAAGCAAAGCGCCGGCGAAAAGAACCCCTGACGCTTTGCGTAAAAGCGGGTTTATCTGCTGAAACCGGCCCGAAAGTCTTACTTGCGATCCTTTTCCCATGGATCCTGCATTGGTGAGATGTATATCGGGTCGTTGATCTTAATATTCGGGCGAAGTTTAAGCAACCAGAGCACCATATCGGCAATATCTTCGGGCTGCAAAGTCTTTTCGGGGTTGAGTTGTCGGATGCCGGAGGTCATCTCTGTGTAGGTCCAACCGGGGCATATGGTGTTCACTCGAATGCCAAAAGGCTGGTTTTCTACCGCCATCATCAGCGCCATATCGAGCAGGGCGTGTTTGGCAATGCTGTAAGCGCCGCCGCCCTTGAAATGACCGATCCCCATTTCAGAGCCAATATTGATAACGGCCCCTGAATGTTTTTCTCGCAAGATGGGCAGCACGGCACGCGACAGCAAGAACGGCGCGCGCAGGTTGACCGCCAGCGTGTCATCCCAGATTTTAATATCGTGTTCGTGGATCTGTCCGCGGGAGGATGCGCCTGCGTTGTTCACTAAAATATCCAGGGTGCCATATTGCTGTAAGGCAAATTCAACAAAGCGCTCAACCTCTGACTGCAAAGTTACATCGGCCTGAAAATAAACAGCTTCACCCCCCAGTTCTTGCACCTGGGTTAGCGTTTGTTCCAATGGCGGCAGCCGGCGTCCGCAAAAGGCTATTTTTACGCCTTCTTTTGCCAGCGCTTTGACAATGGCTCTGCCCATTCCGGTGCCGCCGCCGCTGACCAGTGCAACCTTGCCCGATAAATTTTGCGCCATTTTTATGCTCCGTACGCTTCGTCGTAATCTGCCATGGCCGCCTGAATGACCTCAAGCGCGCGTTCGCGATTGTAGACTGTCTCGATATACGATAATGCTTCGCGCCCCGGGATCAGCTTGTAGGTACTGAAATAATGGCGCAGGCGTTCCACCAAAACCTTGGGAACATCAGCAATATCATGCGCGTTTTCCCAGAACGGATCGTTCCATAAAACGGCCACAATTTTGTCGTCTGCTTCACCATTGTCAATCATCTGAATGCCGCCGATCACTCTGGCTGTCAGAAAAATTTCAGATTTTGTAATGGGACGTTCGCTGATTACACAAATATCGAGAGGATCGCCATCACCCTTTTCGGCTTTTGGGCATAACTGACCCACCCGCCGGCCGCAATAAGTGCGCGGGATAAAACCATACAATGTGGGTGGCTGCGAAGAGCTGCGCTGGGGCCGGTCCACCCTCAGGTAGCCTGTTTCTTTATCCACTTCATACTTTACCAGATCGAAAGGCGTAATTTCGATATAGGCATGAATGGTTTCAGGGGGTTTGGGACCCACCTGAAGACCATGCCAGGGATGCGGACGCCAGCGATAAAACGGTTTAGGAAATGTCAACTTCGCCCTCCCGGTTGATTTTAGTTTATTTTACCAGAGAAGCGGAGAATCATTTGCGAGCTGCTTTTTCTTCAGGGCAGTTCACGGTAAGGCGGAATTTATATTCCGAACTTATCTATTTTGAAATCAAGTATATGCTGATGATGACCAGAAGCACACCGATCATGGATGGCAGGGTTAACATTTCCTGGTACAACAGAACGCCGAAGAGCACACCAATCACCGGTTCAAGGATGGCAACCACCGAAACAACCTGTGCTTTTAAACGAGTCAATGAGCGGAAGTAAAGAAAGCTGGCAATCCCCAGCGAGATAATGCCCAGTGGCGCCAGGACCAGAATATTTTTTTCGATGAGCTGCCACGGGGTTTGCAACAAAAACGGAAGCAGAATCAGCGAGGCCACCCCGGTGCTCCAGAAGGTTTGCGTGAATCCGCTTACGGCGGTACGGTTAAAACGGCTGAAGACCATTGTGAGAGCGTAGAAAAAACCTGAAAAGACGCCGGCTATAATGCCAGTGGGGGAGAACCCGACTTTTTGAGGCTGGTAAACGCCGGTGATTAGGATGATTCCCACCAGAATTAACCCCAAACTCACCCAGGTGAATCTGGGGCGGCTTTCTTTCAGAACCCAGGGCGAGAGCAGCGCAATGTAAATCGGCGCAGAATTGACCAGCAGCGAGGCATTTGCGGCGGTGGTGTGTTGAACGGCGTAGATATACAACGCGGCGGTGACGCCCATTGCCACGCCCGAGCCGACCAGACTCCAGGTAATCTTTCTGTAATTCTTGAAATTTAACGGTTCACGATACCAGATTAACAGTAAGAGGAAAAATAAAAACGCAAAAAATGCGCGGAAGAAAGCGATGTTCATCGCCCCTAGCCCGGTTGTAAGGCGGGTGAAGATGATTAATGTGCTGTAGCAGAAGGCACCTAATGCGACCGATGCATAGTCTTTCCAGTTGCTTTGTTCTTTCATGGGGTTTCTTTCGCGAATGAGTTTGTCAGACAAGTGGATTATAAACGATCCGTTTGTTTTGTGGTACAGTTGATCAGGACTTTTTAAATTTACCCCTCCCTGCACAAACTATTCCTTTGCGCCATGGCCCTATCTGTCAGGAATCCAAACATAGAAACCGATTTTGACCCCGAAGATCCCAATATCGTTCGCCGAAATTTCAGGCTTGGGGTAATCAATGGGGTGTTATTTTCTTTTGGTGAATCTTTTCTGGATCCAACCCTGGTTCTGGTTACATTTTTGAGCTATCTGACCGATTCGCCGATTTTGCTGGGGCTGCTGGTTCCGCTGCGGGATGCAAGCTGGTCGATCCCTCAATTTTTTATGAGCAATTTTATTCAGCGCCAGCCGTTGAAAATTGCCGTCTATCGGAACGGCGCCATTTTGCGGATCATTTTCTGGGGGATGATCAGTGTTGTCATTACATTTGTTCGTGAACCCAGTTTGTTGTTGATCCTGTTTTATATCGCGTTTGGGTTGTCATCCATTGCATCAGGTCTCATTGGATTGCCGTTTCTTGAGGTGGTCAGCAAAACGATTCCACCGGCGCGGCGCGGTGAGCTTTATGCCTGGCGTCTGGGGTTGAGTGGTTTGATGGGAATTGGCGCTTCGGTGATTGTGCGCTGGATGATCAGCCCGCAGAGCCCATTGTCGTTTCCCTATAATTTTTCACTGCTGGCTTTTGCGTTTTTTGTTTTTGCTTCCAGTGCGCTGGTCATTTTTTTTGGCATTCAAGAAAAGCCCGATGCCAGTTTGCCTCCCAGCCGGACCCTTGGTGCGCAATTTAAAGTAGCAGTTCTCGAACTGCAAACAAATCCGAATTATCGACGGTTGATGAGCGCAAATTCTTTGATGCAGCTTTCGAGTGCTGCCACACCATTTTTTGCTCTGTATGTGCAGCAAAACCTGGGGGGCGGTAAGGAGTGGGTGGGTATTTACCTGGGCGTGATTATGACGGCAAATCTGATTGCGAATCTCGTCTTTGGTAGAATTTCACGAAAAAAGAATAATCAGGTGGTGTTTTTTACCTCCGCCGCCGCAGGCTTGGTGATGTTAACCCTGGTGCTTTTATTAACTGTTCTGGCCAGACCATTGCAATTAACGCCAACCGCGGCATCTGCCTGGTTGATTCCAGTGTTTTTCTTTAGTGGAATCCGCAGCACAGGATATGGGGTTTCTGGCAACAGCCTGTTATTAAATGCTGCGCCAGCAGAAGAGCGGTCTGTAATCATTGGGTTCTCCCAATCATTCCTGGGCCTGGTTCTGCTGGCTACGGCTGTAAATGGTTTGTTGATGCGTTGGTTTGGCTTCCAGACCCTGGTTATTTTGGTCTGGTTGATCAACCTGGCTGCCTTATGGCAGGCAAGCCGAATTGTCGACCAACGCGATCGTTAGCTTTCTGGGGTGCCTGTCCACCAACCCGATAACTCGGGCCGTTCACGGGGCTGCATAACCTCCACCTGACCATCATCCAGCCAGAGAACCGCCGGACGGGTGGCAAGGTTGTAGTTGCTGGACATGGACAGTTGATAAGCGCCGGCAACCGGCACAGCAAGTAGATCACCTCTTTGCACTTCGGGCAAATGCACTTCGGGAATGAGGACATCTCCTGATTCACAGAACTTGCCCACAATGCGTACCTGGTTGACAGGTTCGGCGTTTGCGCGTTGAACGATGCGGGCGGTGTACTCAGCCTGATACAGCGCCGTGCGCGGGTTATCGGCCATACCGCCATCAACAGAAACAATATGGTTTTCGTTGACTGTGATTTTTTGTGACCCAACCCGATAAATTGCCATGCCTGCCCGGGCAACAATCCAACGACCTGGTTCGAGAATTAGACGCGGCAAAGGCCAGTTTAGCCGGGTGCAGTGTTTTTGAATCGCTTCGCTGACGGTTTTAACCCAGGCTTCACAATCATTTTCCTGATCACGGGGAATGTAAGGTACACCCCAACCCCCGCCGGGGCTGATTTCTTCGGGGATGTAATGTTCATGTTCAGCCAATTCGTACAACATTTCAACAGCGCGCTGGTATGGGATGGGATCAAAAAGCTGTGACCCCAGGTGTGTGTGAAGCCCGACAAGATTCAACCAATTGCTCTGCTGCGCGTAGCGAATGGCCTGGGCTGCCTGCCCATTTTGAATATGCAGCCCGAATTTGCTGTCGGAGGCGGAAGTCTCGATATGGGGGTGCGTGTTGACCCGCAAATCGGGCGTAATGCGCAGCCAGATGCGGGCTTTCTTTTTTAGTTTCGCGGCCAATTGATCCAAAAATTGAAGTTCATCCAGGCTATCTACCACAATGGCTTGAATACCCCATTCAAGCGCCGCGGTCAGTTCTTCTTCGGTCTTGTTGTTGCCGTGTAGATGGATGCCATCTCTGGGCAGGCCAGCCTTATTGGCGATTAAGATTTCTCCCATACTGACCACATCTGCGCCCAACCCCAGCGGGGCGATATGGCGGGCGAATGCATAGGAAAAATAGGCCTTTACCGCGTAGGCAATGGAAGCAGGACCCGGATACCATGTTTTCAAACAACATTGCAGCGAGTCTATCTGATTTCGAATGGTGGCTGCATCGTAAATATATAATGGAGTGCCATACTGATCGGCTAGTTCTTCTAAATCCAGATTGCTGATCGAAAGATGTCCGGCGGGGGTAATTTTTGCCGAGACCGGAAATAAATATAAGTCCTCTTTATTACTCATTCTGTATATTTTCCTCACCGCTTTGCAAATACCGGTCCCGATGATCTGGGACCGGTTTATGGCCTTATTATAAGCAATGGAACCGAAAATGACGAGTTTATTTTGCGATTAATTTTCCAGCATGGCGTATTTTAACATCCCCGCATTGCCGTCAAAAAACACAATGTGCGGCCGCCCCTGTGCATCAATCGCTATGGATGGGGGGGATGAGGTCAGACCCAGGTTATCCAGTACGCGGATAATCCATTTGCCTTCTGAGAGAACGGCGTATCGTAAAACACCGGACGCTTGATCGAGGTACAGAATATGCGGTCGGTTTTGAGAATCGATTGCCAGCGAAGGGTACCATCCCACCGCACCGGCGCTGTCAACCACATAGATATACCAGCTTTTTCCGTCGAAGCGGACGAACTTCAAATTTTCGTTTGTGGCATCAAAATAAGCAAATGCGGGCATGCCATCGCGATCGATGACCAGCGACACATATTGCCCCACATCACCTTCGCGGTCGGGGGTGTAGATTTTCCATTTTGAGTCGCTTTTTCCGGCTGCGTATTTCAGATCTTTCTGGGTGTAATCGTAATAGGCGATTCGCGGGAGCCCTTCGTTGTCAATTTGCAAGGAAGCATAAAAACCAACGACGCCCTTGGAATCGACCAACCGGCTGCCCCAGGCGTTGTCTATTTTTTGTGCAATTTTGAGATTGTCATTATTGTCATCAAAATAGGCGATGGCCGGCTGGTTATTTTTATCAGAGGCAATGGAAGTAAATAATCCTACCGCGCCTTTTGAATCGACAATCTCAGTTGTCCAAATCTCATTTTCGAGAACGGCGAATCTAAGATCTTCGTTCTTTTGGTCGAAGTAAGCCACCTGAGGAAAACCTGCCGGCGAAAGCGTAATGGACGGGTAATTTCCTGCCGCTTCACTGGCGTCGAGTGTCTGAATGGTCCATTCTCCGGCGGCAGACAGCGAGGCATATTGAAGACCGCCGGCGCCAAAAACGATGTGCGGATTCCCATTTGCATCCAAAGCCAGGCTTTGCCGGGTGAGGACTTTTTCACCCGCCTGAACCGGTACTGTGAAAACTTTCCAGCCGCCAGTTTGCACTGCAAGACCGCTTGCTGTGGCCGGCGCGGCGATGGCTGATGGCGGAGTTACGACAACCGTAGGCAGGCCCAGTTCGGGTGTGCTGGTTGCCGGCGCTGTTTCAGGGGTTGAGGTTGTTTGTTCCAGGGTCGGGACCTCAGTTGGAACCACCATGATTGTGGCGGTGGAACTGGGTTCGGGGGCCGGGGTTGAGGTATCTTCGGTTTCTGGTGTGGATGAAGCTTCTGAAGTTGCAGTCGATTCGCTGATGACGGGTGTGACAGAGGATTCAATCGCTTTTTGCTCTGGCTGTACCTGGCCAATGGTTTCTTGCACGGTGATCACGGCCGAGTCGGGGTCACCACTGGCGACAGAGTTCCCCAGGTAAAAAATGCCAGATTGGCGGGGCAGATCGGTCACAAAACTGATCTCGGTGCCGGTTGCTTCTGCATTGGCTTTAAAGGTAATGGTGGTCAGTGTGAAGGTTCCAGAAATTGGCTCGGCCGGGGGCAGGGCGCCGTGTGCATAGTCAATAATGCCTTGCGAATTATCGTATGAGTTAATTAATTCAGTGGGCAGGCCTATCCCAGGAGAGATCGAAACAACTTCCAAAACAAGTGGGTCGAAATTTAAACTGGCCTGGGCGACATCAATTTTCTGTTCGCCGGCTTCTACCACCACCTGGAGATCAAATGTTTCACCCGGTGCAACCGAAAGGGTAGAAGGTTGCAACCCATAGGTAGCGGCGCCTTCGACCGTAAGTGCTGTGGCAGTTGAAGATGCTTGAACCACCGTGGTCGATGTTGATTTAACCGGCTGGGGAATGTTACATGCCGTAAGGGCCAGGATAAGAAACAAACAAAGGAGTCGAAAAAATTTCATGGGCTGCCCACTTTCATATAATTTCCAATCAACATTGAAAAATCTACCGCGGAGATGCAGCCATCCGCATTCAGGTCTGCGTTGGGGTTGATGTTTGACAGGTTGGTACATTTATTATAGCTTGCTGCCAGCATGGAGAAATCGGATGCTGTAATGTAATTGTTGTCATCCACATCACCCATCAATAATGGTCCCAATTCTAACACTCCTGATCGGGCAGGTATAGCTTGCCCGGGGATGAAAATTTGTAATGTGTTTGAACCTTTGATACGCAAATCGTATTCTCCCGGTTCGATACCGGCCATGGTGAGATAACCATCGTTTGTGTTGAGCAAAAACTCGTAAGCCGGTATCTCGCTGCCGGCAGGTGAAAATATGACGCTGGTGATCAATGGATATTTCTCATGAAATGGCCGCCCGGGAACTGAAAGATGAATGATGACATCTTTTTGTTCCTTCAGGGTGTCTGGCATTGAAACATCACCGGTGTTGGGAATAATGGGACTTTGCTTGTTGGAAGCGTTTGAATTCACGGCTGGATCTGAAGCGGGAATACCGCCCGTTCCAGACTCGGGAATTATGGTGATTGCGCCCGGGAAAACACTATATTGAACCAGTTTTTGCTCTGTATCCAAGACCCGGTTGACCAGAATCTCTAACCGGGTTGGCTGCGGGGCGATATCAATGGCTCGAAAATGCAGCAGCCACAGGGCAAACTCTCCTGTTTGACCTGTGGTTGAGTGCCAGTTGAGTGTTGTAAACCCATCGTTGGTCATTGCATCACAGGAGCCGATTGCATTGGAAGACGGTACAATCTGACACGATTCAAGGTTTAAGAAGCGGTTGTCAAACTTCAAATCGATTTCAATGTCCCCCAAACGGCGTTTGTTGGAAATTCGGGTGGTAATTAGAATCGTCCCCGTCTGGTTTAAAAGAATATTTCTCGCGTGATACTGAAAAACCGCATCACCCGCCGGGCCAGTCTGAGTGAGAGAATTCCCTGAAACAGTGTAGGGCGTAGCCCCAAAAATTAAACTCACTGTTAAAAATATTCTTATGAAAAAACCTTTTATGGTTGTGTACATCCATTGTTTCAAGCGCAGGCTCCTGGTCCGTTCGAATCCACCCTGTTAGGTCCTTGCCTTCAATACTGCTTGAAGAACGCAGTATTACTTTATCGCTTCACTATAAATTATAGATGCATTTCTGAAAAATTACTCTTCAAATTGTATAGCAAAAAACTGGTTTTTCCCGGTAAGGACAGCTTTTTATCAGCTTTCTGTTAAATCTTAAAGCACCGGACAACAAGTCAGTTGTTCGGTGCTTTTCATTGGGTGAATAAAAACAGGTGATGCTATTCAGGCTGGCTGTGAATCGGCCGACCATACTTTTCGAAAATGGAAACCATAGATTGAAAAGGTGATCGCCAGAGGGAATTTTTGGGGGGCATGAAGTAATGTCCAGATAAACAGGCGCCAGTATTGCAATCTTTCTGTGCCCAGGATGCCCAGATGCAGGATGGACCTGAAAAAAGCGATGATCTCATCCTTCTCCAAATGTACTGTTGAACGGGGTAATTCATATTCTTTCAGAAACGTGATGACACGGTCACAAAATGGTTTTGGGCTGTACAGTGATTCGATCAGGTGTTGATATCCTTCGGTTAATGGTTTTATTCCCATTTTGGGAATAATATTTGTCGCCCCATTGGCGTTGTCGCCTGACATTTCTTGAACCAGCCGCCCTTCTTTTTCCATTCGTTCATAGAGCTTTGTGCCCGATGGTGCCTGCAGGATGCCTACCATGGCAGTGACAATGCCTGTGTTTTGAATAAAATCTATCTGGCGTTGGAAAATTGACGGCGTGTCGCTATCAAAACCGACGATGAACCCTCCCATAACCTGCAAACCGGCCCGCTGTAGTTTTTTTATGGAGAGCGCCAGATCGCGCCGCAAATTTTGGTTTTTGCTGCATTCTTTTAAGCTGACTTCATCCGGGGTTTCGATGCCTACAAACACAGAGATAAAGCCGGCTGTTGACATCATGGACATTAATTCGGGGTCATCAGCCAGGTTGATGGAGGCTTCGGTGATGAAATTGCAGCCGACTTTGTCTTTGCGCCAGGCAATTAAGGCAGGCAGGATTTCTTCTTTGAGCTGTTTTTTGTTGCAGATGAAATTATCATCCACAAAGAATATATTGCGCCGCCACCCGGTGTGATAGATTGCATCCAGTTCTGCAATAATCTGGACTGCGGTTTTGGTGCGGGGCAGGTGCCCGAGCATGGCCGTGACACTACAAAAATCACAGTTGAATGGGCAGCCGCGCGAGTATTGGATGCTGAGCGAGTCATAGGCACGCAGCTCGGCCAGTTCCCAGCGGGGAATGGGGGTCTGGTGAATATCTGCGTATTCGGGAGTTGAATATACCTGTTGGGCCGAACCGCGCAGTAAATCTTTTATGAAAGGTGGCAGGGTGATCTCACCTTCGTTAAGGATAAAGTGATCGACCTCGGGAAAATCTTTGTATTCTGCGGTAAACAGGGGCCCGCCGGCGACAATTTTTTTATTTGCCTTTTTGCAGCGTTCGATGATCGTGTGGGTCGAATCTCGCTGAACCACCATCGCAGAAATCATCACCAGATCAGCCCAGTGAATATCCTCATCACTCAGCGGACCGATGTTTAGATCGACCAATTTTTTTTGCCAGTGATCCGGCAACATTGCGGCAATGGTCAATAAGCCCAATGGCGGCGATGAAGCCCGCTTGTTGATAAATTTTAGTGCATGTTTAAAGGACCAAAATGTGTCTGGAAATTCCGGGTAGAGTAATAATATTTTCATGACGGTGCCTTTCCTTTTCTCATTGATGATACGAGAATGAAGCCCGGCCATCATGTCTCTTCGGACATAACACACGCACTGAGAAAAACCATACGGACTATGCCTTTGGGAATACTCACGAAAGACTTCTGCCGGGGTCGTACAAACCATCGTGCAGCCCCGGTGTCGGTTCGTGACAAAAAAAGTACAGAATTTTTTCTGTACTTTTTTTGTCGTTTAAGAATGGGATGGAAAAACTTTTTCAGGTTTTCTTCGTTCTCCGGGACGCTGGATCAACTCCAGTATGACCCCAAAAAGCGGCTCTGTATCCAGATAGGCAAAATGTCCATCACCTTCCAACCCAAACCCCTGTCCATCCTGGATCATTTCAATCCCGCACTCTTTTGCCAGGGCGATTGCGTTCTGGATGTCATCTACGATCAGGCCCAGGTGGTGCATCCCATAGCCGTGGTTGCGGATGTGATCATGATAGATGGATGGCCCGCGGCGTGCTTCGATCAATTCCAGGCGCGTGGTACCTGCATTGCATAATGCCAGCCGGATCTGATAATCGGATGGTTGTCCATGATACGTCTGCGCAGATAGGATCTCTTTATCGTAGGTGTAAAAGTGCCAGGGGCCAATTCCCAGGTAATTCCAGTAGTTTTCTACAACCTGGTCCAGATTCTGAACCACCAGCGCTATTTGGGCGGCGCCGTTGTTGAGAAAGGGCAATTTGAATTGAGGGATAGGAGGTGTGATCATTGATTTTATGCTTTATAAATAGCCACAAGATCTTCGATGACCGCGGCAGCGGTTTCTTTTTGCCCTGCCCCGGCACCCACCAGGGTTACCTGCCCCAGCAACCGGCTATGATATTGGATTGCATTCACCGCTCCCCCAACCCCGGCCAGAGGATCATTTACATCCAGCAGGGTAGGCTTGACACTCGCCTTTACGCGGCCGTCCGGGCTGGTTTCAAGCATGCCGATTAATTTCCAGCGTTTGGATTGTTCACGGGCGCTCTGGATATCGGCCGGGGTAATTTTGGTGATGCCTTCCCGGTCGACGGCGCTCATGGCAAGCGACTGCCCGAACAAGAGACGGGCCAGAATAACGACTTTGCCTGCCGCGTCGAAGCCTTCAACGTCACCACTTGGGTCTGCCTCGGCATAACCGGCGGCCTGCGCCTCGGCCAATGCCTGGGCATAGGTGAGACCTTCTTCCATGCGCGTCAGGATGAAATTGGTGGTTCCATTCAAAATTCCTTTGATGCGGGTGATGCCAGTGGACGAAAGAATTTCACGCCCCAGACGAATGGCGGGGGTGCCACTCATCACCGTGCCTTCAACCTCAAAGCAAACGTCATTTTCTTTTGCGAGCGCTTCCAACTCGGAGAAATGCAGCGCTGCCGGGCCTTTGTTGGTGGTGATTACATGCAGTTTGCGTTTGAGCGCGGTGCGAATATAGGAGCTGGCCGGCTCGCCAGTGACAAGGTTGGTGTAGCTTAACTCCACCAGCAGATCTGCCGGAGCGTTTTCGATCATTTGACTGGCGTCCCAATCGGCATGGAATCCTTCAAGACCGGCAAAACTTTTTTGTTCGCGGGCTGCTTTAAGGAGGGTGTCAGGTTGCAGCCCCTGGGCCAGGCTGACCACACCAAATTGCTGGTCTGCTACAGCAGTGATGACCGCTTGACGACCGGTGCATTCTGAAATGAGATTCGGCTGTTCTTGAAAGATTTTTGCCAGCCCCTGGCCCACCGTTCCAAACCCGATGATGGCGATGCGAATTGAGTCATTCATAATAGCTCTCCTGTTATTGTTCGACGCGACCCGATTGTACCAACAGTTCGGCGTTGTAGATGGATCCGCCCGCAGCGCCGCGGATTGTGTTGTGTGAAACTACAACCAGTTTCAAATGGAATAAAGCATCGGGTCTTACCCGCCCCACCACGGTTGCCATGCCGCGGCCCGCGCCGCGGTCCAGGCGGGGCTGGGGGCGGTTTTCTTCTTTGCGGACGATGATTACCGGCTGCGGTGAGGAAGGCAAAGCGCAGCTGACTTCAGGGGCCTGGTAGGCGCTGAGGGCTGTGGATGCTTCTTCGGGTGTGGGGGCATGATCAAATTCAATGGAGAGGCAGACCGTGTGGCCGTCGACCACTGCGACGCGATTGGTATGCGCCGAAATGGTGACCGGGGCGAATTGCAGCAAACCTTCTTTTACCCGGCCCAGCATTTTACGCGGTTCCCATTCCACTTTGTCTTCTTCACCGCCGATGTAGGGGATGACATTATCCAGAATATCCATGGAGGGCACGCCAGGATAACCGGCGCCCGATAACGCTTGAAGCGAGACGGCAAACACCTTCTTCAGGCCAAAATTATCCTGCAACGCTTTCAGCGCGACGGTCATGCCGGTGCTGGTGCAATTGGGGTTGGTGATAATGCCGCTTTTCCAGGCGCGTGTTTTTATTTGTTGATCGAGCAGGGCAAGATGATCGGGATTTACCTCTGGCAGCAAAATGGGCACATCGGGTTCACGCCGGTAAGCCGAAGCATTTGAACAGACCCAGATTCCTGCCCGGGCAAAAGCGGGTTCGGCATCTTTGGCAATATCAGCCGGTAGTGCCGAGAAGGCAATGCGTGCATCCAACCCGTCGGGTTCGGTGGGCAGCACGGTCAGGTTTTTGGCCCATTCGGGCATGGGGTCGTTGAGCAGCCAGCGGCAGGCCGCACCGTATTTTTGACCTACAGAGCGGTCGGAACCGGTGAGGGCCACCACTTCAAACCAGGGGTGACCATCGAGCAGTTGAACAAAGCGCTGACCTACGCTGCCTGTGGCAGCCAAGACGACAACTGGAATTTTTTTAGAAAGCATCATGATGAGACCCTTTTATGCAACTGGAATGAGCGTATGTAAGATGCACATCGCCTGCCGGGTATCCGCAGGCGACACGATCAGGTTAATGGAAATATCCGAACCGCCAAACGAAATAGCCTGGACGTTAATATTATTCTCGCCAAGGGCGTTAAAGATTTTACCCGCGATGCCGGGGGTGGTCCGAATTCCGGGGCAGACGACTGTAATGACATCCAGATCATCACTCGCTGTTGCCTGGTCGATATCGCGGCGGCTAAATTCACGGGTTAAGCGGGAACTGATGACAGCGATAATTTCTTCGGCCGATTGATTGGGCACGGCAAAACAGATGGCCTGTTCGGAACTGGACTGGATGATTAACGGAATGCTGACCCCGGTATCGGCTACTGCGGTAAAGATGCGGCCGGCGATACCCGGAACACCCATCATACCACGCCCCGAAACCGTCACCAGCCGCAAATTCTTTAACACCGCCACTGCTTTGATTGTTCCCCGTCCGTTTGCCTGCTTTTCAGAGACAAGGAGCGTGCCGGGGTTCTGGGGGTTGAAGGTGTTGCAGACCCGCAATGAGATACCCGCTTCAATGACCGGGCGAATACTTTTGGGATGTAAAACCTTGGCCCCGTAGTGAGCCATTTCGGCAACTTCTTTGTAGGAAGCAACCGGCATTGTGCGCGCTTCGGGCACGATGCGCGGATCGGCAGTCATCACTCCATCTACATCGGTCCAGATCCACACTTCGTCTGCGCCCAGGGCAACAGCCAAAATGGAGCCGGAATAATCACTGCCGCCGCGGCCCAGCGTGGTGATTACGCCCGCTGGTGTGGCGCCAATAAAACCCGTTACCACGGGAACCCGGCCTGCGTCCAATACCGGCCCGAGGATGTTCTGTGTATAGTGGGTGGTGGCCTCCATATCTGGCACGGCGTTTTGATATTGATCATCGGTGACGATCAACTGGGTTGATTCTACAAATTGGGCAGGAATGCCGCAGGCTTCTATGGCCCCGGCCAGAATGCGGACACATAATCTTTCTCCCAGCGAGGCAACAGCATCCAACGCGCGCGGCGATGCTTCGCCTAAAATATAGATCGCCTGTCCCAGGTTGGAAAAATCATTGAGCAAATGATTCACTTCCTGTCGAATCTGATTCTGGCGGGCCAGATCGGGAACCAGTTCGGTTAACACTGCGTAATGGCGTTCGGTCAGATCTCGCACAGTCTGGTAGAACGTGGAGAGATCTCCTTTGGCGGCCCGGGTGGCGCTATCGAGCAGTAAATTGGTCACACCCGAAAGCGCCGATGTGACCACCACCACCCGTGCCCATTCTTTTCGGGTATCTCGCACAATTTCGGCAACTTGACGAATTGCATCAGCACTGCCGACGGAGGTGCCGCCAAATTTCATTACCAGTGTCTTGGATGTTTGACTCATTGATTTCTCCTGTAAAAATGATGTAAAAATTAACCCTGAATGATCGCCAGGGCCTGATTGAGATCGAAAATTAGATCTTGATAATCTTCAACACCCAGGGCCAACCGCACAAGGTTGTCGCGAATGCCAAGCTCACGCCGCTGTTCGGGGCTGTAGTTGTAGTAACTGAGCAGGGCAGGTTGGGTTACCAGGCTTTCAAGACCGCCAAGCGAGGCAGAGATGTAGGGGATTTGCAGTGCATCGACGAACCGGCTGGTGGTGTCAAAATCGGCTTTTAATTCGAACGAAACCACACCGCCAAAGCCGGTCATCTGACGCAGGGCAATATCGTGCTCCGGGTGCGAAGATAAACCGGGGTACCAGACGCGTTCCACCACCGGATGGCCGGATAAGAATTCGGCTACGTATTGACCATTTTCATTGTGGCGATTGACCCTCAGACTCAGGGTGCGCATTCCCCGCAGAAGCATATAAGCATTGTTTGGATCGGGCACGGCGCCAAGGATGTTAACCTGGGCGCGGACTGGGGCGAGAATTTCTTGTGCGCCCGCAGCAACGCCGGCCAGCAGATCATGGTGACCGGATAAATATTTTGTCGCTGAGTGAACCACAATGTCAACCCCCCAGTCCAATGGGCGCAGGTTGACTGGTGTTGCAAAGGTCGAATCGACGATGCTGATCAAGTTGTGGCGGCGGGCGATATCGGCAAATCGTTCAACGTCCAGCACGCGTAGATAGGGGTTGGTGGGTGTTTCAGATAACAACACCCGGGTTTCGGGGCGAATGGCTTCTTCCAGGGCCGTGTAATTCGCCATTGGAACCACCGAGCAGGAAATATTGAAGCGGGGCAAAAATTCCTGACAGAATTGCCGGGTGCGACGGTAACAATCATCGGTGATGACCAGATGACTGTTGGCAGGCAAAATTGCCAGCAGGACGCTGGTTAATGCGGCCATGCCTGAAGAAAATTGAATTGCCATTTCGGCGTTTTCAAGGGCTGCAACCAGCGCCTCTGCCGCTGCTACGGTCGGATTTCCATAGCGGCCATATTCAATTCGATCCGTCATTAATCCGATTTTGTTCATTTCCATATATTCACGAAGATCCGAAGAGTTATCAAATGTATAGGTGGCGGTCTGGACGATGGGCTCAATCAGGGCATGATAGGGTTTTTGGCGGCTGGAACCGGAATGAACTGCGCGAGTGGAAGGCCCCAGGGGCATTCGCGCGGCGGTTTCAACCGCCAGGGTAGTTGCAGGTTTTGTTTTTGTAGATCGAGTCGTCATTTTGATTTCCTCAGGTCTTTGTGAATTCACGAAAAAAGGCCGCCATTTCTGGCAGCCTTTTGTTCACAGGTTTGGTTTTTTTATTGTTGATCGCTCAAAAACCTATCCTACTTCTCCCGGCTGCCAGCGCGAACTTGACATGGCCATAATAGTAATGGTCATGGTCATCGTACCGATGGTAGTCATGGCGAACATGGATCTGGACGATTTCATATTAGCAGTATTGTAAGCATCTCTATGGCATTCGTCAATAGTTTTGGACAACTAAAAATTTTGATGTTCGGTGCGGGCGATGATTTCTTCCTGGAGGGAAGCGCCCAGATCACAGAAATAATCGGAGTAGCCGGCAACACGGACGATTAGATCGCGATAATTTTCGGGTTCGGCCTGGGCTTTCCGCAGTGTGGCTGCATCCACCACGTTAAACTGAATGTGATGTCCATCGAGCTTAAAATATCCACGCACCAGGTTTGCCAGATGGTCAATGCCATCCTGACCGGCAAGGACCTGGGGGGTGAATTTTTGATTGAGCAGGGTCCCACCGGTTCGCAGGTGGTCCATTTTGGCTGCTGAATTGATCACCGCCGTGGGACCGCAGCGGTCGGCCCCCTGAACTGGAGAGATGCCCTCCGAAAGCGGCGTGCCAGCCAAACGACCGTCGGGAGTGGCACCGATTACCGAGCCGAAATAAACATGGCAGGTGGTGGGCAGCATGTCTATCTGATACGTGCCGCCCTTGCCATTGGGTCGGTTGGCAACGACCGCGTAGAACGATTCAAACACCCGGCGCATGATGTCATCGGCGCGATCGTCATCATTGCCATATTTGGGAATGCGGTTGAGAAAATATTTTTGCATGGCCAATTGCCCGGCAAAGTTATCCTTCAGTGCGTGTAAAACTTCTGGCAGTGAATAACGATGATCTTCAAAAACAGAGGTCTTTATGGCCGAGAGTGAATCGGTGATGCTGCCGATGCCCACACCCTGTAGATAGGTGGTGTTGTAGCGCGCCCCGCCGTTGTGATAATCTTTGCCAGTCAGAATGCAATCATCGATTAACAGCGATAGGAACGGGACCGGTAGAAAATGGGCGTATAACCGCTCGATGACCTGGTTGCCACGGACCTTTATCTCGATAAAGTGTTTCAACTGGGTTTCAAAAGCGTGGTAGAGGTCTTCAAAACAGGTGAATTGAGCGGGATCGCCGCTTTGTGGGCCGAGCTGTTTTTGGGTGCGTGGGTCAAGCCCATTATGAAGGGTGATTTCAAGCACCTTGGGCAGGTTGAAATAACCGGTTAGATTGTAATTTTCTTTTCCAAAGCACCCGGTTTCGACACATCCGCTGGTGCCGCCGCAGCGCGCATCGATAATGGATTTCCCGACTCGCACCATTTCTTCTACCACGGCATCGGCGTTGAAGATTGAGGGTTGGCCGTAACCAGTGCGAATGATTTCAATGGCTCGTTTTAGAAAGTGATCGGGGTTTTTCTTTGAAAGCTGGAGATTGGTTGAGGGCTGCAATAAGCGCAGTTCCTGAATTACATCCAGCAGCAGATAGGTGACATCGTTTACCCCGTCACTGCCATCGGGTTTCACCCCGCCCAGTGAGATATTGGCAAAATCGGTGTAAGTGCCCGATTCGGCAGCGGTAACGCCCACTTTGGGCGGGGCAAGGTGATTGTTGAATTTAACCCAGAAGCATTGCAGTAATTCTTCAGCCGCCTCGCGGGTCAGATCGCCGGTGTTTCGTTCGCGCTGGTAGAAAGGGTGGAGGTGCTGGTCCAGCCGGCCGGGGCTAAAAGCATCCCAGGTGTTAAGCTCGGTGATGACACCCAGATGGACAAACCAGTAGGCTTGCAGCGCCTCCCAGAAGGTTTGCGGCGCTTCGGCAGGCACATGCGTGCAGATCTGCGCGATTTTCTCCAATTCCTGTTTGCGGTGGGGGTCGGCTTCGCTGGCTGCCATTTCTTGCGCCAGAATGGCATAGCGCCTGGCATAGGCTATGATCGCTTCGGCGGCAATGCGCATGGCCTTTAATTCTTCCTGCTTATCCCAGGCTGCCGGGTCGGCGGCATAATCCAGTTGGTTAAGCTGGTTATCAATGCGGGCAATAAAATCGCGCATTCCCAGGTGGTAAATTTTGTCATCCAACACCGTATGCCCGGGGGCGCGCTGCTCCATAAATTCAGTGAATAGCCCGGCTTCATAGGCGTCAATCCACTGTGGGGTCATCTCTTGAATGATGCGTTCGCGCAGGCTTTTGCCCTGCCAGAACGGGATCACTATTTCGGCGTAGGCCTGGCGGGTGGCCTGTGAGGCGTGATAAGGAATTTTTTTGCGGCTGGAAAGAATCTCAAGGTCTTCAAGGCTGTGACAGCAAATTTCGGGACAGGTGGAGGTGGCTTTGGCGGCCGGGCCGCGCTCACCGACAATTAATTCACCTTGCTGAATGTAGATTTTTTTGTGCTGTAAAATATGGCGAAAGGCTTTGGCGCGCAAAACGGGCGTCGATTCGAGCTCATGCTGCCCGGCATAGAATTGGGTCAATAACAGTGCCCGCTCCTCATCCAGTGTGGGCACTGCATCCAGACTATTTTGGCGAAGTTGCTTTACCCGTTGATTCATTTGCCTAGCCTCCGATTTTTACCTGAAATCCATAGTTTTTAAAAAATGCTTCAATTTCCTGAATGGCCTCATCTGTTTGAACAACTGTCTGAAATAAAGCGTATTCTTTTCCCAGCCGGCGATACTTATCTTGGGCAATGTTGTGATAAGGCAGCAAATCGATGCGCTGAAGGTTGTTAAGTCTCTTTAGAAACAGGGCGCTGTCGATTAGATTCTGGTGGTCATCATTGATCTGCGGGATCAAGGGGATGCGAACCTGAAAAGGGATGCCCAAGCGGTCCAGTTGGAGCAGGTTCTCGAGGATGCGCTGGTTTTGCACCCCGGTGTACTGCCGGTGTTTTTGCGAGTCCATGAGCTTGAGATCAACCAGAAATAAATCGGTTGAAGCAGCAACCGCGGCGATCTTTTCCCAGGAGGCGAAGAATGAGGTGTCCACCACGGTGTGCACACCATTCTGCTTGAGCTGCGTCAGAATCTCTTGCAGAAACTGGTGCTGGGCCAACGGTTCTCCGCCTGAAAAGGTAACCCCGCCGCCGGATTGATCAAAATGGATCTGGTCACGCAGTAGCAAGGCCAGCAATTTCGCGACTGTGTAGGTCTCTCCGGCCTGTTCGACCGCCGCAGCCGGACAAACCCCGGCGCAGGCGCCGCAAAGCTGACAATCTGCGGTGCTGCGGATGATCCCATCCTCTTCAAGCACGAGGGCGTGCTGCGGACAAGCCTGAACACAGGCCCCGCAGCGGATGCAGCGGTTGGGATACCATAACAATTCGGGGGGAAAGTGGATGCCTTCGGGGTTATGGCACCATTCACAGGCCAGCGGGCAGCCCTTTAGAAACACCGTGGTGCGAATGCCTGGGCCATCATGCATGGCGAACCGCTTGATATCAAATACGCTGGCAGTCAGGGTTGATTGTTCCACGAGGTTTCTTTTGGATCACGGATTGGGCAGCGGATGGGCCAGTACAATAACGCGGTGGGTATTACTGGTGGGCGGATAACAGGAAACCAGGGTAAGCACCGGGACAGCGCTGGTCTGGAAAAAACGGTCAAAGAGCTCACGGTCAGCGGCGGCATCGGGGACGGGAAATATCTCGACCGAGCTGACTTCGTAGGCCCAGTTCTTTTCGCCGGTTTCCAATTCTATTTTATCACCGGGTTTCAGGGTGTACAGATTTACAAAAATTGAGGCGTTGATGTTGTTATGCGCATAGACAATTATGTTGCCCGTATCATGGGGCAATTTGCTCGAAACCACCCAGCCGACACTGGCATCCGGCGAATCCCACTCCATGGTATCGGGGGCGGTGGAAGAGCTTTGCCAGCCAACCGGCACCACCGGTGCGAAAACATGGATGGAGGGGATGCGAATCCATTCGATGATTTGGCTGCCGTATACCTGATCCACCAGATCGGCCAGGGTGGTGGGCCGGGGGGCGGGCAG
>CAZQLE010000053.1:0-20891 GCA_964593905.1 uncultured Anaerolineaceae bacterium | reverse complement strand
GCTGATGACCATGAGGTTCCACTGCATCCAGCTCAGGCCATAGCCCAGCAGACCCATCAAGACCAGCAGGTGCGAGCGCGCCACCCGCACCCCCACCCCCATCGCCCCCTGATTGCCGGTTGAGCCTCTTTCTTCGGCCTCAGGGCCGCAAGTGTCTTGCGGGGTGAAAACCGCCTGCTTGTAAAGACCCGGCTGCGAAAGCCCGTTTTCTCTGGTCGATTTTGATTTTAGGTTTTCTCGTTTCGGTGTACAATGAAAATTAGAAAATAAGCACTCAGGGTAAAGGGGCAAAGCTCTAACTTTTTCCAGAACGCCTGGGCGGCACAATCAGGAATATGCGTCACAGATTGACAGGAGGATAAGAAATGTATCACACCATCATCATTGTGGGAAATGTAGGACGCGATCCCGAAATGCGGTATGTCCCCAGCGGCCAGGCTGTTACCAGTTTTTCGGTCGCCACCAGCCGCAGCTATACCGGCTCAAACGGTCAGCAGGTCAAAGAGACCGTCTGGTTCCGCATCTCTGCCTGGGGCAAACTGGCCGAAACCTGCAACAATTACCTTAAAAAAGGCAGCAAGGTGTTGATTGAGGGCCGTCTTGCCCCCGACCCCGCCACCGGTGGACCGCGCATCTGGAACAAACAGGATGGTTCTTCGGGCGCTTCGTTTGAAGTTACAGCCAACACGGTGCGTTTCCTCTCCTCCCGTTCTGAGGGAGAAGGCGGAATGGGCGCGGTGCATGAGCCCGGTGAAATGGGCGACATGGGTGACAGTGACGATATCCCGTTCTAAAGCGAACACCCATTCTTTTAAGCGAAAGAATATCATGCGTTCAAAAACGCGCCCGCGCGTTTTTGAACGCTTTTGCTCCACATAAAAGGACAATATGCAAGAAATTGATCAAATTGCCGAACAGGCACACCTTCGTTTTGAAGCGCGCACCCAGGCCCGCGATCGGGCGCTGGCAAATTCCCGCCAGTTAACCCGCCACAGCGCCAATGCCATTCGGGCCATTCACCGCGGCGAAAGCGATCTGGCAGCCGAGCATTTGCAGCAGGGCGGGCTGCTTTTTACTGCCCTGTATGAAGAACTGGCGCCCTTCCCCGATTTGTATTTCTCGGGTTATACCCAGGATGCGATCAAAGAGTACTGCGAGGCCAGCATTACCGTGGCGCTGGTTCTGGGCCGTGCCCTGCCCACGCCCGAAGAAATGAATGTTGAATATGCCACCTATCTGCGCGGGCTTTCAGAAACCCCCGGTGAACTGCGCCGCCGCGTGCTGGATATTTTGCGCCACGGTTATACCCCCGAGGTGGAACGGTTGTTGAGTGCGATGGATGACATCTACGGCGTGTTGATCACCATGGATTATCCTGATGCGATCACCAATGGCCTGCGCCGCCAGACCGATCTGGTGCGCGGCATTGTCGAACGCACCCGCGCCGATTTGACGATCAGCCTGCGTGAAGAACAGTTGAAATCGGCGCTCGAAAAGGCCCTTCAACGCCTGCCGGATAAGGCGGAGTAAGCCATGCGCCCGGTGCGCGCCTCGGAGATTGGCTCTTTTCTCTACTGCGCCCGCGCGTGGTGGTATCAGCGCCAGGGTGTCGAAGCGGAGAATCAGGCCGAGCTGACCGGCGGTGAGTTGTTTCACCGCCGTCATGGTCAAAAAGTAGTCGCCGCCGGGTTAATGCGCCTGGCGGGATTATTTTTTCTGCTGGTCGCGGTGCTGCTGCTGGCGACCGGTCTTACTGTTGCGTTGCTGCCCTGACCGATGAACGGCAACGGTTGGTTCTTTGTCGCTGCTGCACTGGTGCTGCTTTTGCTGGCCGGTTTTTTGCTCTGGCAGGCGCGCCGCCAGCGGCAGCAGACGGGGCTGCCCGCCGGGCGGGTGATCTATTCGGATACCGGCGCCTGGGCGCGGGTTGAAAAACCGCTGTATCACGCCGAACTGGGGTTGACCGGTAAGCCCGATTATATTCTTCACCAGGGCGACGATTATTTTCCGGTGGAGGTCAAAAGCACACGCAGCCCTTCTGCGCCTTACGAAAGCCATGTGCTGCAACTGGCGGCTTACTGCGCCCTGGTGGAACATGCCACCCGGCGGCGCCCGCCGTATGGCATCATTGCCTACCCCGGCCGCACCTTTGCGGTCGATTACACCCCCGAACTGGAGCGTCAGCTTCTTGATCTGCTGGCCGAGATCCATCACCGTGAACGCCGTGCCGCGCCCGATCGTTCGCATGAAGAACCGGGGCGCTGCAAAAAATGTGGTTTTCGCCGGGTGTGTGACCAGAAGTTATAAAAAAAATCCCCTCCCCACGGGGTGGGTTCCGCTGGACTTTGCGAATAGCCCCGACAGTCTGCTTGAACTGCTCTTGACAAACCGGGCAAGATATCATATAAACACTCTAATATTTGACCTGTTCAAGAAAAGAAGCGAAATATCTTGATGAACCTCCGTAACGCAGCACCTATGTTTTCTCCCACAAACCTCATGATGGTCATGATGGCTATGGTCATGTGCGGGCAAATCCGGTCGGCAGCTGCGGAGGATCAGGCGTAATTCAATCTGTCCATCCAAGAGAGTGTATTACTCGGGCTGCCGCAAGGCAGCCCGTTTTTTTATCCAATTTTTATCAAGGAGACCATCCCCCATGCCCATTAAAATACCCGACCAGCTTCCTGCCCAGCAGATTTTGCGCGATGAGAATATCTTTGTCATGGATGAGGAACTGGCGCGCCATCAGGATATCCGCCCGATCAAGATTGCCATCCTCAACCTGATGCCGACCAAGATCGCCACCGAGACGCAACTTTTGCGCCTGCTGGGGAACACGGCGCTTCAGGTGGAGGTTACCCTGGTGCGCACCGGCACACATCAGAGCAAGAACACCCCCGAAGAGCATTTGTTGAATTTTTATCAGACCTTTGATCAGATTAAAGACCAGAAATTTGATGCCCTGATCATCACCGGCGCGCCGGTGGAGCACCTGCCTTTTGAGCAGGTTGATTACTGGGAAGAGCTGAAAACGATTATGAACTGGGGGTTTAAAAATGTTTTCTCCCTGTTTTATATCTGCTGGGGCGCGCAGGCAGCGTTGTATCACCAGTTTGGCATCCCAAAATATCCGCTGCCGGCCAAACAGTTTGGGGTGTTCCCCCATCAGGTGCTGGAGCGCAATGTAAAACTGTTGCGCGGGTTTGACGATATCTTTTATGCCCCACACTCGCGCCATACCGAGATCCGCCGGGAAGATATCGAGCAGGTCCCCGAACTGCGCATTCTGGCTGAATCGGAAGAAGCCGGGGTATACATTGTTGCCACCCGTGACGGGCGTCAGGTTTTTGTGACCGGCCACTCGGAATATGATCCCCTGACCCTCAAAAAAGAATATGACCGCGATGTAACCGCCGGGCTGCCCATTGATGTGCCGGTCAATTATTACCCGCAAGATGACCCCACCTGCGCGCCGCAGGTGCGCTGGCGCGGGCATGCCCACCTTTTGTTTGCGAACTGGATCAATTATTACGTCTATCAAGAAACTCCGTATGATCTGGACCAGTTCAAGGATTTTTCACCGATCGGTTTGTAGGAATGATGAAAGCTGTCACCCCAAAAGACAGCTTTTCTCACCGCCAGCTCACGCTCGGAGGAGAAGCGATATGCACTTATGGCGCTGTAAGACCCCGTAATCATTTTGGCTTTGAGCGCTTCAGCGAAGCGAATTTGCCATCTTTAACTTAATTTTATGCACCAGAAAAAGGATGAATTACATGACCAACCATGAATCGAAACGCCAGTATGGTTTTTCTACCCGCCAGCTTCACGCCGGCCAACAGCCCGACCCCGCCACCAATTCGCGTGCGGTGCCCATTTATCAGACCACCTCTTATACTTTTAACAGCACTGAACACGCTGCCAATTTGTTTGCTCTGAAAGAACCCGGCAATATCTACACCCGCATTATGAACCCCACCAGCGATGTGTTCGAACAGCGCGTGGCCGACCTGGAAGGCGGCGTGGGCGCCCTGGCGACCAGCTCGGGGCACGCTGCACAGGCGCAGGCCATTTTCACCCTGGCGGGCATGGGCGACCATATCGTCTCGGCAGCCACACTCTATGGCGGTACTTATAATCAGTTTGCTTATTCGTTTCCCCGCCTGGGCATCGATGTGACCTTTGTCGATCCGACAAACCCCGAAAACTTCCGCCACGCCATTCGCCCCAACACCAAATTGATCTATGGTGAGACGCTCGGCAACCCTGGTATTAATGTTTTCCCCTTTGAAGAAGTGGCAAAGATTGCCCGCGAATATGGCATTCCGCTGATGATCGATAACACCTTTGCCACGCCCTATCTGGCGCGGCCCTTTGATTACGGGGCGAACATCGTCGTCCATTCGGCCACCAAGTTCATCGGCGGTCACGGCACTTCCATTGGCGGCGTGATCGTGGATGGCGGCAACTTCTCTTGGGCGGGCAACCCGCGCTTCCCCAATTTTAATGAACCAGATGATTCGTATCACGGTCTGGTGTTCGCCACGTTGGGCGCTCCGGCGTTTATCCTCAAAGCCCGCGTTCAGACCTTGCGTGATTTCGGCGGCTGCATTTCGCCCTTCAACTCTTTCCTGCTGCTGCAAGGGTTAGAGACGCTCAGCCTGCGTGTGGAGCGGCATGTTCAGAACGCACAAAAGGTTGCTGAATTTCTTCACGGGCACCCCAGGGTCAGTTGGGTGGCTTACCCTGGTCTGAAAGACAGCCCCTATTATGCGGCCGCACAGAAGTATTTGCCCAAGGGACCGGGCGCCATCCTCGGTTTTGGCATTAAGGGCGGCGCGGCGGCCGGCAAGAAATTTATCGAGAGCTTGCAGCTTTTCAGCCATCTGGCCAACGTGGGTGATGCCAAGAGCCTGGCGATTCATCCGGCTACCACCACCCACAGCCAGTTGAACGAAGAACAGCAGCTTAGCGCGGGCGTTTCGCCAGACTTTATTCGTCTGAGCATTGGCCTTGAAGATATTGAAGATATTCTCTGGGACCTGGATCAGGCGCTGCAGCAGGCTTGAGAAGGAAGGCGGGGGAATGTTGGGCCGGGGCGGCGTTTGATAAAGCCGCTAAAAATGACTTCAGGCTGCGAGCATACACCCGCAGCCTGAAGTCACGGGGGATTAAAACAATTACTCGTTTTTCAAATCCAGCTTTTCCAGCAGACCGGCCAGGTCGGGCACAGCGGCAGATTGCAGCACCTCTTGCAGCAGAGCGGGGTTTTGCTGGCTAAGGTTGTTCAGCAGCGCCTTTACCTGGTTGGGTTCAGGAACGGCCTGCCCGCTGCGACTGCCGGCCAGCTGTCCCAGCAGGGTGGTGAGTAAATTGCCGCTTTGCGGTTTTTCATCCGATTTTCCGATGCGGTCTAAAATCAGGTTGACCACGGTATCGAGATCGATGCCGCTGGAGGTTTTCTTGCGCCGGCGCGCGGGTTTGGTCTCTTTCTTTTCTTTGGCCGGGCGCTTCTTTTCTTCTTTCTCTTTTTTTGTGGTCTCGCGTTTGGGCTTTGCGGCCGGTTTGGCAGCCGGTTTGCGCCGGTCGGCTTTATAAGCGCTGACAGCATCCGCCGGGATGACCCAGGTGCGGTTGGGTGTCTGGAAGGCGCCTTCCAGCGCGCCTTTTTGGATCAATGCGCGGACGGCGGCCGGAGTGAGATCCAATTTTTCGGCAGCTTCTTTTACACTCAGATAATCGGCCATCGGGGTTCTCCTGGAGAATTTTGGTATCTGACATTTCAAATTCGGCAACCTCTCAGAATGGCTGAGCCGCTGCGAATTTTCTTTATTGTAGCGGATTTTTTAGAGACAGGCCAACTGCTTAGCCGCCTGCTTTTGGTCCCGCAGCCAACACCTCGGGCGGGACGGCATCGGCGAATTGTTGAAAATTGTCGTTGAACATCACCGCCAGCCTGTGCGCCTGTTCATCATAGGCGGCCGGGTCGGCCCAGGTGTCGCGCGGTCTCAGCGCGCTCTCGGGCACGCCGGGGCAGGTGCGCGGGATTCGCACCCCGAACACGGGGTCGAGATCGCAGGGCACATCGGCCAATGCGCCGCTTAACAGCGCGTCTACCATGGCGCGGGTGTAGGCAATTTTAATGCGCTGGCCGGTGCCGTAGGGGCCGCCTGTCCAACCTGTGTTAACCAGCCAGCAGTCGGCCTGATGTTTCTGAATCTTCTCGCCCAGCAAACGGGCATAGACCATGGGGTGATGCACCATAAAGGGCCCGCCAAAACAGGTGCTAAAGGTGGCCTGAGGCTGCTTGATGCCTTTTTCGGTGCCGGCAACTTTGGCAGTGTAGCCAGAGAGAAAATGGTACATGGCCTGTTCGGGCGTCAGCCGCGCAATGGGCGGCAGCACGCCAAACGCATCGGCGGTTAAAAAGATGACATTGCGCGGGTGCAGCCCCATGCCGCTGGGTTCATAATTTTCAATTTCGCTTAACAGGTAAGATGCGCGCGTGTTTTCAGTGATGGTCTCATCGTTCAGGTCGATCTTGCGCGTTTTGGGGTCGATGACCACATTTTCGAGGATGGTGCCAAAACGGCGGGTCATGCCATAAATTTGCGGTTCGTCTTTGGCCGAAAGGCGGATGACCTTGGCATAACAGCCGCCCTCAAAATTAAAGATGCCCCGGTCGCTCCAGCCGTGTTCGTCATCGCCGATCAGGCGGCGCTTGGGGTCGGCTGAGAGGGTGGTCTTGCCGGTGCCGCTCAGGCCAAAGAACAGCGCGGCGTCTTCATTGGGGCCGATATTGGCGGCGCAGTGCATGGGTAAAATGCCCTGCAGCGGAAAGAGATAATTTAACACGGTGAAGACGGTCTTTTTAATCTCGCCGGCGTACCGTGTTCCGGCGATGATGGCCAGCTTTTGCCCCAGATGAATGGCGACCACTACATCCGAGCGGGTGCCGTCGATCTCGGGTTCGGCTTCAAACCCCGAGGCCACCAGCACGGTGAACTCGGGCAAAAAGTCGCGCATGGCGGCATTTTCGGCGTGCAGGAACATATTGTAGGCAAACAGGCTCTCCCAGGCGGTATCGGTGATGATGCGCGCCGGAAAGCGGTAAGCCGGGTCGGCCCCGCCGTAACAGTCTTGCACAAATAACTCTTTCTGGCTGAAATAATCGAGAATGCGGATCTTCAAGCGTTCAAACTTATCCAGATCGAAGGGCCGGTTGCTCTTGCCCCACCAGACCCGCTCCTGGCTGGAGGGTTCATTGACAAAGAACTTGTCGTTGGGCGAGCGGCCGGTGCATTTTCCGGTATAGATCACCAGCGGGCCTTTTTCGGCCACCATTGCTTCGCTGCGTTTGATCACTTCTTCATATAAAAGCGCCGGGGTCAGGTTCCAGTGGATCTTTTTGGCCTGCACGGTGGTTTTGGTTACTAGCTCAAATTTTGGGGTGGCATGGTCAAACATTGAACAATCTCCTTGCCGGGTCGGTCGGTTTTTTTACTGCCGCCCGGTAACCAGGGCCATAATTGCCATGCGAATGGGTACGCCGTTGGCGGCCTGTCTAAAATAGGCGGCGCCTTCATATTGATCGACTTCACGGGCCAGCTCGCCCACGCGCGGCAGGGGATGCATGATCGTGATGTCCTGCTTGGCATTTTGGATTACGGCTGCGTTCACCACCAGCACGTCTTTCAATCGTTCATATTCGGCCGGGTCGATGATGCGCTCTTTTTGCACGCGGGTCATATACAGCACATCGGTTTTGGATGCGGCTTCGGCCAGGTTGGCGGTCTCGAACACCTCGATTCCGTCATCGCGCAGTGCGCGGGTGATTTCTTCGGGCATGCGCAGTTCTTCGGGTGAGACAAAGTAAAAGCGCGGCCCAAATTTGCCCAGCACCCACGAGAGCGAATGCACCGTGCGGCCGTGTTTCAGGTCACCGGCCAGGGTGACAGTCAGGTTGTTTAGCCGCCCGCGCTCTTTCTGAATGGTGTACAGGTCCATCAGGGCCTGGGTGGGGTGTTGCCCGGCCCCGTCACCGCCATTGATCACCGGCACACCGGCGCCCTCGGCCAGTTCTTTGGCGCTGCCTTCGGCGGCGTGACGGATGACCGCCAGGTCGGCATAGCCTTCGATCATTTTCCCGGTGTCATACAGCGTTTCGCCTTTTACCGCCGAGCTGGATGCCTTGGCGTCTGTCACCGAGACAACATGCCCGCCCATGCGCAGCATGGCGGTTTCAAACGTCAGACGGGTCTGGGTGGAGGGTTCAAAAAAGAGTGTGGCCAGCACCATGCCGGTCATATTGGTCAACCGGCCGCCCGAGGCGATTACATTTTCGTAACGGGCGGCTGTTTCGAGGATCAGCGTGATTTGTTCCAGTTTCAGATCTCGCACATGCAAGATGTCTTTACCCTTGAGAGAGGTTGACATGAGAGGCAATCCTTTCTACACCGGTACCGAAATGGATAAACGGTTTTCCTGCGCTGTTAAAAGAGGAATCACCGGATTGATTTTATTAATAGTAAACGACCTGTGCGGTGGATGCAACTCACCATTGTCATGTAAAAGCAATCGTTCAGCATGGTTTCGAGAGCCGTTTGAGCGGGGAAGATAAATCTGACAAATTGGATTTGAGCTTATAAGTTAAAATCCTGGCACCCCATAGCGCATAAGCCCCATATGCAATCGTGCGCCGGCCAACGGCCGGCGCACGATCTTTTTTAACATTGCGCAAAAAGCTAATTCTTGCCGGGCAGGGTCAACTCTACCACCACACCGGGCCGGTCTTCACGGTTAAACAGGCGGCACTTCCCGCCGGCTCCCCAGATCAAGATTGCCACCGTCGAAAGGCCCAGCCCCATTCCTTCCACTTCTCCGGTGAAATCTTTTTCGGCCTGATAGTAGGGCTGCCATACCCTGGTTAATTGCTCAGGAGAGAGATGCACACCGTCGTCGGCAATCGATATGCTTACCCTGTCTGGCGCAGCCTGGGTGACCGTGATGGTCATTTGAGGGGTAAGGGTGGGATGAAACTTCCTGGCGTTTTCCAAAATTTCGTGCAGGATGATTTCCATTGAGCGGTGAGAGATGCTCAGCATACTCGCGGCTTCAATGGACTGGTCGATGTTAAGCACAGGCGATTCAAACCCAAATTCGTCACACATGGCCCGGATCATGGCGTCGAGGTTTGCCAAGGTCAGGTGGTCTTCGGTCTTTGAGATCTGAAGTGAATTGAGGTAGAGGAATATATCCTGAATTTCGCTTTCCAGCCGGCGGGCGCCAGAGATCATTGTGTCGGTCAGCTCAATGACGTTTTCGGTCATTCCGTTTTTGGCCTGTTTTTTTAGCAATTCGGCCACCATTAGCACACTGGCAATGGGGGTGCGAAGTTTGTGTGAGATCAGGCTGTGAAAAGAGCCGATTTCTTGCCAAAAGGCCATATTTTGCGAGATTTCGGTGATGCGCACCAGGGTGCTGTTGTTGGCTTCGCCAAAGGGCAGTTGCAGCAGCTCAACTTGAAACCAGGCCGGTTTGGCGTTATCGGCTTCGGGGCGGATTAAAAATAAAGGGGTTTGGAGGGTTCCATTGCGCTGCCACTGGTTCCAGTTCTGTTCTGGTTCGCACTGGTAACCTTTTTGGATGGCTTCCATAAAGCCCATATTTGAAAGATCTCCGGCGGGCAGGTTGAGCAGCGTCTGGGCGGCCGGGTTGGCGAACTTGATTTTGTTCTCGGCGGTCAGGATGAGATAGCCTTCTTTGGCTTGCTCAATCACCCAGATAAAGCGGGCGCGTTCCATCAACGAGCGGCGGTAGCGATTTAAACGGGTGATGGTGCGCACCCGGGCGCGCAGCTCAATGCGGTCAAACGGTTTGGAGATAAAATCGTCTGCACCGGCTTCAATCCCCTTTAGCCGTGAGGTGCGGTCATCCAGCGCGGTGACAATGAGAATGGGCACCTCGGCCAGCAGCGGGTCGCTGCGCATGCTGCGGCAAACGTCGAACCCGTTCATGTTCGGCATCATCACATCCAGAAGAATTACATCCGGCATGTTTTCGAGCGCTTTTTGATAAGCATCCTTGCCGTTCTCGGCAAAGATCAGGTTATAGCCCTGCGAGAATAACACACCCTCCAGGGCTTCGCGGCCCACGGGCTCATCATCGACAATTAATACAGTGGTTTGATCTTCCAACATAATCGGCTCCCATTTCCCCGTTTCAATGTTCAGGAACGCTTTCTTTGTAATTGTATTTCCATTTTTTCAACCAGATCACGCATACTGACCGGTTTGCTGAGATATTCATTGGCCCCGGCCTGAAGACAGATTTCGCGGTCGCGGGCCATGGCCAGCGCGGTCAATGCGATGATGGGTGTTGCTTTAATCTGCATGTCGGCGCGGATGCGGCGGATGGCTTCCAGCCCATCAATGCCGGGCATCTGGATATCCATCAAGATCAGGTCGGGTTTCTTTTCCCGTGTTTTTTCAATTGCTTCGGCTCCGTTAAAGGCAGCGATCGTGCGGTATCCTTTGATTCGTAAATAATCTTCGATGAGATGGATGGCGGTTTTGTTATCATCGGCCACCAACACCAGCGGCGAGCCTGTCTGGGTGTTCTGGTAATCTTCAAGGATGATGGCTGCTTTGCGGCACAGGCTGGCGGTGACATTGCCCGATAGCTGGCGGATCAGGCTGCGCAACTGCTGCCGGTTGAACGGGAAGGGTAAATATCCGACCATTTCTGGCAGCCGGGGCAGATCAATCTTTTCACCTTTTTCGCTGATCACAATCAGCGGGTGGTTGTGGGTTTTAATCATGCAGCGCAGTTGATCGTAGCTGTGCTGTGGGTCCAGCAGCCCGGCTTCCAAAATCATCAGGTCTTCGTTGACGGCCGCCAGATTGGAGACATTGTCTTTTTTGACCAGATAATCTTCGGTCTCAATCCCCAGCTCATTCAGATACTGGATGATGCGGCGGGTCGGGTTGGCGGGGCCGTCATTTTCGATCTCTGTGTTGCGCGGAACCGTGGCGGCCTCGTTTCTTTCTCGTCCGGCGATCTCCAGGTTTAAAGTGACAATAAAACGACTGCCTTTGCCCAGCTCGCTTTCAACCCGAACCCCGCCGCCGTGCAATTCGATGATGTGATAGGCCAGCGCCAACCCCAGCCCGGTGCCTTCATACTGGCGGGCAAGGCTGTTATCCAGTTGCACAAAAGGCTTAAATAGATATTTCAGGCTCTCTTCAGGAATGCCGATGCCGGTATCCCAGACGATGAACTGCACCTGTTTTCGATTCAAATCACTCACCACTTCCAGGCCAATTGTCCCGCCATGCGGGGTAAACTTTACCGCGTTGCTGAGCAGGTTGACCAACACCTGTTTCAGCCGGCGGTAATCGGCCCAGATTGTTTTTAACCCGGGGTCGACATGTGAAATGAGGATGATCGACTTCTTGCGGGCTGCTTCTTCAACCAGTTGGATGCTGGTTTTGCACACCGCCTGAATGGGAACATCGTCGCGGATGATTTCAAACTTGCCCGCCCCAATTTTGGACAGGTCGAGGATGTCATTGATCAGTGATAAGAGATGCCGGCCGCTTTCTTCCACGGTGCGCACTGAACGCATTTGCGCTTCGTTCAACTCGCCAAAGACCATTTCTTGCAGGGTTTCAGAGATATTCAAAATGGCATTCAGCGGGGTGCGCAGTTCGTGGCTCATGCTGGCCAGGAAAGAGTCTTTTAACAGTGAGGCCTTTGCCAGTTCTGCGTTGGCGGCGCTCAACTCGGCGGTCCGTTCTTCAATTCGCGAGGCCAGCATGGCGCGCTCTGCTTCCAGTGCGGTTTCGGCCTCTTTGCGTTTGGATAACTCAATTCGCAATTGCTCATTGGCGCTGCTTAGCTCGGCAGTGCGCTCTTCGACCCGAACTTCCAACTGGTATTTGGCATCTTGCAGTTCTTTTTCGGTCTGTTTGCGGATGGCAATTTCGTTTTCGGCATTTTCATACAGGCGCGCGTTGGTGATGGCAATGGCCGCCTGGTCGGCAAAAGCCAGCAGGCGGTTGGCATGTTCGGGGGTATAAAAGCCGGCGGTTGAACTGTTCAGGTTGAGAAAGCCAATGGTTTTTCCCTGGTGTCGAATTGGGGCGCTGACGTAGGAATGGATCCAGGCCGAATTTTTACCCGAAACCCAGTCAGAAGAGCGCCCGGTATCGGATACCACAATGGGCACCCCGGTCTCTGACATGCGCAGCAGGTTGGGCATCTCGGTCATTGGCCGCACCTGGCCCATTACCCGCTCGTCGCCGCCCAGATGCTCATACCCACGGCAGGCTGCCATGCGCGCCAGGCCGTCATCAATGAGCATGATATTGCCCGCATCGTTGGGGATGACACGGCCGATATTGGCTAGAATGCAGTCCAACACTTCGCGCAGATGCAGCGATTGGGTCAGAATGCTGGCTGTGTCGCGCAGCGTTTCGGCCAGCAGCCGCTGCTCGGTTTCGAACTGCGTGATTTTTTTGAGTTTGTCGATACTAACGAAGGTTGAAATTGCGTAGGCCTTATTGTCAATGGTGCTGTTAATGGTATTAAGGATGATGGGAATTTGCTGATTATGAAAGGTGATCAGGTGAGCTTCCAGCGCGTCGACCGGTTGTTCAATGCCGTCTGACCCGGTTGGCATTTCTCGGGGCAAGAACAACTGGTGGGCCTTTTTGCCGGTGACCAGCTCTTTTTCTGCGCCCAGCATGTTCAGAGCGGCCAAATTGGCTTCTACAATCTGATCGTTACCCACATCGGTGATGATGACGCCGGCTTGAATATGGTTAAGAACGGTCTTAAGCCGGTTTTCGCTGTCGCGCACTGTTTTTTCAGCCACCCGCCGTCCGATGATTCCGCCAAAGTTCTGGGCGGCGTTTTGTAAAATGGCAACCGCAGCGGGCGACCAGTCTTGTTTTTGGAAGGGGTGACAGAACCCGATCACCCCCCACAGTTTTTCTCCGGTAAAAATGGGCAGGGTCAGCCCAACTTGAATTGGCTGTGTCTCTCCCGGCGTTAATTCTGGGTTTGGGGTCAGCGTGACGCAATCGAGAAAAGGCTGCCCATCTTTTAAGAGGGACGCCAGCACAGGAGGGCAGGGGAAGTCGGCGGGTTGAGCGGAGAGGGCCGGAGGGGCAATATCGGGCCGCGCCCACTTAAAACGCAGGTTCATCAGCGGTTCGGTGGTTTTTGCGGCGGCCTGGATCTCGAAAATATACAGGCGCTCGGCGCGGCTGTGTTCACCCAGCGCTTCCAGGGCTTTGTGGATGGCGGTGTTGAAATTGGATGTGGTCAACAAAAAATGGGCGGCTTTGGCCGCGCCTTCATACAGCTCGGCATCCGTTGGGAAGCGGGGGGGCATTTCATTATCCGATCCAACAGCATTGCTGGCTGAAGAAAGATCTTTTTCTAAGGCTGAAGAACCCGGTTGGGGTAATGTATGGGTTTCGGTCATGCTGCCTCCCCTCATCTGGCAACCATTGGCAGGAAAGTAATTTTGCAACAAAAAAGGTCTGGTTATCCAGACCTCCGAAACGGCATAAAGAAGACAAATGACCTTTGTCTGTTTCGGCGGTCTGGCAGTCTTGACCGGTGAACCGGTTTTAGACCCATGACTTTGCGTCACTGATTTTCATCAGTTTTGCTATTATCGATCAGTTGGATGCTCACTACGTTGTTCTTGTCGTTATTTTCTCAAAATTATTATATTTTAATTTGGACAAAAAGGAATGTTTTTTTCCTATATCTTGCAGGGTTGTAAGGTGCTGGTTGTTTGAACCGCAGAACAAACGCTTTTTACAGTGCTTCAATCTCGTTATAATGAAGTTACCTTTCATGTGAGGAGCAGAGATGAATATTTTGTTGAACCTGCTGGCGTTATCGCCGGTTATTTTTATATTTTTGCTGCTGACGATCTGGAAAAAACCAGCCGACACCGCCGGCTGGATGGGCTGGCTGGTGACCTGCCTGATTGCATTTTTGGTCTTCAAAACGGCGCCCGGCGTGCTTTTAAAAGCCAGCATTTCGGGCGGGTTGGCCTCGTTGCCGGTGGCGCTGGTGGTGGCAACCTCGATCTTTCAGGTGACGTTGATGATGGAGTGTGGCGCCATTGGGCGGATTGTGGCCACCATCAAAACCATTGCGCCGCACAATCAGGTTGTGCAGATTATGATCATTAACATCGGTGTGGGCACCCTGCTGGCGGCCCTGGGGTCTACGCCGGTTTCCATTTTGCCGCCCATCATGCTGGCCCTGGGATATTCCTCTTTTGTCGCCATTGCGCTGCCGGCCATTGGCTACGACTCGTTATGCACCTATGCCCTGCTGGGGACGCCGGTGGTGGTCTTTTCAAACTTTGTCGGGCTTCCGGTGGATGAAGTGGGACATTATTTTGCGCGGTTTATGCCGTTCATCAGCACCGCGATCGCGGTGGGAATGTTGTGGATTGTGGGACGCTGGAAGATGGTCTGGTATGGGCTGGTTCCCACGCTGTTAACCGGGGTTACGGCGGGCCTGATTGCCATGGGGATGAACGCGCTTAAGATGGTCACGCTGACCGGGGTTGCTGCCGGCCTGGGTGTGGTGGCGGTGATGCTGCTGTATCTCAAACTGACCGGCCAGCCGCTGGTGGAACGCGGGGTGCTTTCAGAAACAGACCGGGCTTCTGAGCGGGGCATGTCGCTGCTGCGCGCGCTTTCACCCTGGCTGCTGTTGACCGTCTTTTCGCTGGTGATGAACGCCCCATTTTTGCCCTTCTTCGATCTAACCTTCAAACAACTGGCCATGCCGGTTGAGGTCATTCCCGGCGCGCCCGAAAAGCTGCGCGTCTTCTGGCAGGCGTACTTTTGGATTCTGGTGAGCACGCTGGCGGCGCTGCCGTTTTTGAAACCCACCCGCGGCCAGATGCAAAGCGCCCTGAAGAAATGGGCAAAGCGCGCCCCGCGCCCGGTGTTTGCTGCGATGGTGTTTTTTGCAATCGCTTATGTGATTAATCATTCGGGCAAGGGCGCCGACTGGCAGTTGGCGGACGCCAGTTTGAACATGGTGCGCCTGCTGGCCGGTTCGGCGGCAGATGTGTTTGGCCGCGGTTACCCCGCGGCAGCGCCGTTTCTGGGGTTATTGGGCGGTTTTATCAGCGGGTCTGAGGCATCTTCCATTGCCATGCTAACCGCCCTGCACCTGACTACAGCCGAGAAGATTGGCGCGCTGGGTTTGTTGGTGGCGGCCGCCAGTGGCATCGGCGGCGGGCTGGCATCGGTCATTTCACCGGCCAAACTGCAAAATGCGGCCGCAAGCATCGATCGAATTGGCGAAGAGGGACAGGTAATGGGTACAGCCTTTAGGGTGGCAGTGTTGATCACCGCGCTGGCGGCCGGGCTGACCCTGATTTGGGCGCTGCCTTAGGGTGCGGTCTGCTGTTGACCCCTGTGCTGCGCGCGCAATGATCGAGGGTTCGGCGGAGAACGCCGGGGTAGGCGGCGCGGCTGTTCCCGCCGAACCTGATTTATTCCGAATTTATGTTAATATAATTTGGATATAATCAAGCAAATATATTCTTGTTTTGCGCGAGGCTGCCATGAATTTTGTTGTGCTCTCTCCTCATTTTCCACCCAACTATATTGCCTTCAGTCAGAACTTGCGCCGGTTGGGGGTGAATGTGCTTGGGCTGGGTGATGCGCCCTTTGAGACCCTGCCCACCGGGCTGCGCCAGGCCCTGAACGAATATTATCGGGTGACCGATCTGCACCGGTATGATGAACTGGTGCGTGCGCTGGGTTATTTTACGCATCGCTACGGCAAGCTGGACCGGCTGGAATCGCACAACGAATACTGGCTGGAAACCGATGCACGGCTGCGCGAAGACTTTAATATCATCGGTCTCCACCCGGCGCATCTTACAGCGATCAAACGCAAATCGGAGATGAAGCGTGTCTTTATGCAAAATGGCATCCCCGCGGCGCGCGGCAGCGTGTGTCACAGCCTGGCCGAGGGCCTGAAACTGGCCGCCGAAACCGGCTACCCGCTGGTGGCAAAACCCGATGTGGGGGTGGGCGCCAACAAAACCTATAAGCTCCGCTCAGAAACCGACCTGGAAATGTTCTTTGAGATCAAGCCGCCGGTCGATTATATGTTGGAGGAGTTTATTCACGGCGCGTTGATGAGCTACGACGGCCTGGTCGATTCAAACGGACGGGTGGTGTTCAGTTCGGCCATGCTGTTCAGCGGCGGCATCATGGAAATGGTCAACGACGGGCTGGATCTGTGGTATTACACCCTGCGTGAGATTCCCGCGGAACTGGATGCGCTGGGGAAGAAACTGGTGGCCGCTTATGGCTTGCGCGAACGTTTCTTTCATTTTGAGTTTTTCTTTACCGCTGAGGGCAGGTATGTCATTCTGGAGGTCAACATGCGCCCGCCCGGCGGAGTGACCACCGATATGTGGAATTATGCCAATGATATGGATATCTATGCCGGTTATGCGGGCCTGGTGACGCAGCACAGCTTTGCATTTGAGGCCAAACGGCCCTATTACTGTGCCTATATTGGCCGGCGCAGCGGGCGTGTTTATACCCTTTCGCATGAGCAGGCCCTGGCGGTTTGCGGCGACCAACTGGTGCTGCATCAGCCGATCAATGGTATTTTTGCTCCGGCGCTGGGTGATTATGGTTATGTGGTGCGCTCGCCAGACTTAAGCGAAGTGCAGGCGCTGATTCAACAGATTCAACAGAAAGAGTAATATGAACGAAGCCTATTATAAATTCTGGTCACCCAGCCTGGAACAGGATATGGAATTCAAGATCTACGGCCGGGCCGGCAAGCCGGTGCTGGTTTTTCCGGCGCAGGGGGGGCGTTTCTTTGAATTTGAAGATTTTGGCATGTTGGATGTTGTGCGCCCATTTATCGATGCCGGGCAATACCAGTTCTTTACCGTCGACAGCGTGGATAACCAGTCGTGGGCGAACTGGAATGCGCAACCGGCTGACCGCGCGCTGCGGCATCAGGCCTATGACCGCTATATTGTCAACGAGGTGGTCCCCTTCATCCGCGAGCGCTGCGGGGCGGGGACCATGCTGCTTGCCACCGGGGTGAGCATGGGTGGGTATCATTCGGGTAATTTCTTTTTCCGCCACCCGGATGTATTTGATGCGCTGATCAGCCTGAGCGGCCTGTTTCAACTGGGCATGTTCATTGGCGATTATATGGATGACAATGTTTATTTCAACTCGCCGCTGCATTATCTGGCGGGGATGAATGACCCCTGGTATCTCGAGCGCTACCGCCGCAGCCGGATCATTATCTGCGCCGGGCAGGGCGCCTGGGAAGAAGCGATGAATGAGGATATCGCCCGGCTGCGTGAAGTGTTGGCGCAGAAACATATCCCGGCCTGGATCGACCTGTGGGGGCTGGATGTTAATCACGACTGGCCGTGGTGGCGCAAACAACTGCCTTATTTTCTGGGAAAACTGAACGCAGTGGGTTGATTTTCCAGTAAAGAAAATTATCACAAATAAGACCAAATAAGGTATAATAAGAAAGGTCAATAAACCGGTTCCCCGTGAGAAGTCCTTCATCGGTGAAGGACTTCTCACGGCGGGAGTGGTTTTTATTGTTCAATCTATTAATCATTTCTTTAGAGGAGATGTTATGAGTTCTCAGGTTTCAAGTGCAACATTTGTGGATCCTCCCATTGCCCAGACGCTGTTTGGCAAAACACAGTGGAGCTGGGTGTGGTTGATTGCCCGTCTTTATCTGGGTTACACCTGGTTAAGCTCCGGCATTGGCAAACTCAGCAACCCTGGCTGGGTTCAGACCGGTGAAGCGCTTAAGGGCTTTTGGGAGCGCGCCGTTGCCATTCCCGAAGCACCGGCCCGTCCGATGATTGCTTTTGACTGGTACCGCGGCTTTCTCCAGTCGCTTTTAGACAGCGGCAGCTACACCTGGTTTTCCAAGCTGGTGGTGGCGGGTGAACTGCTGATTGGCATTGCCCTGGTTCTGGGGCTGTTCACCGGTATCGCCGCGTTCTTTGGCGGGTTCTTAAACTGGAACTTTATGATGGCCGGTACGGCCAGCACCAACCCGGTGCTGTTTGTCCTCGCGGTGCTGCTGATTTTGGGCTGGAAGGTTGCCGGTTGGTGGGGCCTGGACCGCTGGGTTCTGCCCATTCTGGGTACGCCCTGGCAGCCGGGTAAGCTGTTTGCCAAAAAAGAATAACCTCCCCGCAATTTTATATCAGGCGCGGCCCGGATCTTCAAATGGTCCGGGCCGCGTTGTTTTTAATTGATTTCAGGCTGCCGCCCAGCGCAGTGCGAGTGAAGCATCCCTGCGCCGGTTTGCGAACCCCTTGCCGCTGCCTGCGTGGGTAGGGATTCTTCGCACGGTGCTACGCACCGGCTCAGAATGACATGTGCTTTTGTCCGTGTCGCACGGCGCACCCTGCTGACTGCGCCAAAGGCGCGCAGCAACCCTAATGCGGGATCTCATCATAATTAACCCGCTGACCGCCGGGGGTGATGAAATAACGCGAGCGGTTATCGGCCGCGGTGGCGCGCAGCAGCGACAGATTGTATTCCCCCACGCGCATGGCATCGGGCACCCCCATCAGGTCCAGCAGGGTGGGGAGGATATTGCTGTGGCTGGCTGCATAGGTGGTATCCACCGGCTGGTCCAGTTTGCCGATCAGAATCAGCGGGACGGTGTTCTCTTTGCGGGTTGGCCCGCTATGCACCCAGGTGACGCCGTCTTCAAACAACGTCTCACCGTGGTCGGCGGTGTAAAGCAGGTAGGTGTTCTGTGCCAGGCGGTCGATATTGTCGTAGAACAGCGCCAGACTGTCCGAGTTGTAGCGCAGGGCATTGTCATATTCGTTGGCGATCAGATGGCGGTCACTTTGTTCGTCGCGCGGAATCGGCCGCCAGAAATCTTGATGGGGCGGGTAATTTTCGCGGTAAGAGAAATGTGCCCCCAGTTTGTTGAGCACGATAAAGTTGCCGCTGGTGCGCTGCACGATCTCAAAAATTTCGTCAAATGCTTGAAAATCATGCCGGTATCCCGGCCCGATAAAATGTTTTTGGGTCACCCAGTGGTCGATGTCTTTCAGGTCTTTTTGGGTCAGCCCGTTCCAGAGCAGGTCGGTCTGCGCATCGTAATAGTGGGTGATATAGCCCATCTGCCGGGCATATTGAAACAGGGTGGGCAGGCTGGCGGTGGTTGTGGCAAAAGCCTGCCAGCCGTCTTGCGCCGGGTTGAAACCGGTGAGGATCATCGGGTTGCTGGAGCGTGAATTGCTGGACCCCGACGCTGCGCCGCCCCAGTTGTGCACCAGGTTGGGGTGTTCGCGGGCCAGTTGGTCCAGCCGGGGGGTGGTCTCACGCAGATAACCGTTGATGCTCAAATGATCGGCGCGGATGCTTTCGTCGATCACCAGCAAAATGTTGCGCCCCGGCTTTGGCGCGGACCCGAAAGCGGGGAGCTGCATACGTTCGATGGGCGGCCGGGTGACAGATTTGACATACTCCACTGCCGTGCCGGCAAAGCGGTTAATGGAGGTGCCCAGATTGTGGCTGGCGCCCTGCTGATAGACCAGAAACACCAGGATAAACAGCCCCACATTCATGGCCAGCAGCGCGGCGGCGGCGGTGCCGCGCAACCGCAGCCGTAATTGAGCCCCCACCAGCAGCCCAAAGCAGAGAATAAAAACAAACAAGAATGCATTGGGGTTGAAGAAGATGCGGAACGCAGCCAGCCACATGGCAGGCGGCGAACCGGCCGCGCTTAAAAACATATCCAGGTTTAAAAACTCGCCGTAGCCCTGCCAGTAACCGGCCTGAAAGCCCCAGATGAGCAGCAGCACAACCGCCAGCGTTAGTTGAATGCCTTTGCGCCCGGTGATGATCAACAGACCAAAAACCGCCAGACCCAGCAGGGCCAGGGTCATGTTGATATCTGAAAAGATCGTGTTGAGCGGGAAGATGGTGTTGGTCAGGCCGACAATGCCGGCAGGCGGTAGTTTGAACACGATTTCTTCAAACCAGTAGGCGGTCAGCGCAAACAGAATGGCCAGCAGAATGTTTTGCAGCCAGTAGAGACGACGCAGCAGCATGGGGTGTTTAAAACGACGGGTGAGCGCGCGAAAGGCGGCGTAAAACAGCCCCAGCACATCCACCGTTTGCCCATTGGCGTCTGCCAGCGGCACAGCCACCCACAGCAGGCTGAACGGCAGGATCAAAATGATCAACACCGATAGAAACAGCAGGCGGTAAAGAATCGAACGCGATTCCAAACGGGAGATCGGCATTGTAAAGGTGAATTTTCCCGGAACGGCGCTCTTCAGGTTCACCGACCGGTCGCCGTGACGGGTGTGCAAGACCACATGGTCTGCGTTGGGTGTTTTTTGAAGGACAAATTCAACCGAGTTCAACGCGCGGCCGCGAAAAATAAGCCGCGCGTGCGGGTCGTGGGTGATTAAGACATTCTCAACCCGTTCCCATTGCCCCTGTTTTTCAAGCGCATTGTAGCTGCGGTATTCGCCGTCCACCAGATACCCCAACACACGCACCCCGGCATCCGGGTCGTTGGGGGAGATGTGAACCTCCAGGGTGACCTTCTGGGCGGCCACCATCCAGCGCACCCGGTCGCGGTCTTCAACCAGTTCCCGCGGCCAGAAGCGCATAAACAGGATGGTGATCAGGGTCAGACTGATCAGCAGCCAGCTTATCTTCTGCCGCGCGGCGAAGTGTGCATCCATGTAGCGGGTCAGGTGCAGGTTCAACCAGAAAATGGCTGCCGCAAGAACAACACCAACTATGAAAAGGAGCGTGATTTCTTGAATGGAAAGCTCGCCAAATTCCGGG
>CAZQLE010000052.1:0-20968 GCA_964593905.1 uncultured Anaerolineaceae bacterium | reverse complement strand
CTATCTGGCTTACCGCCTGGGACAGACCGCTTACCTGGGGCAGCGCCTGCTCGAAGGCGGCATCCCCATCATCGAGCCGGCCGGCGGTCACGCCATCTATATCGATGCCGGCCGGATGCTGCCCCACATTCCGCATGAAGAATTCCCCGGTCAGGCGCTGGCGGCTGCTTTATATTTGCAGGGCGCTGTGCGCGGTTGTGAAATTGGCTCGGTCATGTTTGCCCACCCCGATCCTGAAACCGGCGAAATGGTCTACCCGCGGCTCGAACTGGTGCGGTTGGCGATCCCGCGCCGGGTTTATACGCAAACCCACATGGATTATGTGGCCGATACCCTTTTGGAACTGGCGCAATCCAGAGAATCGCTGCGCGGCTACCGCCTCACCTACGCCGCACCGCTCATGCGCCACTTCACCTGCCGCTTCGAACCCCTGTAACCCATGAAACTCACCCGACCGCGCGCCGTCTTGATCATCATTCTGGTTCTCACCCTGCTGGTGCTGGGCTTAAACTCGCTCAGCCGGCGCGAAGCGCAGCCGCTGGAAGGCAGTGCAAAAGACAAAGCCCTGCTTTACGCCACACCGGCCGCCGAGAATCTGCTGGCGGCTCTGGCCCAGAATGATTTTGCGCGCTTTGGTCAAAACTTTGCCCCCCAACTGGCAGAAGACTTTCAGCTTGAAGATTTTGCTCAGTTGCAGCAAAAACTGGCGCCGTTGGGTGAATTTCAACAGCTTGAGGTCGAAGACGTACGTTTCGACCACGGGGTGATCAGCGCATATTACAATGTGCAATATGCCGCCGGTCTGGCTAACCTGAACCTGACCTTTGAACCGGACGGCGAACACCGCATCACCCGCCTGGCGGTGCGGCTCGCCGTTCCGGTCACACCTACCCCCTGATGCGTGGAGTGTGTCTGCATGGAAGTCGAGCATCTTCTTTCAGTTAACAACTGGCTGGGTGAGGGTCCGCTCTGGTCTGTGGCAGGGCAGGCGCTCTACTGGGTCGATATCCGCAATCAGCGCATCGAGCGTTACCATCCCGCACTGAGGCAGCGCCGCACCTGGCAGTTTGAACACGCCGTCACCACACTCGGTTTTCGCCGCTCAGGGGGGTTTATCGCCGCCACCAACCGCGGATTTGCCGGCTGGGATGGTGAAACCACTGCGCTGAAATTTTATGCCAACCCTGAAGCCGAGCGTCCGCAGGTGCGCTTCAATGACGGCAAAGTTGACCCGGCCGGCCGTTTCTGGGCCGGCAGCATGTACGCTGGCCCCGCGCTGAACCCGCGGCCAGCGGGGCGGCTGTTTCGGCTGGATGAACACCAACAGGTCACCTTGCAGGGCACAGATTACACCATTAGCAATGGCATGGCCTGGAGCCCGGATCAGCAGACTTTTTACTTTACCGACACCCTGCGAAAAACCATCCTCGGCTTTGAATTTGACCCGCTTACCAGCGAAATTGCCAACCCGCGCGTTGTGGTGCACGACCCCCAAGAACCCGGTTTTCCAGACGGGATGACCGTGGACCGCGAGGGCTGTCTGTGGAGCGCACGCTGGGGCGGCTGGAAGCTGATTCGCTACGACCCGCAGGGCAAAAAAATGGCCGAGGTTCTGCTGCCGGTGGAGCAGCCTTCGAGCTGCATCTTTGGCGGTGAAAACCTCGACCAGTTATATGTCACCTCGGCCTGGGAAGATCTAAGTTCGGCTGCCCGGGCAGCCCAGCCCCTGGCCGGCGATGTATTTTGCGTTCATGGCTGCGGCCAGGGCTTTGCCGAACCCTTCTTCGGCGGCTAAGCGCCCTGCTCTTTTTCAAGCCGTTTGGCTTCATTCCAGAATACATCCAGCTCGGCCAGGTTCAAATCGCCAAGCTGTTTACCGCTTTCTTTAACCCGCTTTTCGACATGCGCAAAGCGGCGATGGAAACGGTTGTTGGTCTCGCGCAGCGCGCTTTCAGCGTCCACTTTGTGCCAGCGCACCAGGTTCACCACCGCAAACAACAAATCACCCAGTTCCTTGGCGCGCTGTTCAGCATCCGGCGCAGCCGCCACCTCGGCCAGCTCTTCGTGCACCTTTTGCAGCACCCCATCGATTTCAGACCAGTCAAAATTCACCCGCGCCACGCGTGCCTGATACGCCTGGGCCTGCGAAAGCGCCGGGTAGGTCTTGGGCACACCATCCAGCAGCCCCTTTTCGCCGTCCTGGCCCCTGGCCTTGCGTTCAGCGGCCTTCAGTTTCTCCCAGTTCACCAACACCCCTGAGGCGTCATCCACCTTCACTTCGCCAAAAACATGCGGGTGCCGAAAAACAATCTTGCGGTGAATTCCGCTCAGCACATCGCGCATGCGAAACTCACCCTCCTCGGCCGCGATCTGGGCATGCATCACAATCTGCATCTGCAAATCACCCAGTTCTTCACATAACGCCTCACCATCTTCTGCATCCAGCGCCGCCAACACCTCATAGGTCTCTTCCAACAGCGAAGTGCGCAGCGACTGATGGGTTTGCTCACGGTCCCACGGGCAGCCCTCTGGCGCGCGCAAATGAGCCACCAGATCTTGAAACGCCTCAAATGAGCTATCGGCATCCAGCGGCGGCACATACAGGCTGGTCAGCAGCCCCACATGCCCACTGCGGTCGATCTCATACAGCTTTAAGCGCTCCACCACCTGCCCGGCCGTCCCGGCCCCATGCACCAGCACCACCGCATATTCATCGGGGTAAACCTCACCCAGGGTCAGTTTGACCTCGGCCGCAATGCGCCGGTTATAAACCTGCGCAATCAACGCCGGAGAAGTCGGCGGGAAAAGCGGGTGATGTTTGGCCGCCAACTGCATGGCGTCAATCATCACCAGATCGGGAAAAGGATCAATCTCCAGCGCAGCAAAGGTCGGCTCTAAAAAGCTCGGTGCACACATCACCCGCACCGGAAGCCCCAGCGCCTTTGCGCGGCGCACAATCTCGGGCCCGGTCCACTCAGCCACATACGGGTCACCCGGCACAGCGTAGGTTACACCCTGCGCGCGCGCGCCCAGTTCCAGAATGCGCTGCACAATTTGTTCATACACCTCTTCAAAACGCTGGCTGCTGTCGTAAAGTTCATCAAAGCTATGCTGCTCCAGGCTGGCGGGCAGCGCCGCAACGGTCGGGTGCTGTGTGGTGCGCAGATACACCTCGCCACAGGTGTTCAACCAGTCCCACGCCTGGCGGGTTAAAAGCTGCGGGTCGCCGGGTCCCAGCCCAAGAATTGTAATTCCACCGTTCATGCTGCCTCCAGAAAACTGTTAATAAGAGCGCTCAACTTGCCACCCGAGAGCAAAATAAAACATCGCAGATCCTTAACACAGGTGACTGCAAAATCGAATCTAACACAAGAAACACGGGCTAATTGTACCCGCTTATCCCATGAAAACCAGTCTGTGCGGGCGTGGCCGACAGGGCCATTCGCAAAGTCCAGCGGGATCCACCTCAACCCTCCCAGCGGCGAAACCACGAAAACCGCGCCGCTGAGAGGGGGCAAAACACACCCCACCCAACACAAAAAACACCCCCGGAAGAAAACCTCCGGGGGTGCATCCATACCCAGACAATTTGGGCAAACCCACACACACCAACACTGTCTCAAACGAGACAGGCATAAAGCATACGCTCTAGCGTTTGGTGTAGGTCGGGGCCTTGCGGGCGCGTTTGAGACCTGGCTTCTTGCGTTCCTTGATGCGCGGATCGCGGGTCAAGAAACCGCCGTGACTGAGGGTCGGCTTTAATTCGCCATCCATCTTGATCAGGGCGCGGGCCAGGCCCAGCTTTACCGAATCGGTCTGACCGGTGATGCCGCCGCCAACAACTTTGACGGTAATATCATAGCCTTTGAAATCGAGGCCAACGGCTTCCAGCGGACCCATGAGCGCTTCGACATCGCCCATGCGGGGGAAATAATCATTACCAGGCCGATCATTCACGATGAGGTTCCCAGAACCACTCATGATGCGCACCCGTGCGGTTGCAGCTTTTCGGCGGCCAATACCTTCAAAATACTGAACGGTCATAGATCACTGCTCCTTTACGAAACCGGGCGTGGGGTCTGAGCTTCATGCGGATGCTCGCTCCCGCCGTATACTTTCAAGCGTTTCAGCAGGTGGCGGCCAACGCTGTTGTGCGGCAGCATGCCCCAAACCGCGCTGCGAATCACACGATCGGGATACTTCAGCATCTGATCACGCAGCTTGACGCTGGTGGTCCCACCGGGATAGCCCGAGTGGCGATGGTAGAACTTGGTATCCATACGCTTCTGGGTCAGCGCAAGCTGGCTGACATTGATGACGATGACATAGTCACCCATCTCTACGCCAGGCGTAAATGTAGGCTTGTGTTTGCCCATCAAATAATAAGCAATCTGAGTGGCAAGGCGGCCCAACCCCTGATCTTTTGCATCGATCAGCAGCCATTCCGCTTCTGGTCTTCCCTTAATGACGTAGGTCTTTTCCACGGTCATTTTCTCCATTCAAAGTTACAATCTTACAGATCAATTGCACATTCCAAAGCTTGTTCTTCTGCCTGCGACGGCTCGTACCGCACTCGGGTGAGATTAAGACCATGTGGAGGCGCCAGACCAGGGGTCTGCGGTTGAGCCTGCTCAACCGCCAGGGCAAACTTTTCAAGTGAAAGGCGTCCCTGACCAACAAGCACCTGCAAAAAAACCACCCGCCGTATCATATGATACAAAAAGGCGTTCGCAGAAATCTCGAACAGCAGACTCCCGGCTTGCAGCTTCCAGGTAGCGGTCATCACCGTGCGAATGGTCGTTCCTCCGGGCCGGGGCGGGGTTCCGAAGGCGCCAAAGTCTCGCGTGCCGGGTAGATACCGCGCAGCATCCCCGAGCAGATCAAAATCCACTCCCGGCCAGACCCGCCAGGCATAGCGCTCACGAAGCGGGTCACGCAGCGGCTCACAGAAAATCTGATAGCGATAGCTGCGTTCGCGCGCATCGTACCGCGGATGAAAAGAGGCATGCACCTCTTTTACAGCTCTCACCGCAACATCGGGTGAGAGCGCCGCATTCAGCGCCTTGCCAAGGGCTTCTGGACCGTGGGTCCAGTTCAGGTCAAAGGCAATCACCTGCCCCGAGGCATGCACCCCGGTATCAGTGCGCCCGGCCGCCAGGATGCTTTCACCCTGCCAGCCAAGACGACGTAAAGCCGTCTCTACTTCAACCTGAACGGTGCGCTGCTTTCCCTGGCGTTGAAAGCCAAAGAAGTGCGTGCCGTCGTAGGCAAGAATAATCTGGTAACGTGCCATTCCAACCGGATTTCCCGGGTGGATTATTCCTCAACCAGTTCCAGCAGGACCATTTCAGCGGCGTCGCCGAGGCGGGGTCCTAACCGGACGATGCGCGTGTAACCGCCTTTGCGGTTAGCAAAACGCGGAGCAATATCATCAAAGAGTTTCTTGACCGACTCTGCGGCTCCGCCCAAACGGGCGTCTGCCAACCGGCGGGCATTCACTTTTTCAATCTCCGTGCCATTCGCGCTGTTGCGTGCCAATGTGATCAGTCGTTCAGCGTCGCCGCGGATCGCCATTGCTTTGGCACGAGTGGTCTGAATCTTCTCGTGCTCAAAAAGCTGGCGAACCATAGTGCGGCGCAATGCGTTGCGCTGACCGGTGCTTCGTCCAAGTTTATAACCAGCAACCTGATGTCGCATTTCTACTTACTCCGTAGGTTTGTCATTTCGCAGAAAGCCCTTTTCCTGCATCTTCTGGCGCAATTCGTCGAGACTCTTTTCGCCGAAATTGCGAATGGACATCACGGCCTCTTCACCTTTTTCCAGCAGCTCAAGCACATCACCCACAGTGGTGATGCCTGTACGTTTGAGCGAGTTGAAGACACGCACCGAAAGATCGAGATTCTCGATCGGGGTTTCAGCGGCTTCGCTGGTCAACCGGCTGCCGGTAACTTCCTTCTCCACCACACCCAGCAGAGTTTCCTCGCTGATGCCAGAGATGAAGCGCAGATGGTCGATCAAGATTTTTGAGGCCATGCCCAATGAACTCTCGGGGTTTACAGTGCCATCCGTCCAGATCTCAAGGACCAGGCGGTCATAATTGGTGCTCTGGCCTACACGGGCATTTGCCACAGACCAGTTCACCCGTTTGACCGGGCTAAAGATGGCATCCACCGGCAGTTCACCAATGGGCAAGCGTCCACTTCGTTCATTCGCCGGCGAGTAACCCCGCCCGCGTTCTACAGTAAAATCGATTTCCAGATTGGTATGGGCATCATCCACCGTGAACAGATACAGATCAGGGTTGATAATTTCCACTTCCGCGGGCACCTGAATATCAGAAGCAGTCACTTCACCTTCACCCCGAACCTCGAGGTGGAGATGGGCGCTATCTACATCATGCAGGCGAATGCGGAGCTGCTTAATTTGCAGCGTAACCTGGATAACATCTTCACGCACGCCGGGAATATCACTGAACTCGTGCAGCACATCCGAGATTCGGATGGAAGTTACGGCGGCGCCCTCCAGAGAGGACAACAAAACCCGGCGCAGGGCATTGCCCAGCGTCACGCCATAGCCGCGTTCAAGCGGGCTGATGACAAATTTGCCGTAGTTCCGAGCTTCAGCTTCACGCTCGACTTTCGGTGTTACCATATTACTAAGAGTTGTCACGTTTCACCCCTTTCCGGTACACCTTAGAAAACCGCGCACCGGAATATCGGCGCATTAGCGCGAGTAGTACTCAACGATGAGCTGTTCGGTCAGATTACCGTCAATTTCAGCCCGTTCGGGGGCGCGCAGAATGCGGCCGCTCAAACTTTTGACATCACGGTCTAACCAGAGAGCACAATTGCGCTTTTCGGCGAATTCCGGGAGTTCTTTGAAGAACGTGTGATTGCGAGAACCCGCGCGCACCTCGAGCTTATCGCCCGGCTGCAACAGCATTGAAGGCACATCCGTGCGGCGACCGTTCACCATAAAATGACCGTGGTTCACCATCTGACGAGCCTGTGCGCGGTTTTCGGCCAAACCCATGCGATAAACGACATTGTCTAAGCGCAGTTCAAGGGTTTGCAGCAAGTTCAAACCAGTCAAACCCCGCGTGTGCTGCGCAATGCCGTAATAGCGGCGGAACTGACGTTCCAAAATACCATAGACGCGGCGCGCGCGTTGCTTTGCGCGCAGCTGGCGGGAGTAGTCCGAAGTTCGGTCACTACGTCCCTGGCTGGTGCGGCCGTGCTCACCAGGAGCATAGCCGCGGCGCTCAAAGGCGCACTTCGGGGTAAAGCAGCGCTCACCCTTCAGAAACAGCTTTTCACCTTCACGCCGGCACAGTCTGCATGCCGGACCAGTATATCGAGCCATAATTCTTCCCTCTCTAAATTACACGCGGCGTTTTTTCGGGGGTCGGCAGCCATTGTGAGCAACCGGGGTGATATCAGAGATTGAGCGCACTTTAACGCCCATCGCCTGCACGGCGCGAATCGCCGATTCACGACCCGGACCCGGTCCCTTGACAATCAGGTCCACTTCCTGCACACCCATCCCCTGAGCGGTCTTAATCGCCTGTTCAGCAGCCAAACGAGCGGCAAAAGGAGTGCTCTTGCGAGAGCCCTTGAAGCCAACCGCGCCCGAGCTGCCCCAGCAAACGGTGTTACCCTGCTGGTCAGTAATGGTGATGATGGTGTTATTGAATGAAGCAAAAACATGCACCTGCGCAGAGGACAGTGTGCGCTTCACTTTGCGCGCTGCCGCAGTGCGGCGCGTAGAGCGTACATTTTGAGCCATATTTCCTCACGAACCTTTCGTACGATCGAAGATAACCCTTCGAGACCGGTGTTTCCGGCTGTCAGGCAGCCGCGGGACAGAGAAGGAAAACGCCCCAACCGACAGCCAGATTACAGGTCTACTCCAGATTATTTCTTGCCGCCACGTCGGCGGCCGCGACCGGCCACGGTCTTCTTCGGACCCTTGGCAGTGCGGGCATTGGTGCGAGTCCGCTGTCCGCGCAAAGGCAAATTGCGGCGGTGGCGCAGACCGCGATAGCAACCGATTTCAATCAGCCGTTTGATGTTCATCTGAACTTCGCGGCGCAAATCACCTTCCACTTTGTAGTTCTTGGAGATGAACTCGCGCAGCGCGTTCTCTTCGGCTTCGGTCAGATCTTTCACGCGAATATCCGGGTTTACACCCGTCGCGGTCAAAATCCGTTGGGAACGGGTCATGCCGATCCCAAAAATATACGTCAGAGCAATTTCCACACGCTTATTGCGGGGAAGATCAACACCTTCAATACGTGCCATAGATCCTTATCCCTGTCGCTGCTTGTGCTTTGGGTTATCACAAATGATATACAAACGGCCGCTGCGCTTTACAACTTTGCACTTCGCGCACCGCTTCTTGATGGATGAAGTCACCTTCATGATTCACTCCTTCAAAATAATTGCGCCTGGCTGTGGAAGGTGCAGCCAAAGACCAGATTATACCCGCTCTTCGCGTAACTGTCCAGTGATCTGCGCCGGACTGGTCCCGTCGGGGAGCTTGGTCAGAATCAGCGGTCCATTTTCTGTAACCGCGATTGTGTGTTCAAAATGCGCTGTCAATGATCCATCCCGTGAGCTCACCGTCCAGCCGTCTGGATGGACTCTGGTGGCAGCCGTGCCCACCAAAACCATCGGTTCCAGCGCAATTGTCATCCCGGGGCGCAGTTGCAAACCCCGGCCCGGGGTGCCGTAATTGGGCACCTGCGGCCCTTCGTGCATCTGCCGCCCAACACCGTGACCGGTATACTCGCGGGTGACATACAGGTTGTGTTTCTCTACATAAGCCTGAATCGCTGCCGAGACATCACCAATATGATTACCGGCCACCATGCGGGCAATGCCCACATACAGCGACTGTTCGGTAACATCCAGCAGTTTGCGCGCCTCTTCTGAAATTTCGCCCACCCCGGCCGAAAAGGCCGAGTCGGCTACAAACCCTTCAAACACCGTGCCGCAATCCACCGAAACGATATCTCCGGCTTTCAACACCCGCTTCTTACTCGGGATGCCGTGTACCAGCTCAGCGTTGACGCTGACCGTGGTGCTGGCCGGATAGGGGGTCGGACCCGGATAATTCTTGAAGGGCGAATACACGCCGTGTTTGTGCAAAACCTCATCAGCAGCCGCATTAAGATCAGCCGTCGTCGCTCCGGGCCGAATGGCCAGATAAGCTGCCTGCAGCGCCATAGCGTTAATTTCACCCGCTTTGCGCATAATGGCAAGTTCTTCGGAAGACTTAAGCGTAATCTGTCGATCCCAAGACATGAGAAACTTAACCTTTCTTCAATTCTGCCAGGAGCAGGGAGGTCACCTGCTCAATGGGCAGGGTACCATCCAGTTCAAACAAAACACCGTTCTCGGTATAGTAGCTGATCAACGGGGCAGTCTGTTCCGCATAGACGCGGATGCGGTTTGCCACCGTTTCGGGCTTGTCGTCATCGCGCTGATACAGCTCGGAACCATCCACATCGCACACACCTGCCTTGGCAGGCGGGTTGAATTTTTCGTGGTAAACATGGCCCGCAGCGCGGCACGACCAGCGGCCGCTCAACCGTTCCACCAATATCTCCGGCGCTACGGCAATGTAGGGCACCGAGTGCAGCTTACTGCCCTGGGCAGCCAGCATGGCATCCAGCGCTTTCGCCTGAGCCGGGGTACGGGGAAAGCCATCCAACAAGGCGCCCTCTGCACAATCGGGCCGAGAAAGGCGGTCTTTGACCATGGCAATGGTGACATCATCAGGCACCAGTTCGCCGCGGTTCATATAAGTTTGCGCCAGTTTGCCCAGCTCGGTCTGTGCTTTAAGATTCTCACGGAACAGATCACCAGAAGAGACATGAGCCAGATTCATCGTTTCAGAGATGGCTTTGGCCTGTGTTCCTTTTCCAGCACCCGGAGGACCCAGAAGAACAATATAGGTTGGCATGGCTTTTCCCTCGTAATTCTTTTCTTAGCGCTTAATCAGGCTCTCGTCATAGCCGTGCAGCTTCAACTCGGTTTCGATAATGGTAAAGGTGTCACGAACCACACCCACCACGATCAGCAAACCGGCTGCCGAAACCAGCATCAAACCGTTTCGAGCAGAAGTCGGCAAGAGCAGACCCACCAGGAAAGGCAGCACAGCCACCAGCCCCAGGAAGAGCGCGCCCGGCAGAGTAATGCGGCGCTGCACCTTGCTCAGATATTTCTGAGTAGGGCTGCCCCGAACCACACCCGGGATCTGTGCACCCTGGCGTTTCAGATTTTCGCCATAGTTCTGCTGCGAGAAAAGCACATCCGTATAGAAGAATGTAAACAGCACAACCATGACAAAGTAAATGATCGAATACCAGGCGTTATTCCCGCTAAAGGTGTCGTAGATGGCCTTTGAGAAGCTGGCCACCCAGGTGGTCGCCGAGTTCACAAAGTAGCTCGCGATGATCGCCGGGAAGGTGATCAGCGACTGGGCAAAGATGAGCGGGATCATACCTGCCATATTAACCATCAAGGGCAGGTTGCTGCGCACCGGCATCGACATCCGTGCGCCTACGCGGCGACCCGGGAAGAGCACAGGCACATTGCGGCGGCCTTGCTGCACATAGACAATGGCAAAGATTGTCAACAACAAAACCACCAGAATCACCACCAGCATCCACCAGCCGTTCACCTTATCGCTTAAGATACTGCCCAGGTTGGCCGGCAGGCGAGACACAATGCCCGCGAAGATGATCAACGAAAGCCCCTGATTGGGGATGCCATATTCCGAGATCAACTGCCCCACCCAGATGCCAAACATGGTGCCGGCAATCATGGTGAACAGGGTAGCCAGGGTCGGAACTAGCGCTGCTCCGGTGAAACCGTAATTGACCAGCACTGATTGGCCGTTGAGGAAAGAGTTGAAGATGTTAATCTGGCCGATGGCCGACAAAGCCGCCATCGGGACGGTCAAAATGACTGTCCAGCGTTCCATCCATTTCTGACCTTCGCGCGGGTTATCCTTTAACTTGCGTTCCAGAGCAGGAATGATCGGGATGAGCAATTGCAGGATAATTTGAGCCGTGATGTAAGGATACACGCCCATCGCGAGGATGGAGAAGTTGGACACCGTACCGCCAGACAATAAATCCAGCAAGTTGAACAGGTTGCCCGCAGCTCCTCCAGCCTCGGTCAATTGGCGGAGAACTTCACGGTCGATTCCAGGGACCGGAACGTTGGCTGCAAAGCGGTAGATTACCAGCAGCAGCAACGTGATGAGTAGCTTATTCCGGATGTCCTCTGATTTCCACAGGTAGCGCCAAGCTGAACGCTTCATGCGTGGATCTCCTTCGTCGTAGGGTTAGCCGTATTAGGCGATGATTTCAACACTACCACCAGCGGCTTCGATCTTCTCGCGCGCGCTTTTGGTAATTCGATGAACTTTCACCTTCAAAGCTACTTTGACTTCTCCGTTGCCCAGAATGACAACCGGGTTTTTCACTTTGCGCAGTAAGCGAGCTTCGGCGAGGACCTCAGGGGTCACTTCAGCGCCAGCTTCAAAGCGCTCGAGCTGTTCCAGCTTGACTTCGTTATAGGTCACCTGATTGGGCGGGGTAAAGCCTTCACCACGCATAAAGGGCAGGCGGCGATAAAACGGCAGGTTGCCGCCCTGTCGATACAGGTTACCACCCTGGCCCGAGCGGGCGCCCTCGCCCTTCGTGCCTTTACCGGCGGTCTTACCCTGACCGGCAGAAATGCCGCGCCCGACGCGCTTGCGTTTTTGCTTCGCACCCACATTGGGCATTAAATCATTCAGTTTCATTCGTCCACCTGCTCTTCAATCACTACCAGATGATTGACCTTCGCCAGCATACCGCGAATGGTCGGGTTGTCATCTTGCACCACAGTCTGATGCAGTTTGCGCAAACCCAGAGCACGTACGGTAGCTTTATGGCGCACCGAATAACCGATCGCGCTTTTAACCAGCGTGATCCGTAATTTCTTGACGGGTTGGCTATTCTCAGGCATTCTTCTTCCTCCGCTGCCAGTAAGGCATAAGCTCTTCCACCGGTTTACCGCGGCGGGCAGCTTCCTCTTCGACAGACTTCAACTGCTCCAGGGCGTCAAAGGTGGCTTTCACCACATTCAACACATTGGCGCTGCCCATCGATTTGGTCAGGATATCATGAATACCCGCGGCTTCCAACACGGCACGCACACCACCCGCAGCAATAACGCCAGTACCGGGTGAAGCCGGCTTCAGCAGCACTTTTGCGCCCGCCACACGACCCAACACATCATGCGGGATGGTGGTTTCAGTTCGGGCGACTTTTCGCATGGTCTTGCGGGCGCGTTCCGATGCTTTACGCATCGCATCGGGCACCGCATTGGCCTTGCCGATTCCCAGCCCCACCGTACCGTTGTTATCACCAAGCACCACGGTAACCCGGAACTGGAAGCGGCGGCCGCCTTTGACCACTTTCGCGACACGCGCAATTTCAATCACGCGCTCGTCGAGTTGTTCTTCAGCTTGATATTCCATCATCTCCATTGTCAAGGCCCTCTTTTTTCCTCTCTAGCCTAGAAAACCAGGCCAGCCTCGCGCGCTGCATCTGCCAGCGCTTTCACGCGACCGATGTAGCGGAAGCCACCTCGATCAAAGACCACCGTGGTAATCCCTTTGGATTGCGCGCGCTCAGCAACCAGCTTGCCCACAATCTGGGCCTGCTCGGTTTTGGTTTTTCCCTGCACCTTGTCACGGAGTTCCTTATCAATGCTCGATGCTGCGGCCAGTGTTACACCGGCCTCATCATCGATCACCTGGACATAGATATCCGCCAGGCTGCGGTAAACGCACAGGCGCGGGCGCTCTGGCGTACCCGCCAAGTGCTTACGCACACGGGCGTGCCGACGATTTCGAGCCTCACTACGAGTCATCTTCGCCATATGCTATCCCTTATTTCTTGCCTTTACCAGATTTACCAGCTTTGCGGCGAATCTTCTCACCCGCGTATCGAATACCCTTCCCATGATATGGTTCGGGGGGGCGAATCTCACGGATGTTCGCTGCAACCTGGCCCACCTGCTCTTTATCAAAGCCGTTCACCTTGATCTGGCGGGTTTTTGCATCCGCTTCGAAGCTGATCCCACTGGGGGGAACAACCTCTACCGGATGTGAATAACCCACATACAACATCAGGGTTGAGCCACTCATTTCGGCGCGGTAACCCACGCCATCGACTTCCAACATACGGGTAAAACCAGCGCTTACACCGGTCACCATGTTGTTCAAAACAGCACGAGTCGTTCCGTGCAGTGCACGTGAAATGGGTTCATCGTTGATGCGCGAAACAATCAACTCGGAATTTTCCATCTTCAACGACACCTCAGGGTTGAAAGTGCGTGAAAGTTCGCCTTTGGGGCCCTTCACACGAACTTCATTGCCTGTGATGTCCACCTGCACACCGGCCGGAACGGTAATTGGCATGCGTCCAATACGAGACACGTCGATACCTCCTTATCCCAACTACCAGACCTTGCAGAGGATTTCGCCGCCAACATTCAATTGGCGAGCACGCTGCCCGGTCATGACACCTTTCGGGGTCGACAGGATCGCAATACCCATCCCGGACAGAACCCAGGGGATATCACTCTTCTGGGTGTAGACACGGCGGCCGGGTCGACTCACCCGCACAAGGCCGGTGATCACCGGGCGACGCTCGCGGCGTTCACCCACATACTTAATTCGTACACGCAGCATCTTGTGCGTTGGCAGTTCGGCTTCGGCTTCTTCATACCCTTCCACGAAACCCTCTTCTTTGAGGATTCGGGCAATCTCGATTTTCAACTTCGAGCTGGGCATTGCAGCCACCGATTGACCGGCCATCATCGCATTTCGGATGCGCGTTAACATATCTGCAATAGGATCATTCACGCTCATTCTCTTACCTCCGGATGGCCTACCAAGACGACTTCGTCACACCGGGAATCTGGCCGCTAAGCGCCAGTTCACGGAAGCAGATGCGGCACAGACCAAACCGTCTGATATACCCACGCGGGCGACCGCAGATTCGGCAGCGATTTCGAACCTGGGTTGGATATTCCCGCCGCATTTCACGATAATTCATGCATTTCTTTGCCATATTATCCCTTCCTGAAAGGCATGCCGAGCATGTCCAACAGCATGGCTGCCTGCGCGTCTGAACGAGCGGTGGTCACAATGGTAATTTCCATACCGCGGACCTTGTCGATCTTGTCGTATTCAATCTCGGGGAAGATCAACTGCTCGCGCAAACCCAGGGTGTAATTGCCGCGGCCGTCAAAGGCGTCATCGGGGATACCGCGAAAGTCGCGCACACGCGGCAGCACAATGTTCATCAGACGATCGAGGAACGACCACATCTTTTCGCCACGCAGTGTAACTTTCGCACCGATCGCGCGGCCCTCGCGCAGTTTGAAGTTGGCAATGCTCTTGCGAGCCTTGGTGATCACCGGTTTTTGGCCGGTAATCTGCAACAGATCACTCACCGCAGCGTCTAACATCTTCGGGTTATCCATTGCTTCGCCCATGCCAATGTTGATCACAACCTTTTCAATGCGCGGCACTTCCATCACATTGGCCAGGCTCAAGCCTTTCATCAAGGCCGGCATGACATCATTCTGATACTTTTCTTTCATTCGGTTCATCTTCAACGCTCCCACGCGGTGCCCTATGCATCAATCAGGGCGTTGCACTTTTTGCAAACGCGCTGCGATTTATCGCCTTCGCGGCTGAAGCCAACCCGAGCAGCCTTGCCACACTTGGGGCAAACCAACATCACGTTGGAAACATGGATGGGCGCCTCAAAGCGCACCAAACCCGGGTTTACCGTTCGGCCCTGTGCCTGAACCTGGCGCTGATGCTTCGTGCGCATGTTCACGCCCTGAACGACCACGCGGTTTTCTTCCGGCTGGACTTTAATGACCTCGCCGCGTTTGCCTTTATCTTCAGAGCGACCGCTGATAATTTCAACAGAATCACCCTTGCGAATCTTAGCCTTCATTTCGCTTCGCTCCATTCCAATTTCGCGCCTAAAGCACTTCCGGCGCCAGTGAGACGATCTTCATAAAACCTTTATCGCGCAGTTCGCGCGCCACCGGCCCAAAAATGCGGGTGCCTTTGGGGTTCGTGCCATCATTATCCAAAATGACGGCAGCATTGTCATCGAAGCGAATGGTCGAGCCATCTTCACGGCGCCATTCTTTCGCGCAGCGGACGATCACAGCCTTCACTACATCGCTTTTCTTGACTGAGCCCTGCGGAGCAGCTGATTTTACAGCAGCTACCACCACATCACCAACCGAACCGTAGTGGCGGGTTGAGCCGCCCATTACGTGCATTACCAGCAGTTCGCGGGCACCGGTGTTGTCGGCCACTTTCAGACGAGACTCATGCTGAATCATGGCTTATGCTCCTTCTCCGGCCAACTGCCGCTTGACTACGGTTTCGACCACCCAGCTTTTTTCTTTCGAGAGCGGGCGGCTTTCCACAATCTGCACTTCGTCGCCAATCTGGCAACCAAGTTCATCGTGTGCTTTCACCCGCATGGAAGTGTGGACGACTTTCCCATACAGAGGATGGCGGAAGCTGCGCTTGATCTCGACAACAACCGTCTTCATCATTTTGTTGCTCTTTACCACGCCGATCATGCGTCGCCGTTCGTTCATTTCTCACCTTCCTGCTGGCTTTTCACTTCCCGCTCGCGCAGGACGGTCTCGAAACGCGCGATTTCGCGGCGGACCTTCTTAAGGCGGCTGGTATCGGTCAACTGGCCGGTCACGATCTGGAACCGCAGGTTCATATATTCGTGCCGGACATCTGCCAGCTTGTTTTGAATTTCATTAATAGACAAAAGTCGAATTTCTGCCGGTTTCATGCCTGCTCTCCTGTACCTTCGTGGCGGGCAACCACTTTTGTCCTGATCGAGAACTTGTAAGCAGCCTGGTGCAATGCTTCAATTGCGATTGCTTCAGGAAGACCGCCAATCTCGAACATAACACGGCCCGGTTTCACCACGGCCACCCAGTATTCCACACCACCTTTACCCTTACCCATACGGGTTTCGGGAGGTCGGTGGGTGTAGGGCTTGTCGGGGAAGACACGCAGCCATACTTTTCCACGGCGTTTCATCACACGCGTCAGCGCACGGCGAGCTGCCTCTAACTGGCGAGCCGAAACCCAACCCGGTTCAACTGCCTGCAGACCAAATTCACCGAATGAGACTTCAGCGCCGCGTAGCGCCTTACCCCTCATTCGACCGCGCTGTTGCTTGCGGTATTTCACACGCTTTGGCATCAACATAATCGCTACCTCTTTCAATACTACCCGGGAGCCGCCCCGGTGTAGGAATTATTCGCTGACGTACACACCTTCTGTCGGCTCAACCTTTTCTTCCATTTCGGGCAAAACATTGCCCTTATAGATCCAGGCCTTGATACCGATCTGGCCGTAGGTGGTGAGAGCCTCATAGCGGGCGAAGTCGATGTCGGCGCGCAGAGTCTGCAGAGGAACACGCCCTTCGCGCAGCCATACGCTGCGGGCCATTTCTGCGCCGCTCAAACGTCCGGCAACCTCGATTTTTACACCCAGGGCGCCCTGACGCATGGCTTGTTGGATAGCTCGTTTCATCGCGCGGCGATAGCTCACGCGGCGTTCGATCTGCCCAGCAATATTTACAGCCACCAGATAGGCATCCATGTCGGGCGATTTGATCTCTTTGATTTCAAGATCAATTTTCTTCGCGGTCATGGCTTCCAATGACTGGCGGATCTTCTTCACGGTTTCGCCTTTGCGGCCGATTAAAATGCCGGGTTTGGCGGTGTGAACAACAACTTTCACTTTGCCCGGGAACCGTTCAACCTCAACACGCGAAACGCCAGCTTTGCCGGTTTCAGCGTGAACCAGTTCACGGATGGCCAGGTCCTGGTGCAGTTGGTCAGCAAATTCGCTGCCTTCGGCGTACCAGCGCCCGTCCCAGGGCTTGTTTATATTCAGACGAAATCCAATTGGATGAACTTTACGACCCATATGATCTCCTGGTGTCCCTTTCGAGCGGGTAGAGCGCTGCCCTACCCAACCCACGTGCTATTTCGACGCCCGTTCGCGCAGGATCACAGAAATATGCGAATTGCGCCGCAAAATGGGCTTGAAGCGGCCGCGCGCACCGAACCGGCGCCACTTGCGAGTGGGCGCCTCATCAGCAGTGATGGCATAAACCATCAGATCATCCCGGTTCAGGCCATAGTTTTCTTCAGCGTTCGCTACAGCAGAGGCCAGCAGTTTGTGAACATGCTGGGCGGCTACTTTGGTGGTGAACTGAAGTGTGTTCAGGGCATCGACGGCGGGTTTCCCGCGCACCAAGTCGATCACCAGCCGCACTTTCTGGGCCGAAACCTCACAATTGCTTAGTTTTGCACGAATATCCGTTGCCATGTGTTACCTCTTCGAAGATTTCTCCGAAACATGACCGCGGAAGTGGCGGGTGGGGGCAAATTCGCCCAAGCGATGCCCGACCATGTTTTCGGTGATATAGATGGGTACATGTCGGCGGCCGTCATGCACCGCAATTGTGTGACCCACCATCTGGGGGAAGATGACGCTCGCCCGGCTCCAGGTGCGAATCACCTTTTTGTCGCCTGAGGCGTTCATCAGTTCAATCTTCTTCAAGAGTTTCGGGGCAATAAACGGTCCCTTTTTCAACGATCGAGACATATCTTCGTTCCTCTCTTACCAAACTGACCGCACAACCGGGTTACCGTCCGCTGCCCGCATTGCGGCGGCGTACGATGAACTGGCTGGTCTTCTTATTGCGGCGGGTCTTGTAACCCAGAGCCGGGCGGCCCCACGGAGTCTTCGGACCAGACATACCCACCGGCTGACGACCTTCACCACCACCATGCGGATGGTCGCGAGGAGACATTGCGGTGCCGCGGACGGTCGGACGGATGCCCATGTGGCGCTTGCGACCGGCTTTACCAAGCTTGATATTGCCATGCTCCACATTGCCAACCTGGCCAACCGTGGCGTAGCACACCTGGCGAACCAGGCGAACTTCACCCGATGGCAGGCGGATCTGAGCATAGTCGCCTTCTTTTGCCAGCAGCTGAGCCGAACCACCGGCAGCGCGCACCAGTTGGCCGCCTTTGCCTTCCCGCAGTTCGATATTGTGGACCATGGTACCCACGGGGATGTTGGAGATCGGCAGACTGTTGCCGGGGCGAATTTCAGCGCCGGTGCCAGCCATGACCGCATCACCGACCTTGAGACCCACCGGGGCGATGATATAGCGCTTCTCGCCATCGGCATAGGTCAGCAAAGCCAGACGGGCCGTGCGGTTGGGGTCATATTCAATCGCCGTTACACGGGCGGGGATCGTGCGCTTATCGCGTTTGAAATCCACCAGACGAATAAACCGGCGAGCGCCGCCGCCACGATGGCGAACGGTAACACGGCCATGCATATTGCGGCCCGCGTTCTTTTTCAAGATAACGATCAGCGATCGTTCCGGCTTCGACTTGGTGATCTCTTCGAAGGTGTAACCAGTCATGCCGCGCAGACCGGGGGTTACGGGTTTATAAACTTTGACAGCCATTACTCAACCCCTTCAAAGAATGGAATGCGATCCGCGGGCGAAAGGGTCACAATAGCTTTTTTGTACCCGGCGTTGCGAACCACCATCCGGCGGCTGCGCGCGCGGCGGGTTCGCTTGGCGGGCATATTGATGATGTTCACCCGGACCACAGTTACATCGAACAACTGCTCAACCGCATCTTTCACCTGCGTGCGGGTCACGTTATCCATAACCTCAAACACATACTGGTGCAGTTTTGCCGATTGATAGTTTGACTTTTCAGTCACCAGCGGGCGGCGGAGAATATCATAAATCGTCGTCATTTCTTCCTCCTGCCTAACCCAGGTTGGCTTCAATCACGTTCAGCGCCGACAATGGCAGAACCAGTTTGTCGAAGCTGAGCAGATCACGAATATTCAGGTAATTGGCCAACAGGATCTTGGCATCTGGCAAGTTGTTGGTTGAACGAATCACGACCTCGTAGGCGCCCTTTTCAGGGATCACAACGAGTGCGCTTGAGCCGCCAACCAGTTTATCCAGGGCCTGAGCCATCAGACGAGTTTTTGCTTCCGCCAGATTCAGCTCTTCCACCACAACGATCCCGGATTCTGCAGCTTTTGCAGAAAGAGCCGAGCGCAGGGCCGCCTGGCGCATTTTGCGCGGCATCGCCTGGGTATAATCGCGCGGGTGCGGTGTATGAATCTTACCGCCACCTTTCCATTGGGCAGCGCGAATGGAACCCTGACGAGCGCGGCCGGTGCCCTTTTGGCGCCACGGTTTGCGGCCGCCACCCGAGACTTCGCCCCGGACCTTGGTTTCGTGCGTACCAAGACGCGCATTCGCCATCTGGCGAACATACGCCTGGTGCATCAAATCCACATAGATGGGGGCTTCGAAGATGCCGGCGGGCAGTTCCACCTGCTTAACCTTCTCGCCCTGCATGTTGAAGACATCCACTAACATAGTACCTTCGCTCCCTTTGCGCAGGAAAACAGTCAGCCGCCCAGAGGCTTACTGCTTTCGCGCTTCCTTTATCAATACGAGACCACCGCGCGCGCCAGGAATCGCGCCCTTGACACCGATCAGGTTGCGTTCGGGGTCAACCAGGGCAACCTTCAGGTTCTGCGCCGTGACGCGGTCATTGCCCATATGACCGGGACCTCGGGAACCTTTATACACACGACCCGGCGTAGTTCCCGAACCACGAGAACCCGGGGCGCGCCAACGATCCGACTGACCATGAGTCTTCGGACCACCACGGAAGTGGTAACGCTTCACACCACCCTGAAAACCACGTCCCTTGCTGGTGCCAACAACATCAACGCGTTCGCCTACGGCAAACACGTCAACGGCCACCGTAGTACCTTCGGTGACCTCAGCGCTCTTTACGCGAAATTCGCGCAAGAAACGCAGCGGCGGCAAGTTGTTGCGTTTCAGATGACCTAATTCGCCACCCGAGACGCGCTTCGGCTTGGCTTCGCCATAGCCGAGCTGTACGGAGCTGTACCCATTGTGTTCAACAGTGCGAACCTGGGTAACATAGCAAGGCCCAGCTTCGATGAGGGTTACTGGAATAGCAACGCCGGTTTCATCGAAAATCTGGGTCATGCCGATTTTCTTGCCAATCAGCCCTTTAAACATCTCAGTTTTCTCCTTGTAAAATGTGTTGCAGAGGACTGTTAGCCTGGGCCAGGCTGCATCATCCTCTCAGCGGAGCAGTCAGCAATTCGGTAGCGTCACCCTGGGTCTGGTTGCGTGCGCTTGCCTGAACGGCTCTTACCCCACGTATGTGGTCTGGCTTTCACCAAACCGCATTATTCTACCACAAAACTGGCAAATACGCCAGAGATAGGAGCAGTGCGAGACTTGTGCCTGCACTGCTCCCGGGTATTCCTGTTAATTGCCTTGCTGTCGATTTTGGTTTCCCTAGATCTTGATTTCGATATCCACACCCGCGGGCAGATTGAGACGCATCAACATATCGATGGTCTTCGAATCCGGATCCAACACGTCAATCAGACGATTGTGGGTGCGAATTTCAAAATGTTCGTGTGAATCTTTATCAATAAAGGTTGAACGGCGCACAGTAAACCGCTCAATTTTTGTCGGCAGGGGAACCGGCCCTACTACATGGGCGCCGCTGCGTTCTGCCGTTTCCACAATCCGCTTCGCGGATTGGTCCAGCACTCGGTGATCATAAGCTTTCAGACGGATACGGATCTTTTGCTTAGCCATTCTAATCTGCCTAATCCAGAATCTTGGTGATCACACCGGCGCCCACCGTCAGACCACCTTCACGAATTGCAAATTTGGAACCCTGTTCCAGCGCCACATTGACGATCAGTTCAACTTCCATGTTCACAT
>CAZQLE010000051.1:0-21430 GCA_964593905.1 uncultured Anaerolineaceae bacterium | reverse complement strand
TGATGACCGAACCGCCGACCCAGATCGACTCGCGTTCTGCTGCGGCGTGCACCTCGCGCAGGATCTCAGCGTTGCGGGCGGCATACTGATTGCGGTTTTCGAGATCGTATCCTGAGGACCACAGCTCGGGCAGTAAAATCATATCGCTGCCATTGACTGCCGCCTCGTGAATACAGGACAGCGCCTTTTCCAGGTTTTTATCCTGGTTGCCGTAGATAAGATTTAATTGAGCGAGAGATATTTTGATTTTCATATGCGCTTATAATAGCTCTATGGTCAAGTTATATCAACAAAGTCTTTGAGGAGTGTGGATGGTGAATTACCGTCGTAACCCCACCTTGCAATTAATTATACTGGCTGTTTTTGCTGTGGTGTTGCTGGCCGGATTGACCTTTTTTAATCTGCGCTATGCCGGCGCCAATCCGGGCGGCAATGATTTTCTGGTGCACTGGGTGGGAACGCGGGCCTTTTTTACCGAAGGCGTCAGCCCCTATAGCGATGAAGCGGCATTGCGGATTCAGACCCTGGCTTATGGGCGGGCAGCGCAGACCGGCGAACACGAGCTGCGCGTGGCGTATCCTTTATATTCCATGGTTTTGTTTCTGCCATTTGCGCTGGTATCTGATTTCACCACGGCGCGTGCGTTGTGGATGACTTTGCTGGAAATATCATTGGTCCTGTTGATGTTTTTAAGCATTCGCCTGAGCGATTGGAAACCCAAACCGCTGCTGCTCGCGGGGATTTTGGTCTTTGGGCTGCTCTGGTATCACGGGCTGCGGCCATTGATCAACGGGAATGCGGTGATTCTGATCGCATTGTTTATCGTGGGCGGTTTAAACGCGCTGAAAAATGGTCAGGATGAACTGGCCGGTTTATTATTTGCTCTTTCGACCATCAAACCTCAGGTGGTTATTGTCTTTTATCTGTTTATTTTGATCTGGGGACTGCGTAAACGCCGGATGAAGCTGGTGGGGTGGATGGTTGGTGTGGTGCTTTTGCTGGCGGTGACCGCAGCACTATTTTTGCCCGACTGGATTCTGCAGAATCTGCGCGAAGTCTTGCGCTACCCCGGTTATAACCCGCCCGGCACGCTGCAAACGGCGCTGGCGTACTATCTGCCGGCCATGGGTGCGCGGCTGGGGTGGATTGTTGCCGGAGTGTTGGGGGGCGTGCTGCTGTTGGAATGGTGGCTGTCAACGCGCTGGGAATTCCGTGGTTTTTTGTGGACGGCCTGTTTTACCCTGGTGGTCAGCCAGTGGATCGGCATTCAGACCGATCCGGGGAACTTTATTGTACTTACCCCGGCTATTTTGCTGGTTTTTACCCTGTGGGAAGAACGCTGGCGGCGGGGTGGAAGGATTATGACGCTGGTTTCTCTGGCGTTGTTGTTTGTGGGTATCTGGGCGATATTTCTGGGGACTGTGCAGTACGGCGACCAGCCCCAACAGTCGCCGTTCATGTTTCTGCCGCTGCCCCTGTTTATGTTGATCACACTTTTCTGGGTGCGCTGGTGGGCGGTGAACCCGCAGCACACCTGGTATGAGCTCACCTACCAGAAGGAAAATCCCTCTCGCTAAACCGGGGACCCAGCCAATGACCAAACGCACCCGCTTCTTCTTTGCCGCCATTTTTCTCACCGGGTTGGGTTTGCGCTGTCTGGCGATCGGGTCGCGCAGCATTCAATATGATGACGCTTTTACTTTTTTTCTGGCCGGCCGCAGCCTGACCGAGATTGTGCCGGGGACCCTGGCGGATACCATGCCGCCCCTGTTTTATTTCCTGCTCCATTTTTGGATGAAGCTGGGCACCTCACTGGTCTGGTTGAGGCTGTTGAGTGTGGTGTTGAGCCTGAGCGCACTGGTGTTGCTGTTCTTAACCGTCTGCGAGCTGGCAGATGAAGAGGCGGGGCTGTGGGCCATGTTTTTTGCCGCGATTTCGCCGTTTCAGATTTATCATGCCCAGGATATCCGCATGTATGCCTTTCTGGGGGCATTGCAGTTGGGGGTAACCTGGCTTTTTGTCCGGCTGTGGGTGCGTCGGAACCAACCTGGAAAGCGCCGCGGGGAATGGGTTGCTCTGGTATTGTGTGCGGCTGCGGCGCTGTATACCCATAACCTGGCGGTGTTTGGTCTGGCGGCGCCTTTTGTCTTTTTATTATTGCGCAGAGAAATGAAGTTGTTGTTCCGCTATGGCATGGCGATGTTTGCGGCGGCAATTTTGGCGCTTCCGTGGTGGTTGGTTTTACCTGCCCAGTTGCAAAAGATTCAAACAGCTTTTTGGACACCCCGCCCTGGTCTGGTTGAGGTGATTCAGGCTGTGATTCAAACCACAACCAGCCTGCCGCTGCCCGCTGGCCGGTTGTATGCGGCGGCTTTTGTTGCATTGACGCTCCTGATTTTTATCGGCCTCGAAAGCTGGCGCAGCCGCCGTGAGAGTGGGGTGCAATTTCTGCTGCTGACTGCGCTGCTTCCACCGCTGATTCTTTTTGCCGTATCCTACCTGATGCGCCCGATCTTTGTCCCGCGCGGTTTTATTGTGGCCAACCTGGCTTATTATGGTCTGGCCGGGGTTCTGGCCGCACATAAATTCCCGAAAGGGGTGGGCGTCATTCTGGCGGCCGGTTTTGTGGCTGCGGCTCTGGTTTCGCTCTCCTACCAGATTTCATTTCGCCAGTTTCCCCGCTCTCCGTACCAGGAGGCGGCTGCCCTGTTGGAGACCAGCCTGGAACCCGGTGAGATCGTTTTGCACGATAACAAGTTAAGCTATCTGCCCATGCGTTATTATGACTCGGCTATGCCGCAGTTGTTTTTGCCAGATGAACCGGGCTCGCACAACGATACATTTGCGCCGGCTTCGCAGCAGGCGATGCAGATTTTCCCCACACAAGATTGGCCTGCGGCGCTGAAAGGCCGGGCGGGGTTTTTCTTTGTGGTGTTTAGCAAAACCATTGCAGAGTATCAGGCGATGGGAATGTCTCATCCGATGCTGGGGGCGTTAAACCGCGACTGGCAGATGGATGAACGGACGGTTTTGAATGATCTTGAAATTTATCACTACATTCCATAAATGCCATGAAAAATAACCCATCTCTCTCCGCAAAGAATTTAATCGTCCTCTTCCTTTTTGGGCTGGTCATTTCTGGCGGGGCGGCTCTGTTGCAAAAAGCGCCCGGCTATATGGATGCCGAATATTATTTTGCCGGCGGTGTGCGGCTGGCACAGGGGCATGGCCTGACTCAGAATTTTTTATGGAATTATCTGGATCAACCCGCGGGCTTGCCGCACCCCAGCCATACCTACTGGATGCCTCTGCCGTCGCTGGTGGCTGCGCTGGGAATGATCGTTGCTGCCAGTGAGACTTATCTGGCTGCCAGGATCTTTTTTGTACTTTTGGCGGCGCTGCTTGCCCCGTTGACGGCTTTCACCACCTGGCAGTTAATGCGTGACCGCACCACTGCCCTATTGGCCGGCTTTTTTGCGCTTTTCCCCGGTTTTTATCTGGTTTATACTACGACAACCGAGACGATCACCCTGTATATGATTCTGGGCACGATCTTTCTTCTGGCCGCAAGCAATTCATCGGGTTCGTTTTGGCGATATCTGCTCATGGGACTGGCAGCCGGTGGATTGCATATGACCCGCGCCGACGGGCTGCTGTGGGCGGCCGCTGGCGGGCTGGTCATTTTGGCCGAGGGCTGGCAGCGCAGAAAACAACACAAACCTATTTTGCAGGGTTTTTTGTGGGCAGGGGCAGGGCTGCTGATGGGGTATTTTCTGGTCAGCGGGTTTTGGTATGGGCGGAATCTGCGTGTTTTTGGCACGCTGCTGCCGCCCGGCGGCAGCCTGACGTTGTGGTTGACCGATTACAATCAGACCTTTTTGCCAACACCTGCCCCGCTTACGTTTTCCAACTGGTTGGATAGCGGTCTTTTTGCCATTTTGCAGGTGCGTTTCAGCGCGCTCTGGAATAATTTGCAAACTTTTGTGGCGGTGCAGAGCGGTATCTTTTTGCTCCCCTTTATGCTGGGCGGTCTTTGGAAGACGCGCAGCGAGCGAATCACCCGGTTGGCGGTCGGGTTGTGGGTGCTTACACTGGGGGTGATGTCGGTGGTATTTCCCTTCGCAGGGATGCGGGGCGGTTTCTTGCATTCGGGGGCGGCTTTTCAACCCCTGTTCTGGGCCTGGGCGATGATTGGGCTGCGTGCCGCGGTGAACAGGGAGGTTCAAAAAAGAAAATGGCATCCCACCCGGGCCTATCAGAATTTTGGTATGTTGTTGATCTTTTGCGCTGCGGTGATGACCCTCTTTCTGTTTACCAGCACGGTGATCGGCGGCGATCCGCGCGCCCCATTGGATCAAAAGAACCAGAGAGATTTTCAACAGATTTCTGCTTTTTTGAAGGATCAAGAACAACCGCTGGAGATGGTCATGATCAATGATTCACCGGGGTTTACGCTTACGACTGGTATTCCGTCCATCGTCATTCCTTACGGCAGTCTGGCCGAGATCGATCAGCTCGCCCGCCGCTATGGAGCCACATATCTGGTGATTCAGACCAATCACGTTCCTGCGCTGGACGAACTGTATACTGCTCCGCAAACATGGGGAGCATGGATCTATCTGGGCCAGACGGCGGATGCTCAAATTTACCATTTCCGGCCCGAGGGGGGATAACTATGGATCCTGAAATGGTGCTTGCCAAACCGGGGCACACCCGTTTCTTCTGGGTGGCTTTTACGGCTTTAATGACCGTGAGCGGATTTTTGATCGTCTCCAGTTTTATCGGAGGGCTGGGTTTTCCGCTGGATGATGCCTGGATCCATCAGACCTATGCCAGAAATTTGGCTCAACGGGGTGAATGGTCATTTATACCGGGCGTCTTATCGGGCGGGTCAACAGCCCCGCTGTGGACGATATTGCTTTCCATCGCTCATGTCTTGGGTCTTCCGCCGGTGGTGTGGTCCACACTGCTTGGCTTTCTTACGCTGGTGATGCTGGCTATTGTGGGTGAACAAATCTTCCGCCACAGTCTGGAACTGTGGCATTCACAGATCCCCTGGATGGGCATTCTTCTGGCAAGTGAGTGGCATTTGATCTGGGCGGCGCTTTCAGGCATGGAGACTTTGCTCTATGCGTTGATGATCATTCTGGTGTTTCATGTGTTGTTTATGCAAAAACAGCTCTGGATCACGGGTCTGCTGTTGGGGATTATTGTCTGGATCAGACCGGATGGCCTTACCTTGCTGGGTCCGATCTTTTTTGTGGTTTTGTTGGGCACAGCGGCGTGGCGCAAAAAGCTGACCCTGATATTGGAAATTAGCGGTGTTTTTCTGCTTGGGTTTTTGCCTTATCTGGTATTTAATCGTTTTTTTTCGGGTGCATGGATGCCAACCACGTTTTATGCCAAACAGGCCGAATATGCGGTGTTGGTGCAAACCCCATTTTTTGAACGGCTGGGTTCGCTGTTTCTGCTGCCGCTGATTGGGGTGGGGGTGTTGCTGCTGCCCGGTTTTCTCCAAACCATTGTTTTGTCTTTCCATAAAAAACAATGGGTTGGGATTGCCGCGATTCTGTGGTGGTCGGGCTATAACCTGATTTATGCCGTTAGTCTGCCGGTTACCTACCAACACGGACGGTATCTTATACCAACAATGCCGGTTTATTTTGTTCTGGCGGGCATTGGCACCGCATCCTTAATGAACTGGCTTAAAGTGCAATCCAAACCCATTACGCGGGTGGTTCGGGCGGCCTGGCTTTTAACCATCACCCTGGTGCTGTTTGCTTTTAGCGGTCTGGGCGCTGTTTCTTATGCTGAAGATACGGCCATTATCGAGACCGAGATGGTTGCAGCGGCCCGCTGGGTGGCTGAGAATACCCCGGCCGAAAGCCTGATTGCAGCGCATGATATTGGCGCTCTGGGGTATTTTGGTCAGCGCGACCTGTTGGATATGGCCGGGTTGATCACCCCGGAGGTAATCCCTTTTATTCGCGATGAGCAAAAATTGGCCGAATTTCTTACCGCCCGGGGGGCTGAGTATCTGGTTACATTTCCTGGCTGGTATCCCGAAATTACCCGCCCGTTGACCCCGGTTTATTCAAGCGCAGGCCAGTTTTCGCCCAGAGCCGGGGGCGAAAACATGGCCATTTATCGCTGGCGGTGATCGGTCACTGCTTATGGCAGTTTGCAAAGCTGCCGGAAGAAAAATTGCCTCATTTCTGTCAGGCGGTACAGCCGCAGGGGTGGACATAAGCCCATTCGCGACCTGGTGAATGGCCGAGCCAGTGGTAAACAGCAGGTTTGTTGTAAAGGGTAGTATGCTATAATTTCATATTGGGATGAATTGTATAAACATGAGATTGATCCTTACATCCCTAACATTGAGGTGACCATGGATGCCCAATTTAATGATGCGACCACAACCTGGCAGGATTTGCAGCAGGATGTAGCCAATGAGTTGGATGAAACTCGTCGGATGTTGAAAGATGTTGGGATGATGCTTGAACAAAGCAAAGCTGAGATGTCGCGGCTTACGCAGCGAAATCAGGCCTTGACCGGACGACTGCAACAGATCTGGTCACAGTTGGAAACCGTTCCCCGGGGTGATATTCGTCGTGTTTACGATGAAGCATTGGACGCCCAGCAGCGTTTGCTGGTGATGCGGGGACAGCTTGAAAAACTGCAAACCGATCAGACCGGCGCGCAGCGACTGGTCGCGGTTTTAGAAAGAATTCAGGCCGGGCTTTCTTCAGCCACGCCGGCAAGTATCAATTCAAAGTCCAATACAACCGGTGTTGTCGAAATGGTTGTGAACGCACAGGAATCGGTGCGCCAACGCCTTTCGACCCAAATGCACGATGGCCCTGCCCAGGCGCTTTCCAATTTTATTTTGCGCATGGATATTGCTTCACGTCTGTTGGAAATTGACCCAAATCGCGCCAAAGAAGAACTGGCCGAATTAAAGGTGGAGGCCAGCAAAACTTTTAATAAACTAAAAGGCTTTATCGGTGAACTTCGCCCGATGATGTTGGATGACCTTGGGTTGGCACCGACTTTGCGGCGCTATATTGAATCGTTTAAGCAGCAAAATTCTGTCGAAGCGAGCCTGGCGGTGAAAGGCCAGGAACGCCGGCTGGAGACTTATGTTGAAGTGATGGTTTTTCGGGCGGTGCAAGAGCTGATGGGAAATGCAGTTCGTCACAACCCGGATATGCAGGGGCGTCTGACGGTCAATGTTCTGTTATCACTAGAAGAAAACCAGGTGCGGGCGATTGTGACGGATAATGGACATGGTTTTGATGCGAAAAAGATCGAGGAATCTGGCAAGCTGGGGTTAAAACTTTTACGCGAACGCGTTGAAATGATGGGTGGTTATATCGATATTGAATCTGGTGTTGGTCAGGGTTGTAAAGTGGGTTTGACCGTACCCTGCCTCGATCGTGCGAATGATAGGGCGGGTTAACGAATCATTTTTCATTCTTCATGGAGGAAATCTTAGATGGCTAAGAAAACGATTGGACTTCTGACTGGTGGTGGGGATGTCCCAGGCTTAAATCCATGTATGAAGGCGGTGGTTTTTAGCGCCCTTGAAAATGATTACCAGGTCATTGGTATTCGCAAGGGGTGGGGTGGTTTGCTTAATTTCAATATCGCTGACCCGGCAACGCATGATTATTATACGCGCCGGTTGACCGCAGAAGATGTGCGCATTATTGATCGTACCGGCGGCACCTTTTTGCATACCTCTCGCACAAACCCGCAAAATGTTAAACCGGCCGGAATTCCAGACTTTCTTAAGAATTCCTCACTTGGTAAACAGGTCAATGATCAAGGTGTGATGGATTATACCGATCATATCCTCAAAGTCATTGAGTATCTGGGAATTGATACCCTGGTTACGATCGGCGGTGATGATACGTTAAGCTATTCGGTTCGGCTGCATAAAGAGGGCATCCCCGTGGTCGCAATTCCAAAGACGATGGATAATGATGTCTTTGGCACCGATTATTGCATTGGTTTTTCGACCGCTGTTACGCGCAGTGTGGATATGATTTCAAATATGCGCTCTGCGCTTGGTTCACATGAGCGCATTGGCGTGGTGGAACTGTTTGGCCGCAACTCGGGTGAAACCAGCCTGATCTCGGGATATCTGGCGTATGTGGATCGCTCGATCATCTCTGAGGTACCTTTTAACATTGATAAGTTGTCTGAATTTATCTTGAAAGATAAACGTGAAAATCCTTCCAATTATGCCATTCTCACCATTTCTGAGGGCGCAATTATGGAAGGCGCAGATGTGATTGAGATGGGCGAAGCGGATGCCTACGGGCATCGAAAACTGGGCGGGGTGGGTGTTGTGGTGGCTGAAGCCATTAAGCGCCGCACCGGGCAAGATATGATGTATCAGCAGTTGGGATATATGATGCGTTCAGGTGCGCCCGATTCGTTGGACCGCATGGTCGCCATGTCCTTTGGTCACCTGGCGATCCAGTTGATCCGCCGCAATGAAACGGGCAAAATGGTGGCGCTGCATGGCGGTAAATATACCACCGTACCGGTGAACATGGTGTTGGCCGGCAAAAAGCGGGTTGATGTTCCCGCGTTCTATGATATTGAGCAATACAAGCCAAAGATCAAAGATTTTATGGGCATTCCGATGTTCTTGAGCTAATAAAGATTGTTATCTGGTTTCTCTGCCCGTTTGCGCGGCTTGTTGGGAGATGGCGAATGGTGAAGGAACCGATATTTGAGACCGGGTTTGAATCACTTCTGAACAGGAGACCAAAATGATTGTAACGACTAAAAAATTGTTCGAAGCCGCCTATGGAAAATATGCCATTGGGGCGTATAACATCAATAATCTGGAACAGACGATGGGTTTGTTTCGCGGTTGTCTCGATAGCCAGGCGCCCTTCATTATTCAGATCAGTAAAGGCGCCCGCTCTTACACCCACAAAGCCATGCTTGAAGGGCTGATTCGTTCGGCTGAAGTTGTCTTCCCTGAAGCTGTTTTTGCTGTTCATCTTGATCACGGCGACGAAGAAACCTGTTATGACTGCATCAACAGCGGCTTTTACAGCTCGGTGATGATCGATGCCAGCCATCATGATTTTGAGAAAAACATTGAAATTACCCGTCGGGTGGTGGATGCCGCTCATGCCAAAGGCATTGTGGTGGAAGCCGAACTGGGCCAACTGGGCGGCGTGGAAGAGCATGTTAAGGTGGATGAGGCCAATGCGAAATTGACTGATCCTGAAACAGCCAAAGAATTTGTTGAGCGCTCGCAATGTGATTCACTGGCTGTGGCCATCGGCACCAGCCACGGCGCTTTCAAATTCTCGGGCAGCCAGGCGTTGCGCTTTGATGTGTTGGCCGAGATTCAGAAGCGGCTGCCGGGCTTCCCGCTGGTGATGCACGGCTCCAGCTCGGTTCCACAGGAAGAAGTTGCCCGGATCAACGCGGCCGGCGGCAGTTTGAAGGGCGCTAAGGGCGTCGATGACAACCAGTTCCATGAGGCTGCGCGGTTGGGTGTGGTCAAGATCAATATCGATACCGATGGCCGTCTGGTGTGGACGCGTGTTCATCGCGAGCATTTCCGCGATCACCCTGAGAATTTCGACCTTCGCCCGGTGGGCAAAGACTTCATGGCTGCTTATGCTTCATTCATTGCTGCGAAGAATGGGAAGCTTGGCAGTGCAAACCAACTGGCCGATGTGCGCAAGCTGGTTTCCTAAATAATTACTTTAACCTGACCGGGAGTTCCGGGGCAAAAAAACAGAGCGCAGAAGTTTTCCAACATGGAAGCCGGCTGCGCTCTGAATTTTCGGGGTGACGTGACCCGGCTGGCTACCCTAAAAAATGGAGCGTGCCTTGCCAAAGAAAGATCAGGGTGTTTCCACTGACTGCTATATGACCATTCCGCGCGTGCTGGTCTTTATTACCCGGGGCGATGATGTTTTGTTGCTGCGCGGTGCGCCCACAAAACGGCTGTGGGCAAACCGGTACAATGGCGTTGGGGGCCACATTGAACGCGGTGAAGATGTTGAAGCTGCGGCGCGGCGTGAAGTATTGGAAGAAACCGGCCTGACGGTTGAAAATTTGCGCCTGTGCGGCACTTTGCTGGTGGATGCCAGTGAGGCCATTGGCATTTGCATCTTCATATTTCGTGCAGATTATACTGCTGGCGAATTGCAGCCATCTCACGAAGGCAGCCCGGAATGGGTGAGCGTTCACCGGCTAAACGATCTTTCACTGGTGGAAGATCTGCCGATATTGCTTCCGCGGATTTTGCGGTTAAAACCTGCCGAGCCGTCTTTTTCGGCGCGGTCTTATTACGACGAGAAAGAACGGCTTCAGGTGGTCTTTAACGAGACGGCTTGAGCGGTTGCCGGTTGAAGAAAGCTAAGACTTAATTTTCGGAATGCGTTTCATAAAAAATTAACAGCGTTGAACCGTAGCGGCGCTGATCAAATTCTTTAAAGTGTTGCAACTGCAAAGACTCGTACTCCAATGGGTCGATCTGGACGATCACCCAGCCATCGTCGCTTAACAGGTTGGGATGCGCATCCACAGCCTGAATGGTCTGCTGCCACATGCCTTTATACTGGGGCGGGGCAATGTAGATATATTCAAAAGAGCGATCCACCGGCTGGCGCAAGTGGGCAAATACATCTCCAAACAAGACCTGAGCTTTTTCTTCAAAACGGGTGGTTTTGAGGTTCTTTTTGATGGTCTCGTATGCGCCGCGGTTGTTATCGGATATTCGTAAAAATGCGGCCCCGCGACTGAGCGCCTCAATGCCAACGCTGCCGGTGCCGCCAAACAGATCATAAAAATTAGCTCCGACGATATCGGGCCCCAGAATGTTGAAAAGCGCTTCTTTGACCCGGTCGGTAATGGGGCGGGTTACATCACCGGGGACCATTGCCAGCCGGACACCGCGGGCGGTTCCGCCAATAATTCTTGGATTACTCAAAATTAACCCTCCAAAGATCGGGCAGCCTTAACGGCTGCCATCAGGTTGCCGTGTGGTGCAGTTACCGGAACAACGCAGCCCGAGCCCAGGACGAACTTCTTTCCCTGTGTGGATTGAATGGCTTCGTTTGCTTCTAGGGTAACGTCTTCGGCCGTCCCATAAACCAGCGTATCCCACTGCCGGATGCCGCCGCAGACCGCGCCCTGAAAGGTCTTTTGAGCTTCGGCCAGAGTGGGCTTTGTTTGTCGGTCGTGCCAGTTTAAGATTGCAAAGGGGTAGTCTTTTACCTGATCGAACATGATGTTTTCGCCATGCAGATGCCCAACATTAAGCCACAGGTCTTGGGCGGTCTGCAAGACGGCCTGATCATAAGGTTTGTGGAAATGCTCAAACTCGGCGTTGGTCAGCAGTTGGTACTGACCGTATTGGATGGCGTAGAAAATACCGTCCACCCCTTTTTTTACAATCTCTTCCACAAACCGCCGGGTGGTCCGGGTGATAATTTCGAGGCCCTGCTGCAGGGCAGCAGGATACTGGCGCAAATGGGCCAGCACGGTTTCTCTTCCGGCCAGGTTTTTGGCCTGTGCCATTGGGCTAAAGATTGTGGCGATGACCGGGGTGTGTGGGGAATAATGCCGGGTCAATGCGTCAATACATTCCAGTTGGCGTCCCAGCTCGCCCCGGCTTGGGTTTAGCAGAGAAAGTTTTTCCCAGTCTTGAGGTTTTTGAATCACGCGCGCGAGATAATCACGGGTTCCTTCCGGGTTCCCATTCCAACGAGACGCTCCACCCCAATCGACCAGGCAACTGGAAGAAGATGGAGAGACTTTTACAAAGTCAAAATCATAAATATCTTGAAATTGAATTTGTGCGGCAGCCAGATGATGGGCATCTTGATCATCCACCGGGAAGTGACGCCATAATGCAACCGGGACGCCGCCGCCGGTTTCTCCGTTCAGACAGGCCTGCAATTTCTCGCGGTGTGAAACAGGTTGTGAAGACAAACTGGGCTCCAATTTTGTTTTTAATCGTTGAGAATTTGTTTGACCATTTGCTGCAACGCCGCATCTTCCTGGCGCTGGTTTTCAACATAGCGCAGCATAAATTCAGAGCGCCGCTGGCGCAGACAAAGCGGGGCCACCTGGCGTAAATCTTCCAGGTTAACCTCTGGCCGGTTTTCTGCCGCGGCGCAGGCCCGCGCAGCCTCAAACAGGGCTATTTCGGCGCGCAAAGAGTCGATTTGCATTTTTTCGATCAGTGCAATGCCCTTGCGGGCAACTTCTTCGGGGAGGGCAATTTGATCAATTCGCGCCCGAATCTCTTGAATCTCGCTGCGCGCTTGCAATGTTTCGTTCTGGTACTGCTGGATAAACCCGCGCGGATTGCTGCGAAAGGCACGCACCCGTGTATAAGCCCGCCGCCGTTCTTCGGGGTCTTTTAACCCGCTCACAATCACGCGCAGTCCAAACCGATCCATAATCTGCGGGCGCAATGAACCCTCTTCCGGATTCATTGACCCGATCAACGCAAACCGTGCCCGATATGTGGCCGAAATGGGCCCCCGGCGAACCGTGTAGCTGCCTTGTGCGGCTGCATCCAGAATGGCGTTGATGATTTCATTCGGCAGCAGGTTAACCTCATCCACAAATAACAGGTTTTGGTCTGCCTGTGCCAGAATACCGCGTTTGAGGCGGAATCGTTCGTGGATGGCGGCCCGCTCATCCAGCCCGCCGATGACATCCTCCAGGCGGGCATTCAGCGGCAGTTCCACCAGCCGGGAGCGTTCTTTCTGGGTTAATGGTTTGCCTTCGCCAAATTTTTTAGCGCAGTCGGGGCAGACAGCATCCATCCCGCCGTCCAGCACATCCTGTTCGGTGCAGCCGTAAAAGCAGGTAGAGTGAATCACCTCGGGGAGCAGGTCCAGCGTGCTGCGGATGGCCGTGGTTTTGCCTGCCCCGCGCGGACCGATAAGCAGTACGCCGCCGATGTTTGGGTTTAGCAGGGTGAGCAGCAAGGCCAGTTTCATCTCTTGCTGCCCAACCATCGCCAGAAACGGATACGGCAGCACTTCGGCCAGACCTGCATCTCCCTGGGCGATTTCTGCCGGCAGATTCCGGCCGGTGACCAGGTCTACCAGCTCGCGCAGTGAACGCACGTGCAAGGGGGCGCTGCTCTCTTCGGGGTTCGCCGGTGAAACCGAGTTGGTCAAATCGCCAGCCATGCTGCCTCCCAATAGGTTAAATCACAAAGCCATTGCCGGCTCGCAGATGCCCTGAACTTCAGCACCCGCCTGATAATGGCCTACTCATCGATGTCGCTGTAGGTCCACACTCGATTTGCGAAGAAATTCCATAACATGACAACGCCAATGGCAAAGGCAAGGATCACGTTATGCCCCAGAAAAACCGGCTCGAGGACAAAATTATCGGGCAGTTTGCCGGTAAAAAACCGGATTAATGGGTTTTCAAACAGGGCAAACATCCCCAGGCGGATTCCCATACCGATGATGCTGATAATGGTGAATTGAATTAGCTGCCGCCAGATTGGTTTGGACCGCGAATCGGGGTAGGTCCAGTAACGGTTCCACAGAAAATTGCTGATCACCGCCAGCGTAAATGAGATTGCACTGGCTGCGATTGCGCGCAGGCCAAACAGTGCAATAGATAAATTAAAAGCCCCAAAATCCACCGCTGCGCCAATGGAACCGACAACAGCGAAGCGGAGGAAGCGGGTACGCTCTTTGGGATTATGAATCATTCCGGTAACTGCATTTTTTCTCGAAAGTACGGGATCGTCAAGCGAATACCCATTTCGAGGGAAATTCTGGGTTCCCATCCTAATAATTCCTTTGCGCGAGTATTATCTGGCTGGCGGCGCTGCGGGTCATCTCCCAACCGAAGAGCAGGCCGGTGAACAATGCCAGTTTTGTTCCCAATAATATCATTAATTTTCTCTGCCAATTCGACCATCGTAAATTCACCGGGGTTGCCGATGTTGACCGGGTCGTGTACATCTGAGAGCAGCAGGCGGTAAATACCTTCGATCAGGTCGGTTACATAACAAAAACTGCGGGTCTGCAGACCATCACCGTAAACCGTCAGTGCTTCACCGCGCAGCGCTTGCTGGATGAAATTGGGAACCACACGGCCGTCATCCAGCCGCATGCGCGGCCCAAAGGTATTAAAAATGCGCACAATGCGTGTATCCAGATTGTGATAGCGGTGATAGGCCATGGTTAATGCTTCGGCAAAGCGCTTGGCTTCATCATAAACCGACCGCACTCCGATTGGGTCCACATGGCCCCAGTAGGATTCGCGCTGCGGGTGTTCAAGCGGGTTGCCGTAAATTTCACTGGTTGAAGCCAGCAGATAACGGGCCCCCTGAGCACGCGCAACACCCAGGGTGTTGTGCGTGCCGAGTGCGCCGGCCTTCATGGTTTGAATGGGCAGATTGGTGTAGCCAAAAGGAGACAACGGATTGGGGCTGGCCGGTGAAGCAAAATGTAAGACCGCATCCACTTTGCCGGGTACAAAAATGAAGTTTGCGACATCATGGCGGATGAAAGTGAAATTTTCGTTGCCGGCCAGGTGCGCCAGATTCTCCGGGCTGCCCGTGATAAAGTTATCCATGCCGATGACCTGATGACCTTCGGCCAGAAATCGGTCACATAAATGCGAACCCAGGAAACCTGCTGCGCCAGTGATTAATACTCTCATGTGTTCTTCCTTGTCCTTTATGATTTGCCAGTGATCGTTCTTTGGCCCAAAGCAATGCCATGCTCGTTTGAGCGGTCACAGTTGCATTTACTTCCAATCAATTTTACCAACGGAACCGTCACCTGTGATCTGTTGGGTTAGACCCGTGTCAGGATTGATCAGGGTAAGATTGCCCTGATACATTACAGCGATCCAGATCTGACTGTTGTCTTCGGTTAATGGCCCCCAGACGACCTGCTGAGGCTCCATTCCGGGCAGCCCTTCGGTCGGGAAGATGGTCTTGCGGTTGGAACCGTCTCGATCCATGATGTTCAGCCGGTAACGACTGGTATCGCTTTGTTCGGGAAAAACCGCCTGCAAAAACGCCACCAGCGAGCGCCCGTCGGGCAGAATGGGCGACGCGGCCGGATAGGCAAACATGCCTGTCGGCGCGACCAGGGTGATGGGTGTGCCGTCTTGCACTACCACGGCGGTCAGATCAAACAGGGGCGAGGCTTCTTCTGAAGTCAGACCGCTGACCGCAGTGTGGTTGACCGTGTATAAGAGCGCGTTATCTGGTGACCAGGAAACTGCCGGTGACCAGGCCCAGTCGCTGCGGGTTTGGAAGGGGATGATCTCGGCCAGGGGAATGATTTGCTTTTGCTCAAAATCCACCAGTCCAATGCCATCCGGACGGGCATAGGCCAGGCGACGCCCATCCTGTGAGAAATAAAAATTGGTACCCCACCAGCCATAAATTCCACCGTTGTTGGTGGCAATAATTTCATCATCGGCGATGATCCCGCCTGTTTCGTTGATGGTGCGCAGCCAGAGGTCGTTATTGGCCTGCCAGCCGGGGGCGGTGGCGCGGGGTTCGACGGTGGAGTAAACAAAGCGCAGTATTTTCCCCGGCAGCCAGGCGGCAAAATGAACGATGTTGTTAATTCGCAGGTAAACCGGCCTGGCATCCCGGTTTTCCAGGTTGACCATCCACAGAGTGTTAATTTCTTCGGCCGGTTCTTTATCCGATTTTCGAGTATAGAGCAGCCAGTTGCCATCCGGCGACAGATTGAACACCCGGCCATCCAGGTCGCCTGTGGTTACCAGCGGCCGCCGGTCGCCGGTGTTGTTTTCCATTACCCAGGCGTTTCCTGAGGCAAGGTAGGCCAGCCGGCCGGGAATATTGATGGGGGTGAAGGGGGCCTGAACGCCGACCATGACGATCTCGGGCAGCGGCTCGGTGAGAATTTCGGTTTTGAAGACCCCGCGCGAAATTTGCAGCCCGTCTTCAAAGACCAGCCGAAAGGTGGTTTGCTGCGCGCCGTTGACACCGGGCTGAATCAACATGGTCTGTCCATCGGGGAGCGATTCGTTGCGCACCGTTTGCCGTTCAAACGGGATGACGGTTTCTTCGGTTTCAAATTTTTCGGTTACGCGGGTAACTTTTACCGATAGCGGTTTTTCGATGATGGTGAACGAAGGCGGGTCAACCTGGTCGAGACTGGTGAGCGTAATTTTGGCGCTTTCCAGCGCCGTTTGAACACTGACACCCAGCGGGACCTGGACGGTTTTTTCGGCATCATCCACTTGCAGTTGAACCTCAACGGTTAGAACCGCTGAATCTGCGGGGGTTGGGGGAGTGCACGACATGAGCCCAAAAGCCAGGCAAAGCAAACTGATGCAAGCAGGGATGTTAATATTTCTGCGATGTTGGTTTTCTAGTGGCATTCGGCTGCCTGGCTTTCTGCTTATCGGGTATAATTTATTCGTTAACGTTTGGCTTTAGCGGCGGACACCAGAAATGGTCATCAAGCCATCGGCGATATAGATACTTTCGATGCGTACACCGGCAGCGAGTTCTGTCAGATAGCTGTTGAGACTTGTATCCAGTATACTCGAGACTGTATTTTTAAGACTGTCAGGGGCGGGGATACTGCCAAAATCGGCATCAACCAGCTTGAAGGAGAGATTCCCTTCAGAATTTAACTCGGCAGCCAGATTGATGCGCACATTTGCCGAAAACACGCTGCGGGTTACCGTGCCGTAAAGTTGAATTTGATTATCGCGAAGCCGCACTTGCGGGTTTGTTACCGGGAGCGAAGAATCATTGCCGAGCTTCAAACTCAGATAAGACGTGATCTGCTCTTCTGTAACGGTGACGGCAAAGGCGTTGCTGGCCCCGGATTGATCTAACGAATCAATCGATTGTTGCAGGGCTTCCACCGCTTCGGTCGAAACGGGAATGGTTTCTTCGAGTTTGGGTCCACCGGCGCTGATGGCGCAGGCAAGACTGGTGAAAACAACGGGCAATAAGAAGAGAAACAGGTAATATTTTTTCATTTTTTATCCTAACCATCTCGCTCTAAATCAGGAGATATGCAATTATAGCATGAGTGATTTTATCGAACAGCTTGAAGGTGAACGGCTTATGGCAGCATTGGAAGCGCTGCTTTTTGTTGCGCCCGGCTCGGTGACAGTGAACCAGCTGTCTGAAGTGCTGGGGGTGCGGATGATTGAAATTGAAGAGGCGCTTAAAGGCCTGGCAGCACGGTATGAACAAAATGGCGGGCTGCGCGTGCAGTGGCACAATGGACGGGTTCAGTTAACCACTGCGCCGGAGATTGCCAGTATTATTGAGCGTTTTTTGGGTCTGGAAGCGATGGCGCATCTTAGCCGGGCAGCGCAAGAGGCCCTGGCCATCATTGCCTATCGTCAGCCCATTACCCGGCCGGGCATCGATGCCATTCGCGGGGTAAACAGCGACGGGGTTCTGAAGAGCCTGCTCAACAAAGGGCTGGTTCAAGAAGTTGGCCGCGCTGAGGGTCCCGGTCGGCCGATCTTATACGGTTCGACAGCCGAGTTTTTGCAGCATTTTGGCCTGTCTTCGCTTTCTGAACTACCCCCGTATGATCTTCCTGAGGAACCCGAAGAAGAAAACCAGGAAAGCCGATTGTTAAAAGACTAAATTTCAGGTATACTAATCGACTGCGTAACTACGCAAGCTGTAGGGTCCAATATGGCCGAGCAGTTGCTCAACTGCAATGGAATGGAATAGAAGGGTTGTTGAAATGGAAGAACGGATTCAGAAGATTTTAGCGCGGTCAGGATATGGTTCCCGAAGAAGCTGCGAAGAATTAATCGTGACCGGGCGGGTTACCGTAAACGGGCAGAGAGCCATCCTGGGGACGAAAGCTGATGCCAGCCGCGATAAACTGGTGGTCGATGGGGTTGAGGTTGCCTACAAAGAGCCTGAGTATATTTACATCGCATTACACAAACCCCGTAATGTGCTTTCGGATGTTGACCCCAACGATCCGCGCCAGACGGTGCGCGATCTGGTGCCGGTGGCAGGACATTTATTTGCAGTGGGGCGGCTGGACCTGGACAGTGAGGGCCTGATATTGCTCACGAATGATGGCGAGCTGGCAAACCGGCTGACGCACCCCCGCTATGGGCACGAAAAAGAATACAACGTTTTGGTGGCCACCCGGCCGGACGAAGATCAGTTAAATGCCTGGCGGCGCGGGGTTGTGTTGGAAGACGGCTATAAGACCGCACCGGCCCAGGTGCAGGTTGGCAGCCTGGCCGGCAAAGGCACCTGGCTGCGCATTATCATGCGTGAAGGCCGCAAACGCCAGATACGCGAAGTTGGTTCGCGCATTGGTTTGCCCGTAGTTAAATTAATTCGAGTGCGAATTGACAGCATTCTGCTGGGGAACTTAAAGCCGCGCGAGTGGCGTCATTTGACCAGTGATGAAGTGAAACGGCTGCGGGTTTCTGCAAAGTTGGAAACCGGTCCGGCTGAAACGGTTAAATACAACAAGCGCACCTTGCCCGAACAGCAAAACCGTCCCCCGGCGCGCCGTCCGATGGGAACTGCCGGTCAACCGAAAAAGAATACCCGGCCCGGATCTAAAGACGGAACTGCGAACACCTGGCGTCCGGGTGGAAAACCATTTGGACAAAAACCCACCGGTTCAAAGCCGGCAGGACAAAAGAACGGCGGGCGGGCTTCAGGCCAGCCGGGCAGCTCCGGCGGTTTCGTTAAGAAAAGCCCATCCAAAAACAAGTCCTCCTGATTTTAGCGAGAGAGATGCATAAAAAATCTGGCCGGTATTTTTCTACCGACCAGATTTTTTTATTTACCCTTCAATATCTTCGCCAGGGAGCATTTTTTGAAGAATTTTCAAATCTTCTGCCGGCGTGGGGGTTTCTTTGGCTTTGCGGCGGATAAAATCTTTTAATTTATCGGCTGTTACAGTCGGGTGGGGTGCATTATCGGCTTCAACCACTGATTTTGGATTGGTGAAAACAAGCAGAGCCTGCACCGGCACTTCCTGGCCGTTTGTGGCGCGCACCAGATAATTTTTCGCATCTTTCAGTGCAGCGTTGACATCCTGATCGGGGCGGCCCAGACCTTCCTGGGCAAAAATTTTCATGTACAGATTGCCGCCTTTTTGCTTCCAGCGGTTCCGTTTCTCGTCATAGGTGATCACACCGGTCTGTGGGTAAGGCAGCAGCACCCAGTTTCCGGCCGGCCCGACCAGCAAATGCGCTGCATCGGTGACATAGTGATAAAGTACATAATTATCTGCCAGGCCCTTGAGCGCGTTGGTCAATTTCTCGTCCGGCCGCGGCGAACGTCCCCAGCGCGAGCCGAAATAAATTCCCAACTGCGAGAGGATAAACCCGGCGATCAACGCAAAGAAAGCCCAAGTGATGTAATTAGGGGTAAAAGATGCCACCAGACCGCCGCCCAGAACAAACAGAGAGATAATGGTCAGGTATTTTCCCAAACGGTTGTAACGCTTAACTAATTTCTGGTTGGTAATGACTTTCATGTTAAAAAGGTCTCCGTTCGAATCAGGCAGATGTGGAAGATGAAACACGGGCTGCCAGGTCGGCAGGCAGCGTTTCGAGCAGATTGGATTTTACCGCTTCGCGCGCATTGCGGATGGCATTGTACAGGGCGCGGGCATTGGAACGCCCATGGCCGATAAACACATAACCGTTAACGCCCAGCAACAATGCTGCGCCAACCTCGTTGGGGTCTAGCATGGATTTCAGCCGGCCAAAAGCGGGTTTTACCAGCAGCGCGCCCAGTTTTCGCGTAAACGAGGCGGTCATGTCTTCTCTTAAAATTGTGGTAATTAGAGCGGCAACGGCCTCGCTGGACTTGATAAAAATATTCCCGGTAAAGCCATCGGTGACAACGACATCGGCTTCACCCGCGTAGAGTTCTTTGGGCTCGATATTGCCGTAAAAGTTGATTTGAGCGTGTTCCAATAATTTATAGGCATCTTTCACCAACTGGTTGCCTTTTCCGGCTTCTTCGCCATTGGAAAGCAGCCCAACCTTTGGGTTGGATATGCCCAGGGTGCGTTGCGCATACAGCGAACCCATCAGGGCAAATTCTTCCAGAAATTCGGGTCGACAGTCTGCGTTGGCGCCGTTATCGATTAAAAGGCAACGGCCAGTGCGGGTTGGGATGGGTACGATCATTGCCGGGCGGCGGACACCTTCCATTCGCCGCAGGGTGGTCACCGCATTGAAATAAGCCGCGCCCGAGTTACCCGCAGTAACGAAGGCTTTTGCTTCACCCTTTTTTACCAGCCCCAGACCAACCGCCATAGAGTTATCGGGTTTTGCCACGGTGGATGCAACGGCTTTGTCGGTCATTTCAAGTATCTGGGCGGCGTGCACGATGCGAATTGGCAGGCTGCCAGGGTTGAGTGCGGCCAGCCTGGGTTCGACGATGTCGCGATTTCCTACCAGAATAATTTCTTCACCAAAATCTCGGGCGGCATCAACTGCTGCCTGAACCTCAGGCTCCGGGTAATGATCACTTCCCATTGCGTCTAACACGATGCTCATTGTTTTAACTCCTCGTAATCATAATAACTTATGAAAAGGTGCTTACTCTATTCGGATGGCCGGTCGTACCATGAAAAGAATGATGTTTGTCACAAATGGATTTCCTTGACCTGGAATCTATAGCCTATTATAATAGACCTATCGCGCTGGTGCTGGAACTGGCAGACAGGCATGGTTGAGGGCCATGTGCCGAAAGGCGTGGGGGTTCGACTCCCCCCCAGCGCACAAAAGAAAGCCACCGTTCGGGTGGCTTTTTTGATTGGTTGAAAGATCGTTGGAAGAAATCACAGGGCTCTTAAAAATCGCGCTCGACAATATAATTTGCCAGCTCAATCAGTGCCTGGCGTTCTGCGCTTTCAGGGAAAACGCTGAGGGCGGCCAGTCCCCGTTCCACATATCGCACGGCTGTCTTATGGGCCATCTGTATGGCGTTGCTGTTGCGGACATTGGTGATTAAATCTTCCATCTGGTCTAATCCGGGGCATTTTCCCGAAAGAAGCAGTTGAGCGGTTTCAGATTCTGAATGTTCATCCAGGAAGAATAGAGCGGGAAGGGTGATCAGCCCCTGGCGAAGATCGCTGCCGACGGGTTTGCCCACTGTGGCCTGCTCGCCGGTAAAATCCAGAATATCATCGATGATCTGAAACGCCATTCCAATTTCATAGCCATAAACCCGCATTTGCTCAACAATCTCTTCTTGAACCGGAGAAATCAGCCCTGCGGCGGCGGCGGCGGTTTCAAATAAAGAGGCGGTTTTTGCATAAATCCGCTGGATATAGTTTTCATGGTTGGCAACACAGCGGCTGGCGAACATCTGTGCAATTTCGCCATTGACGATAATGCCGAGGGTGCGCGAGAAGATTTTCATTACCGGGATCGATTCGGTCTC
>CAZQLE010000050.1:0-22208 GCA_964593905.1 uncultured Anaerolineaceae bacterium | reverse complement strand
AGCGCCCAGAGCGGCGGCGATGTGGATTTTCCGCCGGCTTTGCAGTGGGCGCGGCGGCCGATCACCTTCTCCTTCCAAAACCTGGTGCAGTGGGGGCTGGGGCTGCCTTTGGGTGTGACCGCCTGGGGTGGTTTTTTGTGGATGGGCTGGCGGCTGTTGCGCAAAAAAGCCTGGGAAAAGTATGCGCTGTTATGGTTTTGGACGGGTTTGTATTTTGCCTGGCAGTCGGCGATATTTTCACGCACCATGCGCTACCAACTTCCGGTATATGCCACATTGACGATCATTGCCGCCTGGGCGGTTTTTGAGCTGTGGCGCAGAAAACCGGAACTGCCGGCCTTAAAAAACCGCCTGACACTGCGGCAGGTATTGGCGGCCGTGGTCGGGGCGGCGGTGCTGGTCAGCACCTTTGCCTGGGCATTTGCCTTTACCCGCATTTATACCCGCCCGGTGACGCGCATTGCGGCCAGTGAATGGATCTATCAAAATGTTCCGGCGGCGATTAATCTTAAAATTCAAAACGGTGACCGGTTTGTGAACCAACCGCTGGGCTTCCGCGCGCGGGTTGCGGTTTCGGCCGAGCGGCCGTTGGTGATGGCTTTTCAGGCGCGCTGGTCGGGGACGTTAAGTCAGTTCAACATTGCCCATATTGTGAATGCGTTTCAAGATCGGGTGGGACCGAAAACGGTGCTGCTGATGATCTCCACCGATCTGGAAGGGCGGCAGATTGTGGGCGGTGGTTTGATTAACAATGAGTTCTCAGCAGAAGGCGACCCGCGGGGTAACTCGTATCTGGTGAATCTGGATGCGCCGGTTTCGGTCGCTGCGGGTCAAACCTATTATTTGCGGGTGAGTATTAATGAACCAGATCAGGTGTTGAATCTGGCAGGCTCGATCCTGGCCGGGGTCCGCACTTCAGACGGTCTGCTGGTGCAGCCTCTGCCAGATGCAGTGGATGCGCTGCGGCCGGGGGCCGATTTTGTCACCTCTTTCACCCCCGGGCAGGCGGGTCAGATCACTGAGGTGACGCTGCCGCATGGGGTGGACTGGGAAAACCGGCCGGGCGAGAAGCGGCTGCGTTTGACGGTTGGCACCACCGAAGGTGAATTTATCAGTGAGGCTGCCGCGACCTTTGTTGCCAGCGCTGACCCCCGCGGTGAGCCGCTTGTTCTAAAGTTTGATCCCCCGGTGGAAATTCAAAGTGGTCAACCGGTTTCGCTGCGGTTTTCGCTGGTTGAGGGAAATGGTGTGGTGGGACTGTATGGCAGCCGACAGGCGATTGAATCAAGCTGGGATGATTCGCTGCCGATTGGCCTGCCCGGTTATAACCCCTATGACTACGATATGGGTGCTTATCGTGGTGAAATGAACTTTGAGATGTACTGGGATGATAACCCTGAAAAACTGGATCGTTTCCGCAATATTTTGAACCTGGCGGATATGATTTTCATCAGCTCGAACCGGCAATGGGGCACGACCACGCGCCTCCCCGAACGCTACCCGCTGACAACGGCATATTACCGGGCGCTGATCGGCTGCCCGGTTGAGAAAGATCTGCTGTGGTGTTACCGGGTGGCAAAACCGGGCATGTTCAAGAGCGAGCTGGGTTTTGAGCTGGTGGAGGTTTTTCAATCCAACCCCAACCTGGGGCCGTTGGAGATCAATACCCAGTTTGCCGAAGAGGCGTTTACGGTCTATGACCATCCCAAAGTGTTGATTTTTCGCAAAACTGCCGATTTTGACCCGGTTAAGGTGCAGAAATTATTGAGCGCGGTTGATCTGTCGAAGGTGGTGCATTTGACCCCGAAACAGGCTGCCGATTATGACGGTGATTTAAAGCTCCCGGCAGATCGTCTGGTTGAACAGCGCCAGGGTGGCACCTGGTCGGCGCTGTTTGACCGGGATGGCTGGATTAACCGCAGCGGGGCAGCCTCGGCGGTGGGCTGGTATCTGGCCGTGCTGCTGCTGGGATGGATTAACTATCCTTTTGTGCGTCTGGCGCTTTACGGGCTGAGCGATCGGGGCTACGCCTTCTCACGTCTGGCCGGGCTGTTGATGCTCAGCCTGGTGGTCTGGCTGGCCGGTTCGGCCGGGGTGGCTGTGACGCCGGGGATGATCGCGGTCTGTGTGGCGGCGCTGGTGCTGGTGAACGGCTTGATATTTATCCGTCAGAAAAATCAAATTACCGCTGATCTGCGTAAACTCAACAAACAAATTTTGCTGGCCGAAGTGCTTTTCCTGGCGTTCTTTACCGCCTTTTTGCTGGTGCGTCTGGGCAACCCGGACCTGTGGCATCCTTATAAGGGCGGCGAGAAACCGATGGATTTCTCTTATCTGAATGCGGTGATCAAGAGCACCACTTACCCGCCTTATGACCCCTGGTTTGCCGGCGGTTATATTAATTACTATTACTACGGCTTTGTTCTGGCGGGCACACTGGTCAAATTGCTTGGGATTGTTCCGGCAACGGCCTATAATCTGATCCTGCCGACCTTTTTTGCCTTTCTCGGGGTGGGTGCGTTTTCCATCGGGTGGAACCTGCTTTCTGGTTTGCAAAAAGAAGATGCAGCAGACGACGGATTTCACAGGCCGCTGGTAGGCGGGTTGATGACCGCGGCGGTTTTGCTGCTGTTGGGCAATCTGGGCACAGTGCGCATGATCTGGACCGGGTTTCAACGCCTGGTGGGGACCGGAAACGTCGAGGAAGCAGGGTTCATTCAACGCTGGATCTGGTTCTTTCAGGGTATTTCGCGTTTCATTGCCGGGGCGCAGTTACCCTATGCACCTGGCGACTGGTACTGGATACCCAGCCGTGCCATCCCCAATGAGCCGATCACCGAGTTCCCGTTGTTCACCTTCCTATATGCAGACCCCCATGCGCACCTGTTTGCGCTGCCGCTGACGGCTCTGGCGCTGGCCTGGGCTTTATCTGTGGTTCGTGGAAAATGGGGCCGGGGTGATGAAACCGATCTGCCGCGTTGGAAGACCCTGCTGCCGGGGCTCTTGCTGGGCGGGGTGGTCATTGGCGCGCTGCGCCCGACCAATACCTGGGATTTTCCCACCTATCTGGTGATCGGCGCTGCGGCAGTGCTGTATACCGCCGGAAAGTATGCGCCGGGCGAAGACCGGCCCCTGTGGCAGCGGCTGCTCGTGGGTCTGGTTGAAATGGCCGCGCTGGTGGGGTTGTCGTTTTTGCTGTACCAACCTTTTGCAAGCTGGTATGGGCAGGGCTATAACTCAGTGGACTGGTGGCAGGGTGATCACACCCCGGTTGGATCGTATCTGACCCACTGGGGCCTGTTCCTTTTTATTTTGCTATCCTGGTTTACGGCCGAAACATTGGATTGGATGGCAAAAACCCCCATCTCTGCCTTGAGGGCGTTAAAGCGCTATAGCCTGCTGCTGTGGGGGGCGGTGGGCCTGCTGCTGGTTACGGTCGGATTGCTGCTTTATCAGGGGGTAAAAATTGGCTGGATCGCTCTGCCGCTGGCATTTTGGGCGGCGATCTTAATTCTGCGGCCCGGCCAGCCCGATTTTAAGCGTTTTGCGCTCTTTCTGGCCGGTTCGGCGCTGACGCTGACGCTGGTGGTAGAGCTGGTGGTGCTGGTGGGCGATATTGGTCGCATGAACACGGTCTTTAAATTCTATCTACAGGCCTGGGTGATGTTTGCTGTGGCCTGTGGGGCAGGGGTAACCTGGCTGCTGGCAGATATGGAACGCTGGGAGCAGGGGCGCTTTAAATTGATCTGGCAGGTGGCTTTGATGGTATTGTTTGCCGGAGCATTCTTCTTCACCCTGACCGCGACGAGCGATAAGATGCGTGACCGGATGACGACCCGGGCGCCGCATACCCTGGACGGAATGGCGTATATGTCTTATGCCAGTTACTGGGATAAAGATGTAGAGATGGACCTTTCGCAGGACGCGCAGGCGATTCAATGGTTGCAAGAAAATGTTGAAGGCTCACCTGTGATTGTGGAAGGAAACACCACTGAATATCGCTGGGGCAGCCGTTACACCATTTATACCGGGCTGCCGGGGGTGGTGGGCTGGAACTGGCATCAGCGCCAACAGCGGGCCGTTCTGGCAAACGAAGAAGTGCAACAGCGCGTGGATCAGGTGGGGACCTTTTATCAGAGCACGGGCCGCATGGAAGTGGAAGCATTTTTAAACCGCTATGATGTGCGTTACATCATTGTGGGACAGTTGGAAAAAGCCTATTATGACCTGGCCGGTCTTGCAAAATTTGAAGCCTGGGATGGCGATTTGTGGCAGGAAGTATACCGGGACCGGGACACGGTGATTTATCAAGTGATCTCCCAGGGAGGACAGCCATGAATTTTCCGGTGTTGTTCGCCTGGTATTTCTTTAGCGCTCTGGCAGGGTTTGCGGTGCTTCCGCTGCTCTTCCGCCTGCTGCCCTATTTGCCAGACCGGGGATACAGCCTGGCCCGTGCGGCAGGCCTGCTGGTGTGGGGCTTTGTCTTCTGGTGGCTGACTTCGCTGGGGGTGACCCCCAATAACCCGGCCGGCATCTTGACTGCGTTGGTGCTCATCGCCGCGCCAGCCTGGTTTTTGTTGCGCAGACATTTTGCTGAACTGGGCGCATGGTTCCGGTCAAACCGGCGGGTATGGATCAGCACTGAAATTCTGTTTATGGCGGCTTTTGTCGGCTGGGCGTTGATGCGCTCGATCCCTGATGTGTTTGCCACCGAAAAACCGATGGAACTGGCGTTTATCAACGCGATTATGCGCTCGCCGGTTTTTCCGCCCAGTGACCCGTGGCTGTCGGGATATTCGATTTCTTATTATTACTCTGGCTATGTGATGGCAGCGCTGCTGGCGCAAGTCAGTGGGGCAACCGGCGGTGAAGCTTTTAATTTGATGATGGCGCAGGTGTTTGCGTTGGCTGCAATCGGGGCTTTTGGGGTGGTCTATAATCTGTTGCAGCGACGCAAAGCCGATGGGCGCAATATCGCCGGCGCGCTGCTGGCGCCGATAATTTTGCAATTGCTTGGCAATCTGGGTGGTTTTTTTCAGTTGTTGCATCGCCGCGGCTTATTCTGGGCAACCGGACCCGATGGCGGGTTGAGCTCGCCTTTCTGGACCTGGTTGGATATTCAGGATTTAAGCACACCTCCGCCGGGCGCGCCTGCCTGGTCACTGGGTGCGCCAGGCGCCTGGTGGTGGTGGCGCGCTTCGCGTGTGGTGACAGACCGAAATATGACGGGAGAGATCCGCGAGATTATTGATGAATTTCCGTTTTTCTCCTATATGCTGGCCGATTTACACCCGCATGTTCTGGCAGTTCCTTTTGTGCTGTTGGCGGTTGGTTTTGGCATGAATCTGTTCTTTGCCCCTCAGGAAAAAACATTGACCGGCCGCGGTTTGTTTGCGGCAGTCAAAGCCTGGGTTGAGGGCGGTCCCCCGGCTTTGCAGGGGCTGCGGTTGTGGGCCTGGCTGCGGGAGCCGTTCTTCTGGGCTTCGGCGGTCATTCTGGGTGGGTTGTCTTTTTTGAATACCTGGGATTTCCCGATGTATGTGGCCCTGTTTGCCCTGGTGATCGCTTATCACGGGTATTTGAAAGAGGGCTGGTCGGTTGGCCGAATTGGCGACTTTGTAGAGACCGGATTGCTGCTGGGCATTGCCGGGGCCGGGTTGTATTTGCCGTTTTATATCGGATTCTCGTCTCAGGCGGGTGGAATTATCCCCAGCGGGGTGTTTATCACCCGCGGCGCACACCTGTGGGTGATGTTTGCGCCGTTGATGTTGCCGATATTGATCTTTTTATTCTGGCGCTGGCGCGCCGAGGGCCGCGCCATGACCCGTCCGGCGCTGCGTTTTACCCTGATGCTTCTGGCGGTGCTCACCGCTGCGTCGCTGTTATTCAGTTGGGCGGCGGGGAACTTATCTGTTCTGGGAAATGCGCTGGCCGGCGATCTGCAAGGCGGCGGTTCGCAAATGGCGCTCAAAATGATGCAGGCCGGAGATGCCTATCTCGCGCAGCAGGGCGCTTCGGATGCGGGGATGGGGTTGTTGGGCAGCCTGATGCGGCGTTTTACACAGCCGGGCGCCTGGTTGACGCTGGGATCGATCATCTTTTTGTGCTGGGCTGTGCTGGGAACGGGCCGCAAATCGCTGGCAGCGGGTGAGCAGAACAACCCATCCACGGCATTTGTCTTGCTGGTGGTTTTGATTGGGGCCGGCCTTACCCTGGCGCCGGATTATTTCTATTTGCGCGACCAGTTTGGTTACCGCATCAACACCATCTTTAAATTCTATTTTCAAGCCTGGATTCTGTGGTCATTGGCGGCGGTGTATGGCCTGGTGGTGCTGTTGCAGGAATTGCGCGGCTGGAAAAACTATCTGGTTGGTGCGCTGGTGGGGTTGGTGTGGATGGCCGGTTTCGTATATCCGGCGTTCTGGCTGAGTGAGCGCATCGATGGGGCGGGTAACCAGCCCTTGGAGATGGATGCCAGCCAGACCTATCTGTCGCGCTATGCCGCAGATGATCTGGAGGCCATCCGCTGGTTGCAAATGGCCCCGCAAGGGGTGGTGAGCGAAGCGGTGGGGGGGAGTTACACCGGTTATGCCCGTATTTCTGCGCATAGCGGCATACCCACGGTCATTGGTTGGCCGGGGCATGAAAGCCAGTGGCGCGGCGGCAGTGTCGATTTTAACAATCGGCCGGGTGACATTGAGACCCTGTATCGCACCTCCAACTGGGATGAGGCGCTGGCAATTTTGACGAAGTATAATATTCGATATGTCTATATCGGCAATCTGGAACGGTCGACCTACCGGGTGAATGAGACCAAATTCACCAACCATATGCGCCCGGTTTTTCAGAATGCCACCGCGATTATTTATGAAATGACGCCGCAGGGATCTGCGGTTCAAAATCAGGTGTCACCGTGAAAATTAAACAAATCTCTCTGGAAACATTGATCTTTGCCCTGGCGTTTCTGCTGGGATTGTTCCTGCGGATTATTGCGCTGGGTAAACCTTTATTCTCTGAAGCCGAAGCCTTTAGTGCCTTGCAGGCACACAAGCTTGCCCTGGGTGGCTCTGCCAGTGTGGAGGGGCTTTATACGGTGCTCACGGCGGGCCTGTTTTCTGTTTTTCATTCCAGTGAGATGCTGGGGCGCCTGATCCCGGCTGTATCCGGTTCGCTGCTGGTGCTGCTGCCCTGGTTTTTCCGCCGGCAAACAGGGCAGGTTCCGGCGTTGATCCTGGCTTTTTTGCTCGCATTGGACCCAGCGCTGGTTGCATCTGCCCGAATGTCCGATAGCTTCAGCCTGGCCATCAGCGCAGTGAGCCTGGCGGCGCTTGGGTTGGGGTTGCGCCGTCCGGTACTCACCGGGCTGGCACTGGGTCTGGGCCTGTTAAGCGGGCCCTGGTTTTGGTTTGGAGCGGTGGGGCTGGGTCTGGCAGTGTTATGGCAATGGCTGGCGCACCGGCGCACAATGACGCTTGATTTTTCCGGTTTTGCCTGGAAAAATGCTGCCGGTGCGGCCCTGGGTGCGGTGTTCTTCATTGGTACATTGTTTTTCCATTATCCCAACGGGTTGAGTGGAGTTTCTGCGGGGTTGGTCAGCTTTTTTGCCGGTTGGTCTGCTTTTCAGGGGGCAACACTGGTGATGTTGTTGGCGGGTCTGTTGTTTTGTGAAACCCTGGCACTGATCTTGGGTTTAGCCGGGTTGGCCGTGGGGCTGCGGGAAGAAAACCCGTGGCAGGGTTTGTGGTGGAGAATTGCCCTGGTGATGCTCGCGCTGCTGGTGATTTATCCAGGCCGTCAGGTGATTGGTCTGGCCTGGGTGAGCCTGGGGCTGCTGCCTCTGGCCGCCACTGCGCTGGCGGGGTTTTTCCGCCGGTCTGATGTAAATGGATGGGTGACCGCTGCGGTGTTTGCGGCTACGCTGCTGATGCTGGGTTTTTCGTGGATCAATATGGCCGGTTACTTTAGCGCTGCCGGAGGGGTAGATTTGCAGCAAGTGCGGCTGCTTAGCGTTTTGGGCGGCGTGATGATGACCATTCTGGTGGCTTTGCTTGTGGCCTGGGGCTGGTCGATGGAAGGCGCAATGCGCGGTCTGGGGATGGGGGCGACTGTGGTTCTGGTCGTCTTCTCACTGGCAAGCACTTGGCGCGCCACGGGTCTGGGCAGTAAACCGGCCCTGGAATTGTGGCGCACGCAGACCACCACCGTGGAAGCTGATCTGTTGCAGCAAACTCTGCGAGATTTCTCATTTCAGCAAGAGGGGTTTGAGAACACCCTGGATATTACCGTTGTGGATGTGCCCTCACCGGCGTTGGAATGGCTGCTGCGTGATTGGCAGGAGGTGCAGCTTGTTTCGGGTCTGGCGGCCGGTTCGCGCCCATCCATGGTGCTAACCACCGATCAACAACCGGGCTGGGGCGCCGATTATACGGGGCAAGATTTTGTGTGGTTTCAACGGCCCAGTTGGAATTTGCTTTTGGCCCGCGAATGGATGAAATGGGCGATCTTCCGCGATGCGCTGCAAGACCGTCAGACTCTGGTTTTGTGGGTGCGCGCCGATTTATTTGCGGGCAGTTCTGCCTCAGCGGCGCCGACCGAGTAGATTTAAGTATGGACGAGGATGGATCTCACGCTGCACTTGCGGAGACTTTTCAATTCGGTTTTCGCCAGCGATTAGGACGGATGATGATTCGTGCGACCGGTAAATTGCTTTACCGGTTATTTGCACAGCTATCGATAACCGGCCGCGAGTGGATTCCGCAAGCGGGGGCGTATGTGATCGCCGTCAATCACACCAGCGTATTCGAACCGCCGGTTGTGTTGGTACATTGGCCGGTGGCGGTAACACCGCTGGGGGCGGTTGATGTCTGGAATGAAAAAGACAAGGCCACTCTGGCCTATTTGTATGGCGGAATACCGATTGATCGCGATCAATATGACCGGGCCGCGGTTGAGCGCGTCATCGCCGCATTGAAGGCCTCGCAGCCGATATTGATCGCCCCCGAAGGGCGGCTGACATTTAAGCCTGGCATGCGACGCGCAAAATGGGGTCTGGCCTATATTCTGCAACAGGTGCAGGTCCCGGTCGTGCCGGTGGGCATTACCGGCGCCGGACCGGATTTCTTGCAAAATGTGCTGCGGTTTAAGCGGCCGGTGGTGCAAATGAACATTGGCAGGCCCTTTCAGGTGCCCGATATCAACGTATGGGGTCTGGCGCGCCGGGAAGCTTTTCAAAAAAATGCTGATCTGGTGTTGGCGCACGTTGCAAAGACCTTACCCCCGCATTATCGCGGGTATTATGCCGATTATGAAGATTTTCTGGCTGTTCCATAAGAGAGCGATGGCAGACCAGTGGAATGGTCGATATTATTTATTTCAGGAGATTTCTTATGCGTGTACCCAAAATTATTGCCGTTGATGGTCCGGCTGCATCTGGAAAATCGACCCTGGGCGAGCAGTTGGCCCACTGTCTTGGGTATTTGTTTTTTGATACCGGGATTATGTATCGTGCAGTGACCTGGGCCGTGTTGAAACGGTCGGTGAATGTGAATGACGAGGAACAGGTCTCGGCGCTGGCGGAACAGATTCAAATTGATGTCAACCAGCCTTCGGTGAACGATGGCCGTAAAGCGGATGTGGCGATTGATGGTGAAGACGCTACCTGGGAAGTGCGCCGGGCAGAAGTTGAAGCAAATGTCTCGGTAGTTTCCGCTTATCCGCGGGTGCGCACTGCGATGACCGCCCAGCAGCGGCGAATCGGTCAGCGTGGGCAGGTGGTTATGGTTGGGCGGGATATTGGCACGGTGGTGTTGCCCGAAGCCGATTTAAAAATTTATCTGGATGCCTCGGTTGAAGAACGCGCGCGGCGGCGGTTTGAAGAGGTGACTGCGCGGGGTGAGACTGCCAATTTTGATACCCTGCTTGAATCGATGCGGCGGCGGGATCGCATCGATTCCACTCGAACGGTGGCACCTTTGCGTCCGGCGCAAGATGCGGTGATCATTAATTCGGATGGAAAATCGGCGAAGGAAATTTTGGATCTGGTGTGCGCGCTGGCCCGGGGAGAATAAATGGCGGAATTTCTTTCCAAAAGGTCAATCAGGCGGCGCTTGATGCTATAATGAAACAAGTTTCTTGAGATTTCATTATGAATCTGATACCCTCATTGCCGAACCAAAACGGTTATCTTGAATTCCCGTTCGTCTTTTATGGATGGATTGGGTGGCTGATTATTGCTGCCGGCCTGGGGTATATGGTATTTTTGTGGCATGAAGCGCGCTGGTTGAAAGATCGCCAACGCTGGCTTTTGTTTTTGGCGCTGGCAGCGTTAACGCCGTTGACGGCCTTTTTTGGGGGACTTGAATTTAATAACCCCAATCCACTGCCCCTGCCTTTTATCCCTCAGGAACCGGTTAAACCGTTCTTCATGATTTTGGGAATGGTCCCTGTCGTGTTGGCTTCAGGGTTTTTAGGTTCTGGCGCGGCCGTCATTCTTGCTTTGTTTTCAGGTCTTTTACAGGCTTTCTGGGGGACGCATAACATATTTACCCCCCTGGAGTTTGGGGTGCTGGCGATGGCGTTTTCGTATATGATTCGCCAGCGCTATCGAACGACTTCATACCGCTTGCTGCGGCACCCGGTTTTTTCTGCACCGGCGGTAAGCATTATGCTGGTGCCATTTTATTTGCTCACCGCTTTTCTGGCGACCAACGGCGACCTGGCGACGCGGATTGATTACGCGGTTACCCAGTCGTGGTTTACCATTCTGGCGCAGTTCGCGGGGTTGTTTGCGGCCAGTTTTATTGGTGAGGCGGCGTATCTTTCAAACTCACCCTTATGGGGCAGACGCGCGCCGCTTGAGCCTTCTCCTTCGGAGACGAATCTTCAGGCGCGGTTTTTTAATACAACCGCCCCGTTGGTGGGCGTATTGTTTGTGACCCTGATGTTGACCGACTGGATTGTGGCCGGCAACGCAGCCAGTGATATGATTGAACAGCGTCTTTCAAGCACCACCCAGGTTGCTGCGCAAAGCCTGCCATATTTTTTGGAATCGGGGCAAAACCTGATTCTGAATATGGCGACTGAAGATCTGGCAAATCATCCAACCGTTTATGTTCCCGACCGGTTGGCCGAGCAAATTCGCGCTGTGCCTTATTTCAGGCAGTTGTTTTTATTTGACCGCAACGGCATCCCGGTAGGCGGGTACCCGGTGGCGAGTATTGACCAGCTTCAAATGACGATGGAAGAGAAATCGGGCATTCCGCTGGCGCTGCGCGGGGTGCCTGTTCAAACCTATACGTTGAAACCCTGGCCGGGTGAAAGCACGGCCCAGGTTTCTTTTCTCGCGGCGATTCGCGCCAAAGATGGGCAAATTCTGGGGGTCTTGCTTGGCCGGACAGACTTAAGCAACAACCCTTTTACCCAGCCGGCGATTGAGGCTTTACAATCGGTGAAAGACCTTAACGGTGAGGGTGTTATTCTGGATGAGAATGACCAGATTTTGTATCACTCAAACTCTCAACGGGTAATGGATAAATATATCGGCCAACTTTCTACGAAGGCCGATTTCTATGAGGATGTTTCTTCGCTGGGCACCAGCCAACTGGTCTTTTACCGGCCAGTGGTGGGCCGGCCCTGGTCTGTGTTGCTTTATGTCCCCCGGTCCGAGGCTCAACGTCTGGCTTTGGATATTGCAATTCCGCTTTTGTTGATGCTGCTCTTGTTGACGGTTGTCGCTTTTCTGTTGCTGCGCCTGAGTTTGAATTCAATCACCTCTTCATTGAAACGCCTGGCGATTGAGGCAACGAACATCTCTCAGGGGCAGTTGGATCATGCCCTGGTGATTGCCGGCGAGGATGAGGTCGGCCAGTTTGGGCGGGCGTTTGAAAAAATGCGGGTGGGTCTTAAGGCCCGTCTGGATGAGCTAAAACGGCTGCTCAAGGTCAGCCAGGGTGTTGCGGCGCATCTGGATGTGGGGGATGCCGTTCAGCCGATTCTTGAAGCAGCAATGGGGAATACGGCCTGTATGGCGCGGATTGTATTGACGCGCGGGGCGTCATTTGACCCTCAGGATGATGAGTTCCGTACCACCTACGGGTATGGCCCCTCTGCAGATCGTTTTAGTTACCTGGATGATCAGATCTTTGAATTGATGCAGCAGCAGTTGTTCCTGTCGATTCCCAATGCTGCACGCACCCGCCGGCTGGTTTTTCCAACGGGGAAGCCGGTTCCGGGGGCGATCATCGCCCAGGCAGTGCATCATGAGAACCAGTACTACGGTGTGTTGTGGATGGCTTTTAACGAGCCGCAGACTTTCTCAGATGAAGATGTGCGTTTCTTGAATACGCTGGCCGGTCAGGCAGCGCTGGCGGCTTCAAATTCGCGGTTGTACACCACAGCAGAAATTGGCCGCCAACGGTTGGAAGCCGTGTTGGCTTCTACACCGGAGCCGGTCATGGTGATTGATGAACAGATGCGTTTGCTGTTGCTGAACCCGGCTGCTTTGCAGGTGCCCGGTTTGATCGGGTCGGCCTCACCCCGCAAACCAATTCGTGAAGTCATTCAGCAGGATGATGTTTACCGTCTGGTTACAATGCCAACCGAAGAGGGCGTTATCTCGCGTGAAATTACATTGCCCGGTGGACGGATCTTTTATACCAGTGTTTCGCCTGTGCTGGTTGAAGGCCAATCGGTGGGCAAGATTTGCATTTTGCGGGATGTAACACATTACAAAGAGCTGGATTCCTTAAAATCTGACTTTGTTTCTACTGTAAGCCACGACTTGCGTTCGCCGCTGACCTTGATGCGCGGATATGCGACCATGATTCAGATGGTGGGTGAGCTTAACGATCAGCAAAAGAATTACATTACCAAGATCGTAGCCGGGGTGGATAACATTTCGCGGTTGGTGAATAATCTGTTGGATCTGGGCCGGATTGAAACCGGGGTTGGGTTAAAGATTGAAGAAACGCCGGTGACCGAAGTGGTTGACACGGTGATTAACCAGCTTGTCCCACAGGCGTCACAAAATAAAGTCCGGGTTCAATTTGTAGATGGCGAAACGCAGGGACACCTGGTTCCCATCCGCATTCAGGCAGACCCGGCACTGGTGCAGCAGGCCATTTATAATCTGATTGAAAATGCGATCAAATATACCCCGGTGGGGGGCGAAGTGCGGGTAAAATTGAACGCTGGCCCGGCAACCGTGGTGGTTGAAGTTCGCGATACGGGGATTGGAATTGCTCCACTGGATCTGCCGCATATGTTCGAAAAGTTTTACCGCAGCGGCAGGCGTGAGGCGTATCAGCAGCGCGGCACCGGGTTGGGGCTGGCAATTGTCAAATCGATTGCAGAGCGGCATCATGGCAAAGTCTGGGTGGAAAGCCAACTGGGCCGGGGCAGTGTGTTTTTCCTGGAGCTGCCCTATTTGCACAACCCGCAGCCGAAAGTTGCCGAGTTTTAAAATCACAAATTAAAAACCAATATGGTCAATATCCTGAAAAAACGCTTTACAAATGGAAATTTGTGATATAATCTCAATTTGCATGTGTATTGATAAATTGTCCACTTAATCAATAATGAGCGCTTGAGGTCCTCTCCTCACGCGCTTTGCGTATTCAACTCCAGGGAATATAGCAGGAGGCGTTTGTGGAAACTAAGGGTTTGGTCGCATTAAAAATCAGCCTGGCATCACCTGAGACGATCCGAAGTTGGTCTTATGGTGAGGTATTGAAACCGGAGACCATTAACTATCGCCGTTTACGACCTGAAAAAGACGGCCTGTTCTGTGAAGCAATTTTTGGTCCCACCCGTGACTGGCAGTGTTATTGTGGAAAGTACAAGAATCCCCGTTATAAAGGTATTATTTGCGACAAGTGCGGCGTTGAAGTTACCCGTTCGGCTGTACGTCGTGAACGCATGGGGCATATTGAACTTGCAACCCCGGTAGCACACATCTGGTACACCCGTCGTATTCCTTCTTATCTGGGCCTGCTGCTGGATATCTCGCGCCGTAACCTGGACCGGGTGCTGTATTTTGCCCAGTATATCGTTACGTATGTGGATGAGGATGCGCGCCAGAAGGCTTTACGCCGCCTGGAAGATGAAATCAGCGTATCAGAACGTGAAGTCGCCCAGCAGGTGAACAACAAAATTCTGGAAGTTAAGAAAGACCGCGATCGCAAGTTTGCTGAAATTCAGCAGCAGCGCGATGAATTGATTTCGCGCAAAGAAGAACAGATTGCCGCACGTCTGGAGCCTGTGGTTCAGGAAGGTCAGCGGTTGGAGCGCAATTTGCAGGAACTGATCGGTCAGCCGACCCGTACTGCGGTGGTGTTCACTGCGTCGAATGTGACGATTGCCAACGCTGGCGATCTGATCGAATCGAAGCACCTTTCGAAGGTCCAGCGGGTGGTTAAAGAGCGTCTGGATGAGCTTGAAACCGAAACCAGCAAGGAAATCGAACGCGACGTTCAGCAACTGGAAATTCAAAAACAAACCATTCGCGCTGAAGCAGACGAGCAAATGGAAGTGTTGCGCAACCAGTTGGAAGATCAATCGACTGAATCGCAGGGTCAGAACTCTCGGATGCGGGATGAGCTTCAAGAGCTGCGCCCGTTCACGTTTGTGGGCGAAAGCCGCTATCGCGAATTGAAGCAGCGCTGGGGCCAGGTCTTCCGCGCAGATATGGGCGCCGAGGCGTTCTACGATATTCTGAAACGGCTGGATCTGAATAAGCTCTCAGAAGATCTGTGGACCGAGGTGCGGGTTTCAAAAAGCAAGCAGAAACGCAAGAAGGCCACCACGCGTTTGAAGGTGGTGGAGGCTTTCCGCCGTTCGGGCAACCGCCCTGAATGGATGGTCTTGACCGTTCTGCCGGTAATTCCTCCCGATTTGCGCCCAATGGTGCAGTTGGATGGCGGCCGGTTTGCCACCTCTGATTTGAATGATCTTTATCGCCGGGTGATCAATCGCAACAATCGTCTTAAGCGCTTGTTGGAACTGGGCGCCCCGGACGTGATTGTGCGCAATGAGAAGCGTATGCTTCAGGAAGCAGTCGATTCGTTGATTGATAACAGCCAGCGCGGCAAGGCGCTTTCGCGCCGCGGCCGCCGGGAGCTGAAATCGCTCAGCGATATGCTGAAGGGTAAACAGGGCCGTTTCCGCCGCAACTTGTTGGGCAAGCGCGTTGACTACTCGGGCCGTTCGGTAATTGTGGTCGGCCCCAAGTTGAAACTCTACCAGTGTGGTCTGCCCAAGGCAATGGCATTGGAGCTTTATCGTCCGTTTGTCATTTCTCGCCTGGTGGCGCATAACTACGCCGCCAATGTGAAGGGCGCGCGCCGCTTTATCGAACGCAACCGCCCCGAGGTCTGGGAAGTGCTTGAAGAGGTCATTAAAGACCGCCCGGTGCTTTTGAACCGTGCACCAACCCTGCATCGCCTGGGTATTCAAGCTTTTGAGCCAATTTTGATCGAAGGCAGTGCAATTCAGCTTCATCCGCTGGTTACCACCGCTTTTAACGCAGACTTTGACGGCGATCAGATGGCTGTGCATGTGCCGTTGTCTGAGAAGGCAGTTAAAGAAGCCCGTGAGTTAATGCTTTCTTCAAAGAACCTGCTGAAACCGGCCGATGGTGAACCGATCATCAGTCCGTCAAAAGATATGGTTCTGGGTGTGTATTATTTGACCCTGCTGGATACCCGCCCTCACATGGGGGATGGCCGCATCTTTGCCAGTATGGAAGAAGTGGAACTGGCGTACAGCCTGGGGCAGATTCACATCCATGCCAAGGTTAAATTAAAGGCCACCACCTGGTATGACGAAAAAGGTGACCGTACGGCTGAGCCTGTATCGCGTCTGGTCGATACCACTGTTGGCCGGGTAATCTTCAATCGTATTCTGCCGACTGATATCCAGTTCTTCAATGATGTGCTGGATAAAGGTGGTGTGAAAGACCTGGTGGCCGAAGTATATGAAATTTGTGGTCAAGAAGTGACGACCGAGGTCGCTGACCATATTAAAGATATCGGTTTTGAATTTGCCATGCGCTCCGGTTCCACCATCGCTGTGGCCGACATTACCATCCCGCCGCAAAAGCCAGAAATTCTGGGCAGAGCACAGCAGGAAGTAGAAAATGTCAACCGCGCCTGGCGGCGTGGCCTTTTGACCGAACAGGAACGCAACGAACGGGTGATCGAGATCTGGCAGCAGACGACCAAAGAAGTTGCCGATACCGTGCGCAAGAATATGGATCCCAACGGTAACCTGGCAACGATGGCAAATTCGGGTGCAACAAAGGGCGGTTTTGGCCCTATTGCCCAGTTGGCCGGTATGCGCGGTTTGATGGCGGATCCGTCGGGTCGTATTATTCGCCTGCCGATCCAATCCAACTTCCGCGAAGGCCTGACCGCGTTGGAATACTTCATCTCCACACATGGTGCGCGTAAAGGTCTGGCCGATACCGCGCTGCGTACGGCGGATGCCGGTTACCTGACCCGCCGTCTGGTGGATGTGGCCCAGGACCTGATTATCAATGAATTTGACTGCGGCACCACAGATGGTTTGTGGGTGCGCCGTTCAGAAGATGTGGCCGGTCAGTCATTTGCAACGCGTCTGTTTGGCCGCCTGGCGGCTGCCCGCATCATTGATCCCACCACGGGTGAGATTCTGGCCGAGCCCAATGCGGTGCTTGATCACGATATGGTCCGCAAGGTAGCTGCCTCGCATGTGGATGTGGTTAAGGTTCGCTCACCAATGACCTGCGAACTGACCCACGGTATCTGCGCGAAATGCTATGGCCTGGACCTTGGCCGGGGCAGAGAAGTTGATCTTGGCGCTGCGGTTGGTATTGTGGCTGCTCAGTCCATTGGTGAACCTGGCACCCAGCTTACGCTGCGCACCTTCCACACCGGTGGTGTGGCGGCCGGCGGCGATATCACCACCGGTCTCCCGCGTGTGGAAGAGCTCTTTGAAGCCCGCCGTACCCCGAAGGGTGAGGCAGTTATCACTCAGATCTCGGGTGTTGCCAAGATTATCCAGTCGGACCGGTTCAATGATCAGCGCACAGTGCGCGTGGATCACAGCGAAATGATGAGCGACGAGTATGACGTGCCCGAAGGCTGGAACATTCTGGTTAAGGATGAATCTTCCATCTCGCTGGGTGATGCGGTGGCGGCTTTTGATGATGCCACCATTACTACACAGCATGCCGGGCGTGTGCGTCTGGAAAACAACAAAGTGGTTGTCTCCTATGAAAACCGGGAGAGTGAAGAATATGAAATTCCTTCCACCTCACGCCTGATCATCAAAGACGGCGAACATGTGGAAGCGGGCACGGCGCTTACCGAAGGTTCTTTGAACCCGCACACCGTGCTGAAAATTAAGGGCCGCGATGCCTGCCAGATGTACCTGCTCTCTGAGATCCAGCGGGTGTACCGTGCTCAGGGTCAGAACATCAACGACAAGCATTTTGAGGTAATCATCCGCAAGATGCTGGGCAAGGTTCAGGTTATTCGTCCGGGTGACACGCCCTATCTGCCGATGGATGTGGTCGACCGGTTGGAGATTCGCATGGTCAACGAACGCCTGGCCGCAGATGGCAAGCAGCCTGCCAAGTATGTTGAAATTCTGCTGGGTGTGACCAAAGCCTCATTGAGCACCGATTCGTTCCTGTCGGCATCCTCCTTCCAGCACACCATTAAGGTGCTGGCCGGGGCAGCCATTGCCAACACTGAAGACCCGCTCTTTGGTCTGAAGGAAAACGTCATCATCGGTAAGCTGATCCCGGCAGGGACGGGCTTTGTGCACGGGCGGTTTGATAATCTGGATGATTCGTCAAACAAGACCATTTCGGTTTCCAACCTTCCGAGCAGCACCGACTAATTCAAGTTTTTGATCTTTACCAACCGCCTTCCTGAAAATGGGAGGCGGTTATTTTTTTATTTAACCCCCGGCTGTATAAAATTGAAACCCGCCTGGCTTTATTTAAGCTGATTTTATGCATCCTGCGGGTGTGTTTTGACGTATATCTATTTGAAGCGCCTGTGGTGAGTTGTTTTTGCGTGTGCTAAAATGATTTATAAGATGGATGGTATCGATTTTGGGAACTTATTATGGGTGTACGGCGTTATAAAAAAGAGCTGCCTGATGTATTCAGGATTGCGAAGGAGCTAAAATGAAAACGAAAATTATGTCAATTGTCTTGATGTTCTCTCTGGTTGTGGCGGTGTTTGGATTTGCCTCTCCGGTTTTTGCCTCGGGCACCCCGACACTTGAGGTCCGATCTGTAAAATTCAATGAATCGGTGACCCTGCGTGTCTATAATTTCCCGGCCGATACCGATGTGCAGGTGCGCATGGAAGCCATTGGTGTGCCTTCGAGCAGCGTGATTGCCGGTGTGCTTCGCACGGTTGCCGGAACTTTTGATGTGGTAATTCCACTTCCGACCGTGCTTCGCGATAACAGCCAGATTTCGGTGCGTTTTGAGACCACCGCTGGCGCCCTGTTGGCCTCCACCACGTATGCAAATTCCAATTTGATCCAGGTGACCCCGGTTGTGCCGGTTACGGGCGGCAGCACGGGCGGCCGCGGGCCGCGCTTGAATGTGGTCGGGGTGGATGAGAACCGTACGGTCACTGCACGAATCATTGGCATGCCCGCCTACACGGATTTCTCCATCAAAGTTGGGCCGTTTTACGGGTTCTCAAAGCAGGGTGAAATTGTCGGAAATATCAACTCAGGCAGCAATGGCGACATCACGTTCACAGTCAATTTGCCCGGTTCGGCCATTGATGTCAGTCTGTTGGCAATCCGCGTGGATAGTAAAAACGGGTTCTATGCCTATAACTCGTTCCGCAATGTAGATTTTGCCTCGAGTGGCGGCGGCAGCACCAGTGACACCACCTCCTATCAGCCGAGCTGCTCGGTCCAGAGCTCTTCTCCGACAGACGCAATTGCCCGTAATGGTGATTTTGATGGCACCTGGACGATCAAAAATACGGGCAGCACAACGTGGGAAGCCAGCGCGATCGATTATAAATACGTGGGCGGCAACAACTTTCAGTCTGACGGCCGCACGGTATTTGACCTGCCTTCCAATGTTGCTTCGGGCGATACGATTAAAATCGTCATCGACATGAAAGCGCCGTCGGGCCTGGGCACTTATTCGTCTCAATGGGCGCTGGTAAAGGGCGGCACCACGCTGTGTAACCTGAATTTGAGCCTGGCCACCAAATAAACTGCCGTTTTGTTGCATCTGTTTTAGACCGCTTTCTGGTTTGGAAAGCGGTCTTTTATTTGGCCGATGGAGGAAAATCCCTTTAAATCGGGTAATTTACGACCACAACCAAGGCAGTATCGGGTTGTTCTTATTGACGAATTGAAAATTTGTTCGTAAGATAGGGTGAGAACTGATCAAAGGAGCCGTATATGGAGTTGGGTCTTGTGCGCAAAGTGGATATTGACCAGGAGATGCAGCAGTCTTACCTGGATTATGCGATGAGTGTTATTGTGTCACGAGCACTCCCGGATGCCAGAGATGGATTAAAACCTGTTCAACGGCGCATTCTCTATGCGATGTATGATATGGGTTTACGTCCTGATACGGCGACCAAAAAATCGGCCAGAATTGTCGGCGAAGTGCTGGGTAAATATCACCCGCACGGAGATTCGGCCGTTTATGAAGCCATGGCGCGTCTGGCACAGGATTTTACCATCCGCTACCCGCTGGTGGAGGGGCAGGGCAACTTTGGCTCGGTGGATGGCGATCCGCCGGCGGCCATGCGGTACACCGAGGCGCGGCTGACCTCTTTTGCAATGCAAATTCTGGCAGATATTGATCGCGATACGGTCAACTTTGGGCGCAACTTTGATGACAGCCTGGATGAGCCCCTGGCGCTTCCGGCGGCTGTGCCCAATCTTTTGGTGAACGGCTCCACCGGTATTGCGGTGGGCATGGCGACCAATATTCCGCCGCATAACCTGAGCGAAGTTGTGGACGCGTCGGTATATATGCTGAAACAGTGGGATCATCTGGATGATATTGCGGTGGATGATCTGCTAAAGTTTGTTAAAGGTCCTGATTTTCCGACAGGCGGGATCATTTTACAGGAAGACGATAGTAACGAACTTCAGTCTGCTTATGCCACCGGGCGCGGAAAACTGACGGTGCGGGGGCGGGTGCACGTAGAAGATATGGGCCGCGGCCGAAGCCGTTTGATTATCACTGAATTGCCATATCTGACCAATAAATCCACCTTGATCGAACGGATTGCCGATCTGGTGCGCGATGGCGATTTGGAGGGAATCTCTGATCTGCGCGATGAATCGGACCGGCAGGGGATGCGAATTGTGATCGAGATGAAGCAGGGTGCCGATCAGGATGCGGTGCTGCTTTATCTGTACAAACACACACCGCTGCAATCCACCTTTGGAATTACGCTGCTGGCTCTGGTCAAGAGTGAGCCGCGGCTGTTAAGCCTGAAACAGGCGCTTAAGGTTTATCTGGAGCACCGCCTGGAGGTCATTCGCCGCCGGGCAGAATTTGATCTGAGCAAGGCGCAGAAGCGGGCCCATATTCTGGAAGGCCTGCGGGTGGCGCTCAAAAATCTGGAAGAAATCATTGCCCTGATCCGCAATTCGCCGGATGTGGAAACAGCTCGCGAGCGGTTGATAAAGCGCTATAAGCTTTCAGATATTCAGGCGCAGGCCATTTTGGAGCTGCCTCTGCGCCGTCTGGCGGCCCTGGAACGAAAGAAAATCGAAGAAGAGTATAAACTACTGCTGCAAACTATTAAAGAGCTGGAAGCCTTGCTGCGTTCACCCAGGCAAATGCGCGAGCAGGTGGCGCAAGAGCTGATGTTGGTGCGCGAGACCTACGGTGACGCACGCCGCACGCAGATTGTAAAACTGAAGGCGGGTGAGTCGGGCAAAGAGCTGCTCACCGCCATGGCGCTCACCCCGGCCAAAACCGCCTGGGTGGTGGCAAGCAACGAGGGAAAATTATCGCGGATCATGGCTGATCGGCTGCCCAAATATTCCGGCCGTGATATTCCCCGGTTTATATTGAAAACCAATACGCACCAGACCCTGTATCTGGTGAGTGAAACTGGCCGGGCTTCGAGTGTGATGGTGGAAACGCTGCCCGAAACTGAAGACTTGGCGGCCGGTGCAGCCTTGGAAAAGATCAGTGCGTTGGAGGAGACCGACCGGCTGGCAGCCATCTTTGCGCTGCCGGCGCGCGATGATCACTTTGCCGAACGGTTTGTGGTTACCACCAGCCGCATGGGTATGGTGAAACGGACTGCGCTGATTGAATTGCCCGGTCCGTCGTCCCAGGCTTTTACCCTGGTAAAAATTAATGGCGGCGACAGTCTGATCGATGCCCGGTTGAGCAGCGGCCAACAGGATATTGTGCTGGTTACGGGACAGGGAATGGCGATTCGCTTTGCGGAAGAAGAAGTGCGTTCAATGGGGCTGGTTGCGGCAGGTGTTAATGGAATTAAATTGAAAGCCGGAGATCAGACAGCGGGCGCGTGTGTGATTAAGAGCGGGCAAGAGGTGATGCTGGTTACCAATCAGGCCCGCACCTGGCGGCTGCCTGAAGAAGAAATTCCGCGGCAGGGACGATATGGACAGGGCGTGATTGCTTTTAAGCCTCAGAAAAATGAGTTGTTGATCGGGATTACGGCAGGACAAAAAGACAGCGGTTATTATTACCGCTTTAGTCTGGCGGCCGGCAAGCTGGTGAAATTTGGCGACCTGCCATTAACCAAACGCACCCGTGTTGCCGAACCGGTTGTTCCGCTGCGTGCAGGCGACGGTGTGGAATATCTTACGCCAGTTGAGGATGCCTTAAGCTGGTGGGGACTGGGCAGCGGCGGCTCGGATGAGAAGAAAGCGGCCGAGAAAAAGGCGGCCGCCGCAAAGGGTAAAGCTGCAAAGGCGGCTGCGTCTATTTCGACAACGGTCAAAGAGAAGAGCAAGAGCGCAAAACCGGCTCCTGCGCCGGCAAAACCCGCTGCGGCAACCACCGGGAAAACCGCCCCGCCGAAAGCCTCTGCCGGGCCGGCGGCGGGTGCCAGGCGCACCCCAAAGGGCGGCACAACGGATCAAAAACCGGTGGGGGCAGCCAAAACAACCCGGTCAAAATCTGGTGCAGATGCCAAAACCGCCCTGGTTGACAGGCCGCTGGCGAAAGCAACTCCCAAACC
>CAZQLE010000049.1:706-22226 GCA_964593905.1 uncultured Anaerolineaceae bacterium | reverse complement strand
ATTATAGCGCTTACCGCAAAACGGGCAGCACTTCACGGGCGAATTTGCGCAGCGAGTTTTCTTGTTCGTGGGGGGCGCCTTTAAAATGCAGCACCGGATATTCTAACCCTGCTGCGGCGTAGGTTTTTAATTGCTCGATGATCTGTGCTGATGTGCCCGAAAGCCCTTCGCTGTCACCCACCGGCATACGCATACTGACGGTGAAGGGCCGGCCCATCAGCCTGGCGCGAATGCTGTCGAGCTCCTGGCGGAGAACATCGGCCGACCGCAGGTTGGGGTGCCAGCCGTCGCCCAGCGCAACTGCGCGGCGCAATGAGGCTGCGGCGTTGCCCGCCACCCATAACACCGGGCCGCCGCTTTGCACCGGGCCGGGCTGGAAGGTGAGACGTTGGAAATGATAATACTCACCGCGAAAGTTGGCTGTTGGGCGGCCGCGCCACAGGGTGCGCAGCACTTTGATGCTCTCTTCGACGCGTTTGGCCCGGTCGGTGAAGGAATAGCCCAGGTTGGCATATTCGCCGGCCGACCAGCCGATGGCGGCCGCCAGCATTACCCTGCCCCCCGAGAGATTATCCAGCGTGGCCAACGCCTTGCCGACCTCGATGGCATTCCGCTGGGGCAGCACCAGGGCTGAAATTCCCAGCCGGACCCTGCTGGTGGACCCGGCCAGGAACGAAAGCGTGCTGATGGCTTCAAATATCGGGGTGAAGCGCTCTGCGTCATCCACCGGCAGGGCCAGATGATCGGTGACCCAGATCGAGTCAAAACCTGAATCTTCGGCGGCCAGCGCGGCATCGATGATGGCCATCCGCCCGGCGCCGGGTCCGTAGGTGGGCAGAACAAGACCGAATTTCATAGCCCGTAAATGGCGCTGTATTTGCTGTTTAGATAGCGCAGATAGGGCTGTGGGTCAATTTTTGAGCCCGTAACCTGCTTTACCAGCGTCTGGGGTTCAAATTTCGCTCCGTAAATGTGGATCTTCTCACGCAGCCAACCCAGCAGCCCGCCAAACTCACCGCGCCGAATTTGCTCATCAATGTCGGGCAGGTCGCTGTTGATTTTCTCCCATAACTGCGCCGAGACCAGATTGCCCAGCGCATAGGTGGGGAAGTAACCCAGTAACCCGCTGGACCAGTGAACATCCTGCAAGACGCCGTGGGCTGCATCGGGCGGGGTGACGCCCAGATAGTCGCGCATTCGCTCATCCCAGGCGGCGGGCAGGTCTTTTACGGCCAGGCTGCCTTCCATTAAGGCGATTTCAAGCTCGAGACGCAGCATAATGTGCATGTTGTAGGTGGCTTCATCGGCTTCCACCCGGATAAAAGACGGCTGGACGCGGTTGATGCCGCGATAAAACTCAGGCAGTGAGACCGCACCAAGCTGGGCCGGGAAAAGCTCCTGCAGGCGGGGGTAGAAATGCTGCCAGAAGGGCAGCGACCGCCCGACCAGGTTCTCCCACATGCGCGACTGCGACTCGTGCACAGCCATCGAAGCGCCGGTGCACAGGGCCGTGCGGCGCAATTCGGCCGAAATGCCCTGTTCATAAAGCCCGTGACCGGCCTCGTGGAAGGTGCCAAACATGCCCGTGCCGAGGTAGTCGGGGTCGATGCGGGTGGTGATGCGCACGTCGCCCCAGCCCAGCCCGGTGGTAAAAGGATGCACCGATTTATCCTGGCGGCCGCGTTCCCAGTTGTATCCATATTTCGAGATGACCTCGACCCCAAAAGCCCATTGTTTCTCGGGGTCAAAGTGCTGATACAAGAAACGATCCTCCACCTGTGGGCGGCTTTTAATGGCCTGGAGCAGTTCAATCTGTTGGGGACGCAGGGTGTTAAAGATGGATTGCACTTCTGCGGTTTTTAAACCGGGTTCGAAGTCATCCAGCAGCGGATCATAGACATGGTCGAAAGGCTTAAAGAAATCGGCATACTGGCGGCGCAGCTCGATAATGGTTTCGAGATCCGGCCGGAAGAGTTCAAAATCGTTGGCGGCTTTGGCGTTCTGCCAGTGCTGCTGGGCCACCGCGGTGACCCGCGCATATGCCGCGACCCATTCCGAAGTCATGCGGGTGGCTTTCTGATAATCTCGTTTGGTCACGCGCAGCAGGCAAGCGTCATTGGAATCTGCCGGCAGGCTGGCGGCCAGGGGGTTGAGGTCTTCAATCAGTTGTCCAACCCGGTCGGCGGTGAACATTTCGTGGGTGATTTTTGCCAGTGTGCCAAGCTGGTCGCCGCGATCTTCGGCGCCGCCGGATGGCATATAGGTCTGTTGGTCCCAGCCCAGAACCTGCTGGGCATAATTGAGGTCACTGACCTCATGAAGAATTGATTTTAGTTGTTCCAGCTTTTCCTGCATTGTTGTTTCTCCCTATTCGTAACGCAATGCTTCGACCGGTTGCAGTGAGGCAGCCCGGTTTGCGGGATAAATTCCAAAGAACAGCCCGACCGCGGTGGAAAATATGGTTGCCATCAGAATGGCATCTGCGCCGACCACGGGAGTGAAGGGGGTGTCGTTTGCTGCGGCGACCTGTCCGACAACAAAGGCAATCAACCAGCCAAAACCAATGCCGATGATACCGCCCATCAAACTGAGCAAAGATGATTCGGTCAGGAACTGGATCAGGATATCTTTTTTGCGCGCTCCCAGCGCCTTGCGCAGACCGATTTCGCGGGTGCGTTCGGTGACTGAGACCAGCATGATGTTCATAATGCCAATACCGCCCACCAGCAGTGAAATGCCGGCAATGCCGCCCAAAAAGATGGTTAACACCCCGGTGATGCTGCTGGCGGTCTGGGCAATATCTTCCTGCGAAAAGATTGTGAAATCATCCAGGCCAATGACGGTGCGGTGGCGCGTGCGCAATATCTGGGCAATCTCATCGCTGGCAATTTGCACAGAATCGGCATCAACCGCCGAAACAAAGATCACATCCACATAGTCGATGCCGCGCTGAATAATGCGCGAACGGGCGGTGGTGAAGGGGATCAGAATAATGTTATCCTGACTGCCGAAGGACCCGCCGCCTTTTGATTCGAGCACACCGATGATGCGGAAAGGCTGGCCCTCGATGCGCACCGATTCGCCCACCAGACCATCGCGGCGGTTGAAGAGCTTATCGGCTGCTTCGGGGCCGATCAGAGCCACCGAGGCCTGGCCGATCATATGCTGCTCGTTGATAAACTCACCTTCGGTTACCGCATAATTGCGCACTGGTTGGTAGGCCGGGGTGATCCCGCTGAGATCTACGCGGGTGTTTTCGCCCCCCGCGGCGACGGTGACACTGGTGGATAAAATGGGTGCAACCGCGGCAACCGATGGAGCCTGCAAAGGATCGGCAATGGCATTGGCATCACCCAGTGTGAGCGGTTTGATATTGCGGATCTCCTGGTTCTGGTTGCCGGTAAAAACGAACAGGAGATTGCTGCCGATGCCGCTGATGGAACCGGTGATGGAGTTTTGCGCTCCCTGACCGACTGACAGCATGGCGATCACCGCGGCCACCCCGATGACTATTCCCAGGATGGTCAATGCAGAGCGTAGTTTGTTCGCGCTCAAACTTTCTAAGGCTTCGATGAAAGATTGGCCCAGGTTCATGTGTCGCTCTCCAGTGCGCCATCGCGCAAACGCAAAACCCGCTGGGTCTGCTCGGCGATTTTCGGATCGTGGGTGACAATAATTAATGTGGTGCCCCGGTCGCGATTGAGCGAGAGGATCAGTTCCATAATTTCCTTACCCGATTTCGAATCCAGGTTGCCGGTGGGTTCATCGGCCATCAATATGGCCGGGTCGTTCACCAGTGCGCGGGCAATGGCCACGCGCTGCTGCTGGCCGCCCGAGAGTTCGGTGGGCCGGTGATGAACGCGATCTTTCAACCCCACCGCCTCCAACGCCTCACGGGCACGGTCGCTGCGGCCTTTGGTGATGCCCGAATAACGCATGGGCAGTTCCACATTGGCCAGTGCGCTCGAGCGGGGGAGTAAATTGAAACTCTGAAAAACAAAACCCACCTTGCGGTTTCTGGCGCTGGCCAACTGATCGTCGGTCATATGAGAGACCAGTTCGCCATCCAGGTAATATTCGCCGCTGGTTGGCCGGTCGAGACACCCGAGGAGATTCATCAGGGTTGACTTGCCCGAGCCAGAGGGTCCCATAATGGAGACCACCTCGCCGCGCTCAATTTCAAAAGATACCCCGCACAGTGCCGCCACTTCCATCATACCCATGCGGTAGATTTTGCACAGATTTTGGGTCCGAATAACAATATCGTTTGCCATTAATTCCTCTAACGGCCCATCATAAAGCCATTGCTGGGAATGATCGGATTGAGGATAATTTCATCCCCTTCTTTGATATCGCCAGAAAGGATTTCACTAAACTGATCGGAGGAAGCGCCCAGCTCAATTTCAACCGGAGACTGCTGGCCTTCTTTGAGCAGGAAAACCGTGCGTTTGCCATCGACCAGGCGAACGGCGCGATTGGGCACCAGCAGCACGCCTTCCAACTGGGTGACGATGACATTCACCGCTGCGGTCATGCCCGGCCGGACATCCTCATCTCCATTTTGAATTTCAACCGTGACGAGGAAATTCACCACACCCGTTCCGTCTGCGCCGACCCGGCCGACTTTCTTGACAATGCCAAGATATTCTTTGCCTTGAATGGCATCAAATGAAATCTGCGCGGGAAAACCTTCCCGAATGCGGTTGATATCGACTTCCGGCACCTCCACATCGACCAGCAGATGAGAAAGATCATCCAGGCGAAACGAAACTGTTCCGGGGGTAACCTGATCGCCAATCATCGAGTTGGATTCGGTAATGGTTCCGGTAAAGGGCGCCTCAAGACGGGCCTGGGCAAGGGTCGATTCAAGCGCCTTAACCCGCGCCTCTGCGGCTGCAATATCCTGCGGATCGGTGCCGTTTTTCAGCCGTTCCCATTCGCGTTCTGCGGCGGCCAGGTTGGCGCGCGCCACCTCAAGATTTGCATCTGCCAGAGCAACTTCCTGTGCATCGGGCCGGCCCAACAGCCAGTTCAGGTTGGCCAGTGCCCGGTCGCGGTTCTGTTTGGCGACGGCCAGTTGGCTGAAAGCCTCGGCGCGCATGGCGCTTTCTTCAGACAACCCCGAGAATTTATCATACAATTCCTGCGCTTTCCGAACGCCGTCTTCAGCGATGATGTAATTGGATCGCGCAATGTCCAGGTTTTCTTGCGAAGAGCGGGTGTAGTCTTTGCGGTTACGCGATTTCTGGGCATCATCCAGCGCATCCTGCGCATTGACCAACGCCAACTGGGCATTGGCCCGTTCAACCTCTGATGTTTTAAGTTCTTCAAGGCTGCGGCGCGTGGTTACCAGATCGGCCTCGGCGAGGATGATCGATTGTGACAGTGAAGTGTCGGAAAGCTGGGCCAGAATCTGACCGCTTTCTGCCAGATCGCCTATTTCAACGTTAATGCTTTCAATTCGGCCGGTGGTTTGCCAGTTAACCTGGGTTGACTGGTTTGGCCGGACACGGCCTGTGGCCCCCACGAAAGCGGTTAAGTCACCTTTTGAAATGACCGCGGTTTGAAAAAGTGAGTTCTGGCTTTGCGATGAGCTCGTCTGGATGATGACTATGGCTGCCACCACAATCACCAGGACGACTGCGGCAATGATGATAATTGTTTTACGCTTCATATATTCCTCTTTCTTGCCTGGGGGGGCCAGGAAGATCTTTTTTGCTGCCTGTCGGATAGCTGCTGGAAGTCACTGCTGCCGGTGAAAGGATACGAAAGGATCTGTGCTAAACCTCAGATTGATCCGCTCTCCAACATCCTTTTTCAGCTACACCTGTCCAATAATACCGCTTATTTAACCACTTAACTGAAAGTCTGTTAAGCGGGTTGCATAACCTGCCTGAATTATTATACGAAATCAGTCAATTTCAAGTTGCACATTCCCTGCGGGCCGCTGAACGCGGCTATAATCGGTCACAGGCGGCTGCGTGAAATTGGCCCGGATTTTGCGGGTCTGAAGCCGCGGCGGAGTGGATATCAGAATGGCAAAAAGACTTATCAGGGTAATCTTAACGGTTTTTCTGTTGATCGGCGGCGTTCTGCTGGTGCAACGGGCTGTGCCTGCCCCGGGCGATGCAGTTGAGCAGGTGCGCCAGTTTACCCGGGCATATGAATTTGATTTTCTGGAGTGGACCGCCAATGCGGTGGGCGTGAAAATGCGACAGGCCGCGCTGGGGGTATCTCGTTATTTGCCGGCTGACGAACAGGCAAAAATGGTGCGCGAAACCCTGGACCTGACCCGCAAGATTCTGGAGGCCGAACTGCGGCTTGAGATCATCTTTGCGGACCCGAATATTGTGAACAAAGATGCCGCGGCCGTGCCGGTGCGCAAAGAACTGGCACAGCTCAATGCCCGTTATGAGACAATGGGACCTTTGAGTGAAAGTGTTTTACAACAGCAGGTGAGTGAAGCGGTGCAGTCATTGGAGATTACCACCCTGGGGCAGACCTTTCCGGCGGTGCTATATCATGCCACCCCGCTGCCCGATGCGTTGATTGTTTCACCCCGTTCTCAGATCCGTCAGGATGCCAACATTTCTTTGAAAACCGGTCTGTCTCTGGATGAGATTATCCGTCTCGAAGATCAGGTGCAGCAAAAACTGGATCAATCGGCGCTGGTGGTTCCGGTGGGCGGAATTGGTGTTTACCCCACCATGGTGGTGCGGACGACCAATCTCCCGTTTTTAGTGGAGACGGTTGCGCATGAGTGGATCCACAACTACCTGACGCTCAGACCGCTGGGGATCAATTATATGACCACTGCGGAACTGCGCACGATGAATGAAACCACCGCTTCCATTGCCGGCGAAGAAATTGGGCAGTGGATACTGGAACATTACTACCCCGAGCTGCTGCCCCCGCCTGCGCCGCCTCAGGCGGTGACCAGCCCTGAAGCAGGGGAGGAAACATCTCCGCTCTCTGAACCCGAACCCACTCCGCCGCCGTTTGACTATCGGGCCGAGATGCGCGAAACGCGGGTGACGGTGGACCGGATGTTGGCGGAGGGCAAGATTGAAGCGGCAGAGCAATATATGGAAGCCCGCCGGCGGATCTTCTGGGACCAGGGATACTTGATTCGCAAATTGAACCAGGCGTATTTTGCGTTTTATGGCGCCTATGCTGACCAACCTGGCGGGGCCGCCGGAGAAGACCCTGTGGGGCCGGCGGTGCGAAAACTGCGCGACCAATCGGCTTCGTTAAGTGAGTTTCTGCGCACGATCGGGCAGATGACCTCGTTTGAAGAATTGCAGGAGGCTGTAGGCGCTGAAAAACCCGGCTAATCGTCCAGGTCAGACATGCCGCCCAATCCACCCATTGCATCTGCGCCGCTCATTCCACCCCCCTCATCGGCTAGATCGGGCATATCCCGTTCAATATCGTCCGGGGTGTGTCCACGTTCAAGCCGGTGAACCACTTCATCAAACATGGGGCCCATATTCTCGCCGACCTCCGACTGCATTTCACGCATCATTTTGCCCAGCGCGCGCGGATCCTCTTCCAACGAATCCAGATTGGAGGGGTCTGCCATGTTCTCCAGGCGGGCAGCGGCAGAGCGGGCCACGCGGATCTTTCCAATTTTTCGGGTGACTTGATCGCTGCCACAGCGGGTGCATTGAACAGGCTTTTTCCCATAGTCTGCAAAAGAGAGAAAAACATCAAATTTTCGTTTGCAGGCCAAACAGCGAAATTCATAAGTTGGCATTCCGACTACCTCGTATCCATTGATTGGGTGCCCTTCAGGCTGCGGGGCTGCGTTTGCAGGGTTTGCTCTGCAAGGCTGCAACCTGAACCGGTTCGATATCTATTATAATCAGCGCAAGAGAAAATGTGCTTTCGAATGCTCGAAACGCACGGCCCTTATAAAGATCGTCGCAATGCTGGCAGAAAAGCCCGAACCGGGCAAATCTGCTGTTTAAAAACCGCACCATCACCCAATACATTGGAGGCAGCAAGCCGATGCAATTAGAGAACCTCTCGTTTGATGTTTTTCACCCCCAGCCTTTACTGGTGGTTATTTCTGGCCCGTCTGGGGTGGGAAAAGACTCGGTTGTCAAAGCATTGAAAGAGCGTAACTATCCCATGCATTTTGTGGTGACGGCCACTTCGCGGCTGCCGCGCCCCGGCGAGGTTCACGGGGTGGATTATTTCTTTGTCAGCAAGGAAGAATTTGAACGGATGATGGCTTGCGATGAGTTGATTGAACATTCGTTGGTCTATAATGATTACAAAGGGATTCCAAAACAGCAGATTCGCGAGGCGCTTGCCAGCGGAAAGGACACCATTTTGCGGGTGGATGTGCAGGGAGCGATGAAGGTGCGCAAACTGTGCCCGGAGGCGGTGATGATCTTTATTCTTCCGCATGATGCTGAGGAATGGTATCGCCGGCTGGCGAATCGCAACACAGAAACCCCCGAAAACCTGGAGCGGCGTTTAAAAGCTGCGCGTGAAGAGATGGATCATCTGGATGTGTTTGATTACCTGGTGATTAATGCAGAAAATTGTCTCGATCATGCGGTGGAAAATATTATTGAAATCCTTTCGGCCGAACACCACCGCCACCCGCATAGAAAGATTACGATATGATGTCGACAGAAGATGACCCTCGTTTGAATGAGCCGCAGGCGGCGCAAACGGTTTCGGTGCGTTTGCCCGACCCCGTGCGGCCGTGGGTGACGTATATTCTCATTGTTGTGACTGTCGGGATGTATGTTTTGCAGATCCTGACGGAGTTTCTGGCGGGGGTTGATATCCCGGTGCAGTTGGGGGTGAAGTTTGCTCCGCTGATTGTTCAGGGACAGTACTGGCGCTTGTTGACCCCCATGCTGTTGCATGGCAGCGCAGTGCATATTCTGGTGAATATGTATGCGCTTTACTCGCTGGGGCCATCGCTGGAACGCTATTACGGCCATTCCCGCTTTTTGATGCTGTATGTGCTGGGTGGTTTTGCCGGGAATGTGTTGTCGTTTATTTTAACGCCCAGCCCATCTTTGGGCGCATCGACCGCAATTTTTGGCCTGCTGGCTGCAGAAGGGGTGTTTGTGCTGCGCAACCGCTTTTTGTTTGGCGGAAACGCCCGCGCTGCTTTGATCAATATCGTCACCATTGCCGGCGTCAATCTCTTCCTTGGGCTGCGTCCGGGAATTGATAATTGGGGACATTTGGGCGGTCTGCTGGGTGGGCTGGCCTTTGCCTGGTTTGGAGGACCGATGTTCAAGGTGGTCCCGAGCTACCCCGGTTTTGAGTTGCAAGATCAGGTGGATCTGAAACAGGCCTGGATTGTGGCCGCGGTGGTGGCTGTGGTTGTTGCGCTGGTCTTTGTGCTGGTCGGGCTGCGGGTGCAGGGATGACCTGGCTGGTCACTTTTTTAAGCCAGAACCCGCTGCTGCTGCTTTTTCTGGTGGCCGGCATCGGCTATCCGCTGGGAAAACTGCGTATCGGCGGCGCCAATCTGGGGGTGGCGGCGGTTTTGTTTGTGGGTCTGGCTTTTGGCGCCATCGACCCGGCCTTAAAACTGCCCGATATCATCTATACCCTGGGGCTGGTGTTATTTGTGTATACGATTGGGCTGAGCAGCGGCAGCCTTTTTTTTGCCTCGCTGCGCAGCAAGGGGCTGGTTTATAACCTGCTGGTGTTGGGCGGCGCGCTCTTTGGCGCGCTGCTGATGGGCCTGTTGGGCGGGCTGCTGCAATTTGAGAACACGGTCATCGCCGGCGGGTATACGGGCAGCCTTTCGGTCACGGCTGCGTTGGCCGGGGTGATCGAATTTATTAAGAACAATAACCCGGCCGATGTTGCGGCCCTGATCGAATCGGAACCTGTGGTGGCGTATTCGATCACTTACCCGATGGGTGCGATGGGGGTGATTCTGGCGGTTTTTGTGATGCAACGCTGGTGGAAGATTGACTATCAGCAGGAGAACCGCGAACATGCCGACCTGGGCGCCAGCCAGGAGCCGCTCGACAGCCATACGATCCTGGTGCAAATCGACCCGCGGGCCACGATTCACCAACTGGTGGGGCGCTTTGGGTGGGATGTGGTTTTTGGCCGCCTGCAGCGCGATGGCGAGTTGTCGTTGACAACGGGTGGTACGCGCCTGATGCCGGGCGACCGGGTGAGCGTGATTGCCGTGCCCGAAACAACGCGGCAGATAGCCGAAAAACTGGGCCGCCTGAGCGATGTGGCGTTGGAGTTTGATACCAGCCTGTATGACAAGCAGCGGGTTTTTATTTCCAGCGCGCAAATTGCAGGGAAACGGTTGAGCGAGCTGGCCCTTCTGGATCGGTTTGGCTCGGTGGTGACCCGGCTGCGGCGGGGCGATATGGAAATGCTGCCGCATGGCGAGACGGTGCTGCTGTTGGGAGACCAGGTGCGGGTGGTTGCCCCGCGTGACCGCATGGCCGAGCTGCGCGCTTTTCTGGGTGATTCTTACCGCGCCGTCAGTGAGCTGGATATCATGTCTTTCAGCCTGGGGCTGGCGCTGGGGTTGTTGATTGGGTCAATTCCCATCCCGCTGCCGGGCGGTATCAACCTGCGCCTGGGGGTGGCGGGTGGCCCGCTGGTATCGGCGCTGGTGCTGGGCGCGGTGGGCCGCACCGGAAAAGTTGTCTGGCAGATTCCCTACAGCGCCAATTTGACCCTGCGCCAGATCGGGTTGGTGATGTTTCTGGCGGGGGTGGGTACGCGCTCGGGGTATGAATTTGTGCAAACCCTGACCCGGGGCAATGGTGTGGTGGTTTTTGCCGTGGGGGCAGTGGTGACGCTGTTGACGGCTTTTCTCAGTTTGTGGATCGGGTATAAGGTGTTGAAGATTCCGATGGGGTTGTTGATCGGGATTGTTTCGGGGCTGCACACCCAGCCGGCTGCGCTGGGCTTCAGCCTGGAGCAGGCCAAAAATGAGCTACCCAATATCGGGTATGCCACGGTGTACCCGGTGGCGCTGCTGGCGAAGATCATCCTGGCCCAGGTGCTGATGATTTTATTCCGGTAATTCCTTCACCGCGGCGTGTTTTGCGGGTATAATAACGGCAGAATTGCGGGAGTCGCCAAGTGGTAAGGCATCAGCCTTCCAAGCTGACATTCGCGGGTTCGAATCCCGTCTCCCGCTCTTTTTTATTTAACACTCGAGACATTCGTGCGCCCCGCAGGGGGGTAGGTATTCGGATCCTGTCTCCCGCTCTTTTTTATTTAACACTCGAGACATTCGTGCGCCCCGCAGGGGGGTAGGTATTCGGATCCCGTCTCCCGCTCTTTTTTATTTAACCTCACAAGCTGTGCACCGGCTTAAGAAAGACACGGATTTTTTTACGTGTCATGCTGAACGGAGTGAAGCATCCCTACGTCGATCGGCAAGACTCTCGTCGCTGCCTGCATGGGCAGAGATTCTTCGCGCGGTGCGCCAGTAGAACATGGCGCACCGGCTCAGAATGACACATGAGCGTGTCCGTGTCATGCTGAACGAAGTGAAGCATCCCTACGCCGATCGGCAAGACTCTCGCTGCTGCCTGCATGGGTAGGGATTCTTCGCGCGGGGCGCCAGTAGAACATGGCGCCCCGGCTCAGAATGACACGGACTTTTACTTGTACACACCGGCTCAGCATGACGCATGAGCGCAGCCGTGTCATGCAGCCTGTCTGCCACTCTGTTTTATTTGAAGCCAGATCCGTTCTTTTTTATGACTCTATCGGGGTGGTTTTTATCGCCGCGGCCTGCATCATCTCTCCCTGGGCGTAGAGCGCCATCTGGGCGATGATGAACCAGACCAGCAGCAGGCTGTTTAGCAGCACAAACCCGCCAAACACCCACGGCGCCGCGCCACGCACCACCGGCAGCAGGGTCTGGAACTCGGCGATGTTTTCATTGTAGCGATCCAAAACCGCGCGCGTGCGGGTTAGCTCTTCGTTGATATCGTTCATTTTGCGATACAAGACGCGGATATCGCCCTGCACGCTGTGCAGGCTGCGGCTGGTTTCAAACATCTCTCCCTGGATCTTCTCCAGCGAGGCCGGCACCTCTGCCATGCTGCGCGATACCTGGGCGATGGATTGTTCCAACGGCACATCTGGCTGATAGCGTTTGCCAACAATCGGGATGGAACCGATCAGGCGCAGGGTGTCATCGACCACCCGCGCACTGGTACGGGTAGTATCGAGGGCTTTTTGGGTCTCTTCGGCCATCATGCGCAGATCGGTGCCCACCAGCCCGCTGATCGAGCGGCTGAGCAGGGCGGTGCTTTCGAGGGTGTCGGCTACATGAACCGCCGAATCGGCGATAAAGGTCACATCTTCCTGGGCTTCGGCGATCACATCCGATCCGCTGGTCAGGATGCTCGCGGCGGTATCCAGCGTTTGGGCGGCAAAATCGATGCCCGCGTTCAGCCCCCGGTATAGGAACGGGGTCGCGCCCCAGAGGCCGATCAGTAGCACAAGGCCGATGATGGCACCAACCACGGCTGCCGTGCGCAGCAAGAAACCCGAATACCTGGTTTGCAGCAAGGTTTTCATGCGTCTATTCTAGCAGATTTCAAAATCTCCCGTTACAATCTTTTTTGATGATGACTGCTGCCAGCTTTTTGGATCATCTTTTACAGTTGCCCGCCATTCCATCGGCGTTAATGTCGCCCGACCGGCGCTGGGCCGCTTTTGCCTGGCCGCGCCGCCGGGTTTATAGCGATGTTTTTGCCGTGGATCTGCTTTGTGAAAACCACCCCGTCATCGCTCTGACAGCAACCCGGCAAAACACCCGTCTGGTGAGCTGGCTGCCCGACTCGAGCGGGGTCATTGTGGCCGAAGACCTGGATGGTGACGAAAAGGCCCGTCTGTATCGGGTGGAGATTCACCGACCCGAGATCTTGCAGCCGCTTACCTCACCGCGGCCGGCTGGTTTTATTCGCGGGGGCACACTCAGCCCGGACGGGCGTTTTTTATATTATGGGATGAATTATGACCCCGACCGCGAACAGGTGATTGAACCCACCTGGATGTTTCGGCAGGACCTATCCAGCGGCGAGCTGAAGGTGATCGCCCGCCCGCAGCGCACCGGCTGGGAACAGCCTGAACTGGACCGCAGCGGCCGGTTTTTAATTTATGGCAGCCGGGCTTATCACCCGGCCGGGCGGCAGTTTCACCTGGTGGACCTGGAGACTTTGACCGATAGTGAAATTTTGAATGCCGGGGCCGACCGCAAGGTGTTTGCACGCTGGTTTTCGGATGGCGCCAGGTTGTTGGTGATCGCCGAAGCCGGCGCCAGAGACCGGGAATATACCCGCCTGGGGGTGTTGGACCTGGCCACCAACCGGCTTGAATGGCTGATCGATGACCCGGCGCGCATGATTCAGGGCGGCTGGCCGGCCGCCGATGGCTGGGTGATCGTGAATGAGATCACCAACGCGCGCCGCACGCCGTCTCGCATTCACATTGCCACCAGAGAAGAGGTGCGGTTTCCGGCGGTGCAGGGCAATTTGCTGCCGCTGGGCAAAACGGCCAACGGGCGCTGGTTGAGCATTTTTTATTCGGCGACCCGACCCGATACACTGGTAACCCTGACGGATGCGGCGCAGGAAAAAGCTGCGCTGACCTTTCTATTTCCGGCTGAAGATGCCGGTTACACGCTGTGCCCGGCCGAAGAAATTCGCTGGCGTTCAGCCGATGGTATATTGATTCAGGGCTGGCTGTATCGCACGTCGCATAATCAGCAAAAGGCTGTCATGCTGGTGCACGGCGGGCCCACCATGCATTATGAAGACCGGGTCCACCCGCTGATTCAGTATCTGGTGCAGGAAGGGTTTAATGTGCTGGTGCCCAATTATCGCGGCAGCACCGGCTTTGGCCTGACCTTTCAACACCTGATCCGCGAAGACGGCTGGGGCGGACGTGAGCAGGAGGACCTGCTGGGCGGGGTGCGCGAGCTGTTTCGTCTGGGGCTGGCGCTGCCGGGCCAGGTGGGGGTGACGGGCACATCTTATGGCGGCTACAGCGCCTGGTATCTGGCCACCCATGCCCCGCCCGACTTGATTGCTGCCGCGGCCCCCATCTGTGGCATGACCGATTTACGGCTGGATTATGAAACCACCCGGCCGGATTTGCGCCCGATGACGGCCGAGATGATGGGCGGGACGCCGGATGAGATCCCTGAAAAATATGACCAGCGCTCGCCCATTCATATGGTCGACCGCATTCGCATTCCGCTCTTTATCGTGCAGGGGCTGCGCGACCCCAATGTGACCCCCGCAAATACCCGTCTGATCGTCGAACGCCTGGAAGCAAACCAGATTCGCTATCAACTGCTGGAATTTGCCGATGAAGGGCACGGCATCATCCGGCCTGAAAACCAGCGGCGGTTATACCCCCAACTGGCCGATTTCTTCCGGCGGTCATTGGTTTCGCGCTGATTTTTTCTGGCGTAGGAAAGCTGTAAGTTTGACGTAGGATAAATGAAAACCCCCTGAAAGCTCTTTGGATTGACACTCTGCGGTTGAAAATTTATAGTAAGGATGACTTTTGCAGGTTTAGTGCTCAACTCTAATCCACTTTCTTGCCTGCAATTTTCCAAGGAGCAAAAATGAAACGCTTTTTATTGCTGACAGGATTGACCGTATTGTTGCTTGCATCTGCCTGCGGCGCTGCGAGTGAGATCGGGAAGCAGGAACTGGTTGTGCCCACTTCTGCGCCGACCGCCACTGCCGTCCCTGAGGCAGAGACTGAAAAATCGCTTTACGATGATTTTAGCCAGACGGTGGACGGCTGGGAAGATGTGCATGTGGTCACTTCTCAGGCGGTGGGAAAACCAAAATCGGCCGCCAGCCTTAAAGAGGGCATGCTGGTGTTCGATTTTCAGGATATGGAAACCTTTTTGTATAAGTTCTTTGGCAAAGCTTCGACGGCCGATGTGGTGATTGAAGTGAAAGCCCAGGGCACCGGCAAGCTGCAAAACGGAATCGCTCTGGTGTGCCGCGCCAAAGAGGACAAGACCGCCTGGTATGAGGCGCGGGTATCCAGCGTTAGCAAATATGGCATTTATCGCTTCGATCAGTCGCTGCGGGATGCTGGCAAAAACCCGTATGCCTTGATTAAGGAAGGCGGTCTGCCGGTGGATGTCTTTGGCCCCACCAAAGAGAATGTGGTTCGTTTTACCTGCCAGGGCGACCAGTTGAAACTTGAGGTCAACGGCAACGAACTGACCACGGTTCAAGATGCCAATCTGAGCGAAGGCGGGCTGCCCGGTGTGGGCGCGATGTCGAGCAACGAACTGCCCGTTTCGGTCCGCTTTGACTATTTCTCTTACGGTCAGCCATAACCCTTAAGCGCAGAAACCCGGACGGGAGCACGCAACCAGCGCGCTCCCGTTTTTTTATTTGGCCACTGCGGTTACATCAAAGTAGCCGATTTTTGCCCCGCCGGCATCTTTGCGGAAGGCCCCGCACAGGGTGATTGGCCCGGATTTTTCGGGCAGCAGTTCGGGCGGGGCGAACAGGCGGATGTTTTCGCGGGTGGTCAGCTCGAGTGTGGTGAGCAGGGTGACCGGCGGGGTGACGGTTTCGTACAGCGCGATGATGTTCATATCGCTGATGCTGTGCAGGTTTTGCCGGTAGCGGCCAGAATGGTAGCGCGGCAGGTAGTCGAGAAAAAAGATGTTCTCGGGGTAAATGGTGACCCGCGATCCCGGCGAAAGCCGCGCCAGAACCGCTTCTTGCCCGGCGGGGCAGGCGTCGGCGTGGAGCGTGTGGCGCTGCGCGGGGCTTGCAGCGCGGATGAGCAGCGGCCCGGCGATGAATAGCAGCCCACAGGCGGCCGCATAGCAGGCGAGCGGGGCGGCGCTGCCGGTCGGCCCGGTGAAATTGAACCCCTGCAGCCGGGTTTGATCTGCCACCCAGGCGGCCCCCAGCCCCGGCAGCAAAGCCAGCACCGGAATGCCGGCGGCATAGGCGCGCACGCGGTTGGTATCTTGCGGCGGCACAAAGGGCACCGAAAGCAGCAGGCCCAGCGTTAGCCAGAAAGCCAGTTGGTGAAGCGCATCTTTGCGCTGTTGGGCCATGCGCAGCACCCCCAGCCCGGCCAGGGCCAACATGCCGGCCCGCAACACCTGGCCGGTTGGCCCGCCTTCATTGCCGATATAGCCATAGGCGCTGTACCAACTGATTGAGAAAAAGTAGCGGTACTGGGTGAAAACGCCCTGCAAAAACAGCAGCGGCCGGGTCAGCATTTTTTGAAACACCAGACGGGTGATTTCTGCGGTCTGCTGCTGATCGGGCAGCAGAAAAATCTCGGGGTGGTCTTTATAGATCTGCGTCCAGCCGGTGCCGCCGTCGACCATCCCGTACATGGCGATGGGAAAATCGGAGAACAGGCTGCTGGCAGGGTCGCCAAAGATGCCAAACCACAGCCGGTTGAGCGCAAAACCCAGCAGAATCACCAGAAAAACCAGGACAAAAATCTTTAGCCGCGCGGGCCAGGCCGGGCGGGCAAAGTGGAGCGCTGCCCAGACCGCCGCGCCGACCAGGACGAAAAACGGCCCGGCGCGCGAGATGAGCCCCAGGGTTAACAGCAGCACCCCGCCCAGATAAAGTTTGAACTGCTTTTGGGCTGCGCCGCTCAGGATGAGCGCCAGGCCAAGCGTGCCAAACCACAGCCCGCTGTTTTCAGACAGGGTGGAGCCGGTGTAGCGCCGGTAATAGAAAAACAGCACGGTAAAGAACACCGCCGCGGCCAGCGCGCCATAGGCCGCGCGCACCTGGCGGGCGCAAAAATAAACCGCGACTGCAACCAGCAGCACCAGCATGGCCAGGGTGAGGGCCAGGTTGCGCCCGGTGAGCGCCAGCAGTACCGCCAGAAAAGCCGGAAACAGCGGCCGGCGGGAAGAGCGCGGCGAGAGGGGCCAGCCTTCCAGCAGGCGCAGCGCGTCGCGGTAATATTCACCGGCATCGCTCCAGGGGAACAGCCCGGCCAGGATGGCGGTATCACTTTGCCCGGCGGCCCACTGCCCCGCCAGGCTGAGGGCAAAGACGGCTGCCACCGCCGCCAGGCTGAGCTGCGCCCCCAACGACCCGCGCAGCGCGAAAACGGCAAACATCACCAGCGCCAGGGTGGGCAGGATGAGGGTGTGGCCGAAACGCAGCCCGATGCTGAGCGGACGAAAGATCAGCGGAAAGGTGTTGAGCAGGATGAGGGCCGGGAGCAGGGCAGAGAGGATCAGGGCGAGCAGCCAGAATACATTGGAACGGTTAAAGGATAAGTTGAATGGGCGCATATTTTTAAGGATTCCTGCCGGTTTGCACTGCCAGAGCGGATTATGTTTCAAGGAATTTTAACACCGATGGGGGAATGTACAGCCTTGTGCTGCGGAGGAACTTTATGGCCGTGGCGGGCGTTTTGAGCGGTAAGGAGACTGAAATGAAAACAATCTTATCCCGATTCTTACTGGTGATGCCCCTGCTCCTTGTGGCTTGCGCCGCACCCACCCCCTCGCCCACCGCTGAGAGCGCGCCCACGGTCGTCAGCGAGACCGCTGCCCCGCCAGAGACGCCGGCGGCCAGTGAGACGGCCCCCACGGCCGCGGACTGGAAGGGCTATCACAATGATGCTTTTGGGCTGGCGTTTCAATATCCGGCCGGCTGGTTTGGCCCTGAGGAGTATATTGCCGACGGAACCCTGCGGGTTGAAGTGGGTTCCGACCGGGTGTACCCGTATGGCACCGACCCCGCCGAACGGGTTTATGAGACCCGCAATTCTTATACGGTGGTGCTGCAATATACGCAAAATGACGCCAACCGCGGCGGGCAGGAGACCCTGCAAAGCCTGCAAAATCTGGCGGACGGCGAAGCGCTGGCCGACGGGCGCAGTTTAATCATCCGCGTGCGCGCGCTGGAACTGGGCCGCTGGCAGGGGGTTGAATCTATTGCCACCCTGTCAGACAGCGCCCAGACCGAGCCGGTGTATGCCCGCCAGGTGCTGCTGACCGACGGGCAGGGCGGTTTGCTCTCGGTTTTTGGCACGCCCATTAATGTTGAGATTGGCGGCGCCGGCTGGCGCGAGGTGTATCGCGCTATTGATGAAGCCAATGCTGAAGTTTTTCATCAACTGGTGGGTTCGATCACAATCGCAGAATAGGGACGCGGGTTCCCGCAGGGTGGAACCGTGGATGGGGGGGAATTGCCTGTGGTTTTTGTTGACTTGTTCCAGACTCTCACTAAAATTAAGATGGATCAGGATTAAGGATGGAGATTTTCTGGTAGTTTGGGGCTACAACGAAATTAATAGATCAGGATGGTGGATAACATCAAGGAGGTTGCATTTTTTTATAAGCAGAGAAATTACTTTCGGACAAAATATCCTAAGCTATTAAACAGGTTGTGATGAAAAAAACAAAACGTATTGCAATTAAAGAGCCGGATGTTTTCGATATTCTTTCGGCTGCTTGGATTTTGGCAAGTAACGATGAGAATGAAATGATCACCTACGAAGGCATAAAGTGTAGGCTTAATTTGCCGCCACAATATGATATTAAGGAACTCATTCATAGCAGGGGCGAGTTATTTCGTAAAGGTGTTCCAAAGACACGCTTACAAGAGTGGAAAGATGAAATGCAGAAAGGAATTCATTTGCCCACTTGGATAAAAGATATAGGTGATATTACCGAAAGAACAAAGGTTATTGAAAATCTAACCACTGATGATATATTCAGAAGTCAGTTTCGTGCTGGGAAGGATTCTCCTCAATCTCCAATAGAAATTATCAATTGGGGATTGGAGCATATTGAACGATTAAGAAAAGCCAGCCTAGACACAAGAGAGCAATCAGCAAAACGTTGGGAAATATGGATTGTTTTAGCTTTAGGTATTATCAATATCGTAGCAACGGTAGTAATCGAACTATGTAAATAATAATATCGTTTTTCCCATCTTTTCAGAATTACAAAGTTGGTATGCAATTTGAAAATGCGGTTAAAAAACGTGAATTAAATAGATGGGATTTGTAGCATTTTTAAGCATCTTGTGCAAAATGGCTTCGGATTATTACCTGCTCAACAACAGTATCCATGCCTGCCTGTCTGGTAAAGCAAACAGTTAGACGTTTGATATACAGGTTTTCTTGATGAATCTTCAAAAGTATTTTTCAGGTTTTTCAGTATTTGATTACGCTTTGTGCGATCCCCCACCATTTGTCGGGAAAGGCTGGAGCATTACTTTTGAGGAATTTGATGTTTCGCATGAAAATTGCATAACAAATACTATTAATTGCGATCAACATCCAAAAAAATCAGTAGTAATCAATGCACCTTCTCTTGACAGAGCCCAATTTGTGGTCGAATTATTGTGTGCATCGAGGTGCGTACAAGATGGCTTCCTTATTATCTCTCCATGTGATCTAAAACCAAAATTGCATCTTATTGATGCTTCAAATATTTCTCAAGAAAAAATTAAGGCTGGAGCAGTTTTTCCTGACTTTCCTCTGACTTGTCTGATTGCAGCGAAAGCTTCATTTAGAAAAGAATATCAATATGCATTGATCAAGAACATGACAAGCCATGAATTTATATCAATGGAGCCTATGGATTTAGATCCAAAGGAGTGGCTACCAAGTAAGTTTGTTTCCTTTTCAGTTGAATATCAGGTGAGATGCGCTTATGCAATAGTCTTAGCTTATTCTGTAATTGAAGAGCTATCTTTTGAAGTTCGTGCAAATAATCAAAACAATAGTTTCATTAAAGGAAAATGGAACCCTGTTGTGAAAAGCGAACTTGAGAGCAGACTAAAAAAGAATAGAATTAATCTGAAAGAAGACTTCCTTTGGGTATTACGAGACACACCAACAAGAATTGAACATGAACGACAACTTATAATTCAATCTAAAGCAAATTGGGCTTTTGGTAAAATCCGAGATGTAAACATAGAAGTAATTGATGCACTTGCTCGAGCAAGTTGGCTTAGAAGCAAAGTGTCAGCTCATAAATTAAAAGAACTAGCAGGTGCATTAAATGTTTATGAAGTATATAATGTCCAAAATTTAGCTAGAAGGTTGCTGCTAGAAAAAATGGGGTTTTGGCGGTATAAAAAATGATGACCTTGTACCTATTGCGCATTTATCAAAAAATGAGCTGGGCGAGATGAAATGATTAAGGAATGAGAGATTAATGCTTCCGCTATACGATTCAATACCCGCAAAATCTCGTGCTCATGTTAATTGGCTCCTAATCATTGTAAACATGATGATTGCGGTTGCCGTATTTAACCTATCTCCGGAGGATAAGTCAAACGCATTTCAACATGTTGGCTTTATTCCTGCCAATCTCTTTTCCACCCCCTTAACACCTATCACAATCATAACATCGTTGTTTTTTCACGACAATTTTTTTCATTTTCTGGGTAATGCGATTTTTCTTTGGGTTTTCGGAAAGAATATTGAAGGGCTAATGGGCTCCTGGCGGTATTTGGTTTTTTACATACTTGGCGGCGTTGTTGCTGCTTTTTTCCACATCATCACTCATGTTCATAGCCCAATTCCTGTTATTGGCGCTAGCGGTTCCATTGCTGCTGTCATGGGTGCCTATTACTTATATTTTCCACATTCCAAGATATACACGCTGATCCCATTTAGGGTTGTTCCTTTGCCTGCTCCATACTTTTTGGCGGTTATGTTCGCTTTGCAAATAGTTCCAGGGATTCAAGATATTGCAACTGTAAGTAGCTCTAATTTTTCAACAACGGCTTGGTGGACGCATATCGGCGGTTTGGTTTTTGGCTACTGGGCAGCTCGTTATTTTTCACGGGGCAGGAAGCCCCCGAAAATTAACAAAGAAAAGAATACGCCTCAAAGCTTGTCCGATATTTTTGAAATGATGGGTGGTAAAAACAATTCCTGAAACCAGCTAACACGGAGTACACTGAGTATGTAGGGCGATATGCCATCTACAGGCAAACATGAAACAAGAAAGTATTGCATCGAGCAAGCTGGATATAATAGCAAATTATTTATGGCTTGAATTGCGAGCTTTGGGTTATCGCAAATCACGAAAGTTATTTAATTGCACTCAACCTGATGGAATTGTTCAGGTCATTGATCTGCAGATGGGAAAAAGTCGGAGTACTTTCCAAGAAAAATTCACTGTTGAGGTTGGAGTTTTTATCCCTGAAGTTTATGAAGTACTCATGGAAAAGCCCTTACCCAGGTTTCTTTCTTCATCTGATTGTGAAGAAAGAGAAAGGCTTGGCATTTTAGCAAAAAGTGGAGATGACATCTGGTGGGATTTAACCGGCGATAAGAGATCCATCGAAAAAGAGGTGTTGTCCCTGTTATTAAAAGGTGGTGAACAATATTTTTCGCAGTTTAATTCCCGTGAGAAACTTGTGACGCAATGGGAGCAAGAAAGGCTTCAAAAAAGCCTTCCTGAACGAAAGAAGTTAATCCTGGCAATCGTTTTGGCTCATTGTGGGCAGAAAAAACAAGCAAATGAATTGTTGGAAATGGAATTTTG
>CAZQLE010000049.1:0-696 GCA_964593905.1 uncultured Anaerolineaceae bacterium | reverse complement strand
CATTACAAAACGCCATTTTTGGAATACGCCCGGAATATTGCTTTACAGATTGGATTAGATTTTCCAACACTTAAATAAAGCTATGGAATTTTATCAAGCAAAAATCGTAGCGAACACCGCATGGACCGAACAATTGCGGACTTTGCTATACAACCTGGTTTATTCAGCCCTCCCTGCCAGCTCCGCCCTTACCGGTAAAGTGGTATCTCCTCTGCACAGTTTCTTTTTGAAAGATAAAAAAGGAAGGTGTGGGATGAAAAAGAAATTTCTGAACCAGGCCGGGCACGCGTACAGCCCGGGGGAACGGATTCGAACGTTGATCATTGCCGGGGTGTTTTTTCTGGGGGTTTTGCCGGGCGCCGTCTGGTATTTCTCTGCGCTGCTCGACCGTCTGCTGCAATGGCCGTCCTTTGCTTTTGGGTGGGTTAATATTCTGGCGGGCGGGGGGCTGATTGCGGCGGGGCTGCTGCTGGCCTGGTGGACCATCTATGTTCAATTTACCCTGGGCAGAGGCACGCCCGTGCCCCTCATGGCGACGCAGCAGTTGATCATCCAAAAACCTTATCAGTATTGCCGCAACCCCATGGCGTTGGGCACCATCGTGGCGGGTCTGGGGTTTGCCATTCTAATGGGTTCCCTTTCGGCGCTGGCGCTGCTGCTGATTCTTTCAGGTCTGCTGCTCCCCTATATTAAGGT
>CAZQLE010000048.1:0-22262 GCA_964593905.1 uncultured Anaerolineaceae bacterium | reverse complement strand
CAGGAGAAAGATGGTTTTACCTGGTGGTTTTTGGAAGCCCCGTATGATGAAAAACGCGCCGGATGGGCTGCGTCCAAATATCTGGCGGTGGTTGCCGGGCCGCCCTAAAAAGGTAGAAGAATCATGTTGAATTACAATTATTCACCGACTTCGATTCAGGCCAGCCGAAAAAACCGGGCTGTGACCGTGGTGTGGAATGATGGCCATACCAGCGTCTATCCTTTTGGGCTGCTGCGGGCGGCCTGCCCGTGTGCATCCTGCCGGGGCGGGCACGAAAATATGCGCACCGACCCCGACCCGGCTGTGTTCGCCAAGGAACTGCCAGAATCGGCCGAGACACGGCTGTCAAACGTAAACGCAGTGGGCACCTATGCCGTCTCGTTTGTCTGGGAAGACGGTCATGATTTTGGAATTTACAACTGGTATTTTCTTCGCAAATTGTGCCCGTGCCCGGTGTGCCGCGGCACGGCTCACTCATAAGTCGTAATACAACTCAATTTCGTAAGGATGAGGTCGGGTGCGCACACCGGCCTCTTCTTTTCTTTTGGCTTTGATCCAATCGAAAATCATTTCTTCTTCAAAAACATCACCGGCGATCAGAAAATCATGGTCACCGGCCAGCGCATCCAGCGCTTCACCCAGCGAGACCGGCAGACTGCGAATTTGCGCTCTTTTTTCTTCGCTCCAGGTGAAAATATCCTCATTAATCGGCCCGAATCCTGCCCGGGTGGGGTCAATTTTTTGCCGAATGCCATCCAGGCCGGCCATCAACTGAGCCGCCATAGCCAGATAGGGATTGCAGGTGGCATCGGGAGGGCGAAACTCAAAACGTACTTTATCGGGCTGGGTGGCATATTTGGGCACCCGAATGGCTGCGCTGCGGTTGCCGGTGGAGAAAAAGGCGTTGACCGGCGCTTCAAACCCTGGCACCAGGCGGCGGTAAGAATTGGTGGAAGGATTGGTGAAGGCCAGCACGGCCGGTGCGTGGGTGAGCAGGCCGCCGATGTAGTGCAGGGCGGTCTGACTGAGCAGATTGGGTGAAGCAGGGTCGTAGAAAAGGTTTTTATTCAGCGAGAAAAGTTGTTGGTGAAAGTGCATGCCGCTGCCGGCTTCACCATACAGTGGTTTAGGTAAAAAGGTCAGGGTGCAGCCGGCCTGCAATGCGGTCATTTTGGTAATGTATTTGATTAACATGCAGGCATCTGCGGCTTGCAGTGCGGGCAGCAGCGGGGTTTCGATCTCACATTGGCCGGGGCCGCCTACTTCATGGTGATGATATTTTACGGGTACGCCGATATCTTCCAGCAGGGTGGACATGCGGCTGCGCAAATTGTACAAACGATCGCGCGGCGGTATGGCATGGTATCCGCCGTGCAGTGGAATGTGATATCCCTGTCCTCCTTCGGCGCAGTTCCAGTTTGCTTCAATTGAATCGACCTGATAGCTGGCCGAGTTGGTTGAATTTAAGATGGAAACCTTGTTGAAGATGTAAAACTCAAACTCTGGGCCCCAAATTGAACGTCCGGCCAGATCGCTGTCGGCCAGGTGTTTTTCAGCGCGCCGAAGGATCACCCGTGGATCGCGATAAAACAGTTTGCGGCTGTCGGCTTCGACCGTGTTGCATAAAAAACTCAGTGTGGGCGATTCCCAGAATGGGTCCATAAAACCGGTCGCCAGATCGGGGATTAATACCATGTCTCCTGACTTGACGCTTTTTAGCCCAACACTGGAGCCATCAAACCCAACCCCGGCTTCCATGAAGCCCGGCGTAAATTCGCGGGCAGAAATGGTCACATGGTGCCAACGACCCCACAAATCGCTGAATTTGAGATCCACCATGCGGATTTGGTGCGCCTGTATATATTCATACGCCTGGGAAAAGTCTTGAAACATATTTGCCTGACTCCTGAAAGATGAATTTCCCGTGGGGGACGATCGTCACGCGGTTTACCCAGAAACCATTTTTAATACAAGCAAGTGTGGTGCATTTCATTATTATGAGACTTTTGTGAAATTGCATCTGATGTTGTGCCTGTCTCAGGTGGTCATCCATCCCGGTTGTTCAGCAAAAAAGCCCCAAAATGGCAAATGATCGCCAGTTTTGGAGCTTTTGGCTTTTTAAAACGTCCGCAGGCTATTTAGCGCGCCAACACTTTGTCAATTTGCGCCGCCAACATGCGGGTGCGCTGCGGGGCGATGCCGGTGTAGGCCGATATGTCAAAGCATTCTGTGATCTGCGAGGGGTGCAGGTACTGGTTTATTTCGGTGCTTGTGGTTACCAGTGTTTGCAGCGGGTTGGCTGCCCCGGCGCGGACCTCTTCCCAGGCCTGCATGGCCAGGTTGCGCAATAGTTCATGCCCGTGTTGGCGGTCGCCGCCGGCGCGCACGTAAGCCATTAACACCCGTTCGGTTGCTGCAAACGGCGCGTAAAGATTTCGATTGCGGTCAATGGCAACCTGGTCCACCCGCAGCCCGCCGATCAGGCGTTTTGAGGTTTGTAACAGCTCGTCGGTCAGAATAAAGGCTTCGGGAAGAATGGTGCGCCGGTTGGCGCTGTCATCCAGGGTTCGTTCCAGCAGGGAATGCGCTGCATTTCCCCAGGCGACCTGGGGCAGTGCGGCCAGCATTCGGGCCAGTGAGTTGATTTTTTCGGCCTGGATCGGGTTGCGCTTGAATGGCATGGCAGAAGAGCCGATCTGATGCGCGCCGAAGGGTTCGGCGGTTTCACCAATGGGCGGAGATTGCAGCACTCTCAGATCAAACGCCATTTTATAAATTGTGGCGCCCAGCCCGGCCAGGGCGCTTAACACATCATAATCTTGACGGCGGGGATAGGTCTGGTTGGCGATTTCAAAAAATGAGAGGTTTAACGCCGCGCCCATTTTCTCTTCGAACCGATCATACTGTTCGGCCCCCAGCAGATCTTGATAGGCGGCCGCCGTGCCGACTGCGCCTTTGAACCCTTTGCCCTGTGTTTTTTCGCGAATGCGGCTGAGGTTTTCAAAATCGGCGAGTAGATCCTGGGCATAAAAAGCGAAACGATATCCCAATGTTGAAGGCTCGGCCGGCTGCAAATGGGTGAATGCGATGATGGGAATATCTGCCCAGAGCTTGAGCTGGTCAGATAAAGCAGCCAGCAGCAATTTCAGTTTTCGGAGGAGGATATCCAGCGATTGCTGAATCCTCAGGGCATCGGCGTTATCTTCAATATCCATCGAGGTTGCGCCGAGGTGAATGATTCCGCCTCCTGTTGGGCATTGTTCTGCATAGGTTTTAATCTCGGCCATCAGGTCGTGATGAATTTGTGCTTCAATTTCAAGGGCGCGCGGAATGTTTATATCGTCTTGATGCTGTTCAAGGTCTCTGGCCTGTTCGGGTGTAACCAGGCCGTATTCAATTTGCGCTGTTGCGAGTGCGGTCCAAATTTTGCGCCAGAGCAGGCGTTTGTTGGTTTCACTCCAAATGCGGCGCATTTCCTCAGAACCATAGCGCCATGAAAAGGGGGAAACATAAGAATCGAAATTATGCATGGTCTTCTCACAAAAAAGGGGTACCCTATTTGAAACCTTGCAAGATCATTAGGGGTTTTTCGTTGCAAATAAAAACTGTGAAGCATATAATTTATACAACTGAGACATTATACATGGCTTATCGGTGTAAATGTTTTGTGATTCAGTGGCAAGTTCATTTGATCCATCTTTTTCATTATTCTAACGGAATTTGTCACAGCGTAGGAGGATGGTCTGGATACTCATCGAATTACCCAGAATTTATCGGCTAGCCAGACTCCGGAGAATCAATTAAAACCGGGCACTGTTTTAATTGACCGGTATTCAATTCAAAACGTCATCGGCCTGGGCGGGATGGGGGCCGTTTACCGCGCCCGCGATTTGCATTTTCCGAATGTGGTCAAACTGGTGGCTGTGAAAGAAATGATCAACCAGGCCCCAGACCCATTGGTGCGCAAGACAATCGTTCAAAACTTTGAGCGTGAAGCAAATATCCTGGTTACCCTTTCTCACCCATCCATCCCAAAGATTTTTGACTATTTCACTTATGATGATCGGTCTTATCTGGTGATTGAATATGTCAACGGGAAAGATCTTGAAGTTTTGTTGAATGATACGACCGAGTTCTTTACCGAAGATCAGGTGATTGCCTGGGCGATTGAACTGTGTGATGTGATTCATTACCTCCACAATCACAAGCCTGAACCGATTGTCTTCCGTGACATGAAGCCATCAAATGTCATGGTTAACCAGTATAAGCATATTGTTCTGGTTGATTTTGGGATTGCCAAGATCTTTAAAGAGGGCCAAAAGGGTACGATGATTGGCACCGAGGGTTATTCACCCCCGGAGCAATATCGGGGTGAAGCAGGCCCAATGGCAGATATCTATTCACTGGGCGCAACATTACACCATCTATTAACACGCAAAGATCCCCGGCTTGAACCGCCATTTACGTTTGCAGAGCGCTCAATTCGTGAAATCAATCCATCTGTTTCGATAGAACTTGAAACCGTCATTAATACCGCCCTGCAATATAACCCCGAGCAACGTTTTCAGAATGCGCAATCGATGAAAGAGGCGCTGCTAATGGTGGCACGGAAAACCGGTGCGCTTTCTCGAGTTTCGCTGAAGACCGGGCCGCTGGTAACAAACGAACAAAGCATCAAACCTCTGTGGACTTTCAAGTGTGAAGATGAAATTCGCGGCGGGGCCGTTGTGGATGGCGGAACGGTGTTTTTTGGGGCGTACGATCACAATGTATATGCTCTGAATGCCACTAATGGTGAATTTCAGTGGAAGTACCCGACCGAGGGGGGCGTTATTTCTCGGCCGGTGGTTGCGGATAGCACAATTTATGTGGGTTCGGAAGATACCCACATTTACGCGATTAATTCTCGCACGGGAAAATTGGCCTGGACGTATAACACGGGTGGCGAAATTCGCTGTTCGCCGGTGATTGCCGATGGTCATATTTTTACCGGGTCGGATGATGGGTTTTTGCACGCGGTGAATTTGCTTGCTGCCCGAAAAGCCTGGAGCGTTGACAGCGGTGATTTAATTCGTTCTTCACCGGTGATCCATAACGAACTGATTTATTTTGGGACCGAAGGCGGCGAGTTATACTGCGTGGACTTTCGCGGACAGGTTAAATGGCGCTTTCGCAGCAAACGCGCAATAACTGGTGCCCCCTTGGTTTCACAGGGCATGGTATATTTTACATCATTAGACTCAACATTTTATGCAGTTGATGCACGTTCTGGGTGGGCTATCTGGCGTTTTCGAATGGGGAAAGGCAGTGTCTCTACACCCTGTCGCGCCGATAATTTTCTTTTTGTGGGCAGTGCCGATGGCAATATTTATTGCCTGGAAGCAGGGAACGCCAGAGAAGTCTGGCGATTTAAAACCGATCATCAGGTGAGCGGGTCTCCGGTGGTTTGCCGCGACTCTATTTATTGCGGTTCAGCCGATGGCGGTTTGTATTGTCTGGAATATCGCACCGGGCGATTGCGGTGGCGGTTTAACACCGGGGGGCCGATCACCAGCGCCCCGTTGGTTGCCAATGATGTGCTTTACTTTGGATCCATGGACCAAATTTTTTATGCGCTGTTGGCCTAGGCTGCTGTTTTGAACCATGGCATCTGGTTTGGGAGGCTTTTTGTGAACCGATTTTTTAAGAGAATTTTTGGAAAAAGACAGACAGCAGCATACAATGTGGAAACCGCCCCGCTTTCTGAGGAGCAGATTCGTTCTGTCTCAGAGATGCGGGTTAGCTACCGTCCTCCACAGCTACTGGTGGGCAGCGCACAATCGGTGGGTAAGATGCGCGACCATAATGAGGATACCCTGTTTAGTTTGAGCGCGGTTCTGGCGGATGGGGATAGTGAGATTCCATTTGGTCTGTATATCATTGCAGATGGAATGGGCGGCCATCAACATGGTGAAGTTGCCAGCGGATCGGCAGTGAGAACGATGGCAGAATATCTGCTTTCAAAGGTATATGGGCCCTTGTATGGCACCAAAGAAGAAAACCAGCAAGAGAGCCTGCAAGAATTAATGCAACACGCTGTGTCGCTCTCTCAGCAGGCGGTGTTGCGCAACGCACCGGGCGGTGGCACGACCCTTACCGCAGCAATGGTGATTGGCGAACAGATCACCCTTTCGCATGTTGGCGACAGCCGGGTTTATTTTGTCTATCCTGATGGCCGTATTCAAGTTGCCACACAAGATCATTCGCTGGTGCGCCGCCTGGTTGAGCTGGGGCAAATTACTGAAGGCGAGGCGGCTGTTCACCCACAGCGCAATGTGCTTTACCGGGCGGTTGGGCAGGTGGAGCCCTTTAAACCGGATATTAACACCCATTTGTTTCCGTCGGGTGGCTTGATGATGATTTGCAGCGACGGGTTATGGGGGGTTATTCCCGAAGGGGAAATTTTGAAAATTATCCGTAATAACGAGAACCTTGCGGCAGCCTGTAATGATCTGGTGGCTGCTGCCAATGCCTCGGGTGGGCCGGATAATATCAGTGTGATTTTGGTGAGGTATATCAACTAAACCATGGGAACCGCTGATCTGGACTTTTATCAGGTTTTGGGAATTTCACGTACTGCTTCTATGGAAGAAGTGCGGACTGCTTATTTTGAGGCAGCCCGATCTCTCCATCCGGATGTAAACCCACTGCCTGAAGCCAGAGAGCGCTTCTTGCTTGTGCAACGTGCCTATGAGATTTTGTCGCACCCGGAGCGACGTGCCGAGTATGACCTTACCCTGCCTTTTATCCAACCAGCGCCTTCGGTTTCGATGACGGTAAAGTACAGCCGGTCGCAGTTGCCGATGATGGATACCCCCCAACTGGTATATGCCCTGGTTGAGTTTGTGTGCACTGCCAAACCGGCCACCGATCAATTTATCCCGTTAAATATTTGCCTGGTGTTGGACTGTTCTTCTTCGATGAAGGGTGAACGCCTGGATATGGTTAAATCCAGCACGCTGCAGATGCTGCGTCTGATGAAACCAAATGATCTTTTTAGTGTGATCGCTTTCAATGATCGTGCCGAGATTGTTATTCCCACCACGCGTATCAGTGATGCCGCAAAAGTTGAATCGCGGATCAGTATGCTGCAAACCGCCGGCGGCACTGAAATATTGCGCGGCCTGGAAGCCGGTTTTGGGCAATTGCAGCAGCGCGGAAATTTCTCGAACCCACCGATGCGGCACCTGATTTTGTTGACGGATGGCCATACCTATGGCGATGAGGAAAATTGTATCCAAATTGCACAGGAGGCTGAACGCGACGGGGTGGTCATTTCGGCTTTTGGGATAGGATCAGACTGGAATGATAAGTTCCTGGATAAATTAACCGGCATCAGCGGTGGGAATACGCTTTTTATCAATTCAGCAAATGATCTGGAACGGTTTCTTGAGCAGAAAATCCGGGATGCCAGCAAAACCTTTGCACATTCTGTGGCCTTCCAGTTTTCAAAAGATCCCAATGTCGAACTGCGATATGCTTTCCGGCTTAGCCCTGATAATGCCCCTTTGTCGGTTGAAACACCCATTAATCTGGGTCCGTTGCAGTATAATAAACATCTATCCATTTTGTTCGAATTCTACATTCCCAGGCTGCCACAACCATCGGGAAGGCTGCAATTGGCTGAAGGTGTTGTCGATCTTCAATCACCACTTCAACGAAATTCGGTCCGATTGGGACTGGAACTTGAGCGTCCGGTATCAACCAGTGGCGAACCTGAAACGCCGCCCTTGAATATTGTGGAGGCATTACAAAAATTGACGTTATACCGTTTGCAAGAACGGGCAAGAAATGAGGTCGCCTCAGGCGATTTGGTTAAAGCAACACGTCATTTGCAGTATTTAGCAACCCATTTATTATCCAGTGGGAACCGGGATCTGGCGCATACTGTTTTGATTGAAGCTGAGCACATTAAACAAAGTCGACAGTTTAGCCGTGAAGGGGATAAGCGGATCAAATATGGTACTCGCGCCCTACTCTTACCATCTGGTTTGGAGTCAAAAACGCTATGATTCAATGTCCTAATTGCCATCATGAAGAGATTGAAGGTGCGCTGTTTTGCAGTGAGTGCGGCGCACAACTGGTTTCAACCCGGAACTTGACCACCCAGTCTATCGGCCGGGCCACCTCTGGTGGTCTGACCATGACCGAGCCTCTGGTTCCGCCTGCTCCGCCGCCGACGGTTGGCGGGGGAGATGCTGTCGTATCGTTGCATTTATTAGATTGTGGTCAAATTTTGCATCTGGCCGGGCGAACTGAATTTACCCTGGGACGGGTAACCGAAGGACAACCAATTTTGCCGGATGTGGATCTTTCACCATACGAGGCTTACAGTCAGGGTGTTTCACGCCTGCATGCCGGGTTGAAAATAATCAACAACCGTTTGATGGTAACCGATCTGGGTTCGTCAAATGGCACACGGGTGAATGGACAAAAGATTATGCCGCATCTGGATTACCCATTAAATCACGGTGATATTCTGGCGCTGGGTAAGTTTAAAATTCAGGTATTAATTCGTCGATAGCCGTGGTTTGAAGGAATAACATGCCAACGATCATCATTCATATTGCCAATGAAGACCCGGTTGTCGGGGAAGTTGACCAGTTGGTTGGGGCCAACGATACAGTGATCACTGTAAAAAACCCGCGTCGGCGCGATGGTAAGGATTTGCACTATCTTGAGGCAAATGTTACAAGCGTTGTCTGGCCGATCAGCCGCATTAATTTCATTGAGGTCATGCCGAGCGAGCAGGATGAGGAGATCATTTCGTTTGTTCGGGAGTAAACAGAGCTATGTCTGAAGATACCTTTAAGAACCGGTTAATTCTGGTGGTGGATGATGAAGAGCGCATGGCGCGCTTCATCCGTTTAAATCTGGAACACGATGGTTTTCAAGTCATTGAGGCGCATCGTGGGATGGAGGCCATTCAGCAGGTGCGGGATCACATGCCTGATCTGGTTTTGTTGGATGTGATGATGCCCGACATGGATGGTTTTGAGGTGTTGGAACTGGTCCGTGAGGTCAGTGTTGTGCCGGTGATTATGCTGACTGCGAAAGGCGAAGAAGATGACCGGGTGCGCGGCCTGGAGTTGGGCGCAGATGATTATGTGACCAAACCATTCAGCCCGCGTGAACTGGTGAGCCGGGTAAAGGCGGTTCTTCGCCGGGTCGAAACTGGCAGCGCGCGCAGCCAGCCCGGTGCGACTGAAGTCGATGAGCATCTCAAAATTGATTTCAGTCGTCGTGAGGTCTGGCTGGATGGAGAGCTGGTGAAGCTGCGTCCTACAGAATATCGACTTCTTTATCACCTGGTGCAAAATGCCGGGTGGGTGATGACTTACGATCAAATTTTGAGCAAGGTATGGGGTTATGAATATCGTGACGAACCCCATTATGTGCGTCTGTATATTAATTATTTGCGCCAAAAATTAGAGAAAGACCCGGCTAACCCGAAATATATTCTCACCGAACGCGGGGTGGGTTACCGGTTTATTGATTATAAGCGACAGTCTGAGTGAGGCCCTGGACGGGTTGGGGTGTGGTTGGTTTTCAGCACCCCGAAATTCTGAAAAATTTGGTAAGATAGAGAGCATTGATAGCGGTTATTGTGATTTTGGTTTTGCAAAAAAAAGAGGACGAAATGAGCGCTGAACCCATTCATGTGACAGATGCAGAATTTGACCCGATTGTCATTCAGTCAACCCTGCCGGTTATTGTGGATTTTTGGGCGCCGTGGTGCGGACCCTGTAAGATGGTGGCCCCCATCCTGGATAAGCTGGCCAAAGAATATGAAGGCAAACTGGTAATTGCCAAGGTTAATACTGATGAGAATTCCGAATGGGCCGGCAAGTTTGGCATTCAGGGGATTCCCACCATGCTTTTCTTTATGAATGGAAAGATGATCCACCGCCAGGTGGGCGCATCGCCGGAACCGATGCTGCGTGATATTGTGACCCAATTTTTGGAAGTTGTGTCAACGGCAAAGTAATAGGACATGAGACTGGAAAAAGCCCCTCGAATTTTCGGGGGGGCTTTTTTGCATATCAGAACTGAAACACAGCCTGCCAGATTTATTCTTCTTTTTGGCGTTCGATGTGAGCGCCGATCGCGGATAGTTTTTTATCGACGGTCTCATAGCCCCGGTCTATTTGCCCAATATTGCGAATGACCGACCGGCCAGGAGCCGACAGCGCTGCCAGCAGCAGGGCCATTCCGGCGCGGATATCGGGAGATTCCATTTTTTCAGGGTAGAGGCGGCTGGGTCCCTGCACAATGCAGCGGTGCGGATCGCACAGGACGATTTGTGCACCCATCCCGACCAGTTTATCGGTAAAAAACATGCGGCTGGGGTACATCCAGTCGTGGAACAAAACCGACCCCCGGGATTGGGTGGCGATCACAATGGCGATGCTCATCAGATCGGTGGGAAAGGCGGGCCAGGGCATGACGCTGATTTCGGGGATGGCCCCGCCCAGATCGGTTTCGATCTCCAGTTTCTGGGTGGATGGGACAATAATGTCATCTTCCTCCACCAACCAGTGAACGCCCAGGCGGCCCATCACCAGGCGGATCATATCCAGATATTGATTGCCCGCATTGCGGATGCGAATGGACCCGCGGGTGACCACGGCAGCACCGATAAAGCTGACCACCTCAAGATAATCAGAGCCAATGGTAAACTCGCCGCCGTGCAGTTTTGTGACCCCTTCGATGACCAGCGTGTTGGAGCCGATATTCTGGATTTTTGCACCCAGGGTGTTCAGAAAATGACACAGTTCTTGAACATGGGGTTCTGAAGTTGCATTGCGAATGATGGAGGTGCCTTTGGCGGTGGCGCAGGCCATAATTGCGTTTTCTGTCGCTGTGACACTCGCTTCGTCCAACAGAATGTCGGCCCCGGTCAACCCTGAGGACTGGAAGTGAAAGGTGCGATCATAATCGACCCGCGCGCCCAGTTTTTGCAGTGCCAGAATGTGGGTGTCGACGCGGCGGCGGCCTATGACATCTCCGCCTGGCGGGGGCAGGTGCATATCGCCAGTGCGGGCAGTCATGGGGCCGGCAAGCAGAATGGACGCACGAATCTTGCGGCACAGGTCAGGGTCGAGATCGGCCGGGCGGACCTCTTTTGCCTGGATCTTCCAGGTGTGGGTGTCCACTGTTTCAATGGTGACGCCCAGGCTTTCGATCAACTGGCGCATGGCCTGCACATCGCGGATATCGGGAACGTTATGAAGGATTACCGGCTCTTCTGTCAGCAGACAGGCGGCCAGCAGAGGGAGGGCGGCGTTTTTATTGCCAGAAGGTGTAACCACACCTTGCAGGGGGTGTCCACCATCGATAATGAATTTTTCCATGGATGCCTCCTATAATTACTTATGATATCACAAGACAATTCTCAAAGTAGGATGATGGGCATGATTGCACAACAATTCAGTTACAGCTTTTGCGACGGTACGGCTTACCTTGACCCCGCACCAGGCCATTTGCGCGCAGTCATTTTGCTGCATGGTCTGGGCGCCAGTGGGTCGATGTGGCGTTTTCAAATGGATGCTTTGTGCGCGGCGGGTTACCGCCCGATTGCCGTTGATTTGCCCGGTTTTGGGCAATCGGGCGCCATTCCCCGTTGGACGGCGCGGACAGTGGCCCGTCGGGTGTTGGATCTGGCGGATGCGTTGCAAATTGGGGAATTTGACCTGGTGGGTCTTTCGATGGGCGGGGTGATTGCCCAGATGGTGGTTCTGACCGCGCCCGAACGGGTGCGGCGGCTGGTGTTATGCAGCACCTTTGCCCGCTTGCGGCCCAGCGGGTGGAACGAAACCCGTTATTTGCTGCGCCGGTTTTTTACGGCCAATCTTCGTGGGGTGAAGTATCAGGCGGGGATGGTTGCGGCGCGCGTCTTTCCCCACCCCGAACAGGCCGAATATCGTGCTGAAGCAGTGCGGCAGATTGTAAACGCCGACCCGAAAATGTACCGCGCCGCGATGCGGATGCTGGCATTGTTTAATTCACGGCGCTGGGTTTGCAAAATTCTACAGCCCACGCTGGTGATCAGCGGCGAGAATGATACGACTGTTCCGCTGCAATTGCAGCACGAGTTGTGTGACCTGATCTCAAACGCAGCCTGGGAGGTGATTGCCCATGCCAATCATGCCTCGGCAGTGGACCAGCCCCAGGCGTTTAACCGAATTCTGCTGCGTTTTTTGCAGGGTGAAGCGTTGTTAACCGGGTAATGTTTTGACCCCGGCTCTGGCTTCGGCAAGCGCTGCGGCAGGCGCCGAACAAATTTTCCCGCGGCAGACATAAAAGGTGGCCGGGTGAAATTTAATCGGGTGCTGATGGGTCATGCGTGGCTGTTCCTGCCGGCTGGCGGCAGAGGCCCCGCTGAACAGGGTGAACAGCCGGCAGCTCTCTTGCGCGGCAGCGCGCAGAATTTCTTGCGGCAAATCCGTTGCATCCCAGATGGCGACAATTTGTTCAACCGGGTTGAGCAGCCAATCGCTAACCTGCAACCATACTCCAAAAGCATTGGGATAGCGCAGAATTTCTTCCTGCATGGCTGAAACCATTTGCTCCGCCTCATGCAGCAAATCTTCCCGCTCCATCAGATAAGCAAGCTTCACCAGCAGCAAGGCGGCCAGTGCATTGCCCGAAGGCATAGCCTGGTCTTGCGCTTCTTTCATGCGGATGATGACATCCTTCTGCCCGCTGCGCACTGAGAAGAAACCGCCGCGAGGGTCTTTGAACTCACGCTGCAGGGTCTCAAAGCATTCCAGCGCCTGCCGGTACCACTGCGGGTTCAGATCCATCTGATAGAGCGCCAGCAGGGCAAGCCCCAGCGCGGCATAGTCTTCCAGCCCGGCCGCGTGCCGGGCGGTTCCGGCGCGCCAGGAGCGGCGTAACTGCCCGTCGGGCATTAGATTGGCGTGGATGAATTGGGCGCTGTCTCGGGCGGCCTGCCGGTAATCGTCGCGGTCCAAAATCCGGCCGGCTTCGGCGAAAGCGCTGATCGCCAGTGCATTCCAAAATGTGAGGATCTTATCATCTGTGGCCGGGCGAACCCTGCCCGCGCGGGCGGCAAACAGCTTGCTGCGGATGGTCTCGAAAAGATTGGGCTGCGGGATGGCTTTCACCCCGGTGGGTTGAGCCGGGTCAATGGACTGCTGCAGGATGATTTTGCCCTCAAAATTGCCGTCTTCTGTCAGGGGGAAAAGCTGCGCGAGATGGGCAAATTCAGGCGGCTCCAGCGTATCTTTTAGCCCGGCGTAAGACCACAGATAAAACTTTCCCTCTTCACCTTCCGAATCTGCGTCCAAACTGGAATAAAACCCTCCTGCGGGATGGTGAAGTTCGCGCAGGATAAAATCCAGCGTTTTTTCGGCGGTATCTTTAAAGGATTCATCGCCGGTTTGGCGGTAGGCGTGGAGGTAGGAATGGGCAAGCTGGACATTGTCGTAGAGCATTTTCTCAAAATGCGGCACCAGCCAGCCTGCATCGGTGCTGTAACGGTGAAACCCGCCGCCGATGCCATCCCAGATTCCACCGCGCTGCATGGCCCGCAGCGCATGGGCTGCGGTCTGCCCGGCGGATGTTTCACCGCGTTCGGCCCGGCCCAGCAAAAAGTCAATGCTCATCGGGGCAGGGAACTTGGGTGCGCTTCCCCAACCGCCATTCTTGCGGTCGTACTGTGCCAGAAGGCGCTCTGTGGCGTGGCTTAAAAATGCGGGCGGCAGCCCGGCCGGATCCGGGTTCTGTAAGAGGACCGTGCTTTGCAGGTGCTGGTAAAGCTCATCGGCGTTTCTTAAGAACTCAATTCGATTGTCCTGCCACATGCGGGCAATGGCGATCAGGAGGTCGGTAAATGCGGGCATGTTATAGCGCGGTTCAGGCGGAAAGTAGGTTCCGCCAAAAAAGGGCCGGCCGTCGGGGGTGAGAAAGACCGAAAGTGGCCAGCCGCCCTGCCCGGTCATGGCAACCACCGCGGTCATGTAGATATTATCCAGGTCGGGACGTTCTTCCCGATCCAATTTGATGCTGATAAAATTCTGATTGAGCAGGCTGGCGGTGCGGGGGTCATCAAAAGATTCGTGGGCCATAACATGGCACCAGTGGCAGGCCGAATAGCCAATGCTGAGGAAGATGGGTTTATCTTCCAGCACGGCCTGCTGCAGCGCCTGTTCTCCCCACGGCTGCCAGTGAACGGGCTGGTGGGCGTGTTGCAGCAAATAGGGCGAGGTTTCGTGGGCGAGCAAATTTGGCATGGGAGCGGCCTCTTTTTTTTGAATAAATTAGATAAATATCATCTAAATTATAACGGAGCAGAGCATTGAAATCAACCATTGGATACCGGATTCGAAGCTGGCTGCCGGCGTTTTTGGTTATGACGCTGATCTTCATTTTTTCGGCTACACCCTCCAGCGGGCTGCCCGATTTTGGCTGGTGGGATTTGCTGGTTAAAAAGGGTGCACATTTTTCGATTTATGCCCTGCTGGTGTTTACATTTTTGCGCGGTTTTCATGCCCGGCCTGTGCGCCAGCGGATTCTTCTTTCGCTGGGCTGCGCGCTGTTGTATGCCGTTTCAGATGAATTTCACCAGTCTTTTACGGCGGGCCGTCGCCCCAGCCCGGTGGACGTGGTCATTGACCTGACCGGCGGCCTGTGCGCTGCTTTGATCTGGCAGGTCAGCCTGAAAGTGAAACAACTGGTAGTGTTTGGGGTTGTAAAAACAAATTAATGGAGACGGGTTTTGCGCGGTAAAGCCTGTGTGACAACTGTGTCTCTGTAAAAAAGACCTGAAGCGGTTTTGCCGGTTTGGTGTATACTCAGCACAGTTTTTAATTCATTTCATTTCCACCAGATTTTTTCATTAAAAACGAGGTTTCATATGATCGAGGTCAGACAGATTGACGTCAGCAGTAATGCACAGGTCAAGGAATTTATTCAATTTCATTATGACCTGTATCATGGCTGCCCCCAGTGGGTGCCGCCGTTCCGCAATGATATTAAGGAAATGCTGGATAAAAAGAAACATCCCTTTTATGAGCATTCGGACGCGGATTTCTTTGGGGCCTTCCGGGATGGGAAAATGGTCGGGCGCATAGCCGCGCTTGAAAACAAGCCTTTCAACGAATACCATAAAACCCGCAAGGCCTCTTTTTATCTTTTTGACAGCATTGATGATCAGGAAGTGGCCAATGCGCTGTTTCAGCGGCTATTTGCCTGGTGCCGTGAACGCGGGTTGACCGAGATCTCGGGCCCCAAGGGTTTTGGCCCATTGGATGGTTATGGCGTTCAGGTGATGGGTTTTGAGCATCGTCAGATGATGACGATGATGACCTACAACTATGCGTATTATCCCACCCTGTTTGAAAACGCCGGTTTTGAACGGGAAAATGATTTTGTCTCCTGCTATATTTCGCAGGATAAGTTTGAGCTGCCGCCCAAGGTGCAGGAAATTGCCCGCCGGGTGGAAGAACGCGGCACCTTCTGGATTAAGTCGTTTAAGAGTAAACGGGAATTATTGCAGTGGGCAAAAGAGATCGGTGTTGTGTATAACCGGACTTTTATCAACAACTGGGAATATTACCCCCTGACCGAGCGGGAAATCAGCTATGTGGTCAATAATGTTTTGAGCATTGCCGACCCCAAGTTTATCAAACTGGTGATGCACAAGGATGAAATCATCGGCTTTTTGTTTGCGTTTGCCGATATTTCGGCTGCTTTGCAGCGCCACGATGGGCGCCTGAACCTGCTGGCGATTATTGACCTGCTGTTCGAGTTTAAACGCACGAAATGGGTGTCGCTGAATGGTGTGGGTGTGATCGCTGAGTATCAGGGCCGGGGTGGGAACGCCCTGATGTATGATGAGATGAAAAAGACGATCAAAGACTCGGGTTTTCTACACGCCGAACAAACCCAGATGGCAGATACCGCTACCCAGGTCCGTAAAGACATGGTCACCCTGGGGGCTTCGATCTATAAGAAACACCGGATTTATCATATCCAGGTTCCCTAAACGCGGTCGAACGTCAAAACAGGGCTGAAACAAATTCGTTTCAGCTCTGTTCTTTTAAGGGGGAGATGTCTATTTGGGTTTTGCCCGCATTCGCCGGGGTAATTGAACTGAATTGAACAGCGTGTCGGTTAACCAGGCCAGGGTTGCCGCCGCATAAAGAAAGGTAAAAGGCGCCAGCGGCATGATATAGCGTTGAAACGGCAGGGGGGCCATGCCAATTACGCCGCCGCCCAGGGCGACAAAACTGAGCAGCACCCACAGCCAGGCCTGATTTTGTGGCTCGGAAATGTTCTTGCGCATTTTGCCCAGGGTGAATGCAACCCCAAAGACAAACAGGGTAAAAAACAGGGCCCCGCCCCGCAGACCGCGGAAGAGATTGTGAACGGGTCGGGCGAGATAGTTGGAGCGCCCTGGTTCGAGATCGGCAATATAGTTGGCGGTTTCTTCGATGGCTGGCGGGGTGAAAAACAGGTTGGCGAGCGACCCCAGGGTGCGTTTGGCGGGTGTATCCAGTACTGAATCGGGGTTCAAGTTGCGAAACATCGCCACCTGCAGGTCGAGCAACTCCCGGCGGGTCTGCACCGCGCCGCGCACTGCCTGAACCGGGTGCAGCCAGAGGAAGGGGTGCAGCAGGAGTATCAATCCCCCGGCTGTCAGGGTAAACAGGACTCCCTGACGGAGGACCGTTTTAAAGCGAGCTTTTTGCCGGACCCAGGTCACCAGCAGGATCAGCGCGGCGATGATCAGCAGCGGTGCGGCAGACTGTTTGGCGCAAAAAGCCAGTGCGCTGGCTGTGCCCAGCCAGACCGGCGAATGGATACGGCAGGCCAGCACCCAGATAAACAGTGCAACGGCAAAGACCAGCCAGCCCTCGGCCATTGCCCGGCGGGTATGAATTAAGACCAGCGCCGAGCTGGCCGTGAGCAGCAGGGCCAGCCACGCGCCCGAGTTTCCCAGCAGCTTTTTGCCAGCGGACCACATCAGCCACAGGGTGAAGGGGAAGAGCAGCGCGATGGCAAACCGGGCGGTCAGCAGCAGCGCGGTGGATGGCAGCGCGCCGTTGGCGACGTTCGCCGCCCAGTTCAGCGACCAGACCCAGTCGTTGGGCAGGGCCGGTTGGCGGGTGATCAGCCGTGCCAGGCCAACCCAGGTGCGGGTCAGGGGGGCGTCCAGTTCGCGATAATGCTGGCGGAGATCGTGGGCTTTTTCAGGCAGCCAGAACAGGTTGGCCGGGTTTGCCAGAAATAGCTCAACATCACTGCTCATAAAGATCTGGGTGCTTTCATCGGGGTGAAAAGGTGTTTGTGACAGGCCGGCCCAGTAGAACAGGCTGCAGGCGATTAAGACCGCTGCCAGGATGATTTTGTTTTGAATTGGGCGGTTCTTCAAATCCTGCTCCAGTTTACAGAATTGTGGGCATAAATAAGTTGCCTCGCCGTATTAGCTCGGCTAAAATGAGCAGATACCAACCGTTGCGCCGGGCGCAACACAACCTTGACCCATATATCCATTCTACGCGAAGATGCCTAAAACGCTAAGACGGTTCCACCCGCTGATTTTTATAGTTTGTCTGGGGATGCTTCTGAAGCTGGCTCTGCTGGCAGCAAATGTTGTGCCCTTTAATTCAGATGAAGCGGTGGTGGGATTAATGGCGCGCCATATTCTGGCCGGTGAACGGCCGGTCTTTTTTTATGGGCAGGCCTATATGGGCAGTCTGGATGCCTATTTAACCGCTGCGGTCTATGCCCTCTTTGGGCCTGCGGTCTGGGGCATTCGGGTGGTGCAGGTGCTTCTGTATGGCGCGGTGATCGGGCTGGTGTATCACATTGCGCTGGATCTGTTCCATTCTACGCGGGCGGCGATCTGGGCGGCGCTTTTTACGGCGCTGCCGCCGGTCAACACGGTTTTATACACCACGGCCAGCCTGGGCGGCTATAACGAAGCGCTGCTGATTGGCTGTCTTTCGCTGTGGTTGGGGCTTAAACTGATCGACAGACTGGAACGGAGAGCCTTGGCCGGGCTGCCGGGGCTGGCGCTGGCCTGGGGGTTGCTGCTGGGTCTGGGTCTGTGGGCCAACGCGCTGACCCTGGTCTTTGCGGCACCGGTGGGACTGGGCATCGCGTACTGCTGGTTGAAAAACTGGCCGGACGGGAAAAATAGCCTGCGTTTGGGTCTACCGCTGATTTTGCTGGCCGGTTTTTTGCTCGGTTCACTGCCATGGTGGATGTTTGCGCTGCAAAACGGCCTGAGCAACCTGACCGGCGAACTGCTGGGCGGCGCGGTGGCGGTGGAAAAGGACCCCTGGCTGGTACGGACGGGCAATCATCTGGTCAATTTCTTCCTGTTGGGCGGCACGGCGTTATTTGGCTTTCGCCCGCCCTGGGCGGTGCGCTGGCTGGCGACGCCATTAATCCCGCTGGCGGCGGTCTTCTGGGGCTGGGTGTGGGTGCGTGTGGTTCAATTGTCACGCTCAGACCCGGCGGAACGGCGGGCGTTTGGCCTGACGCTGGGGACGGCCGGGATCTTACTTCTGGCGTTTGTATTCACCTCATTCGGGGTGGACCCTTCGGGACGTTATTTTTTACCGGTTTATCTGGTGTTGTCGCTGGCCGCGGGCAGGGTGTTAAGCCTGGTGCAGCGCCCGCTTGCAGCGGGGGCGGCCGGGGGGCTGGTTCTGGTTTTTCACCTGTGGGGCGTGGTGAGCTGCGCGGCGACCAACCCGCCAGGGCTGACCACCCAGTTTTATGAACCGGCGCGGGTGGATCACCGCCAGATGATGGAACTGGTCGACTTTTTGCAACAGGAAAATGAGACCACCGGTTACACCAATTACTGGGTGGCCTATCCGCTGGCTTTTCTGTCGGATGAAACGCTGATCTTTATCCCGCGGCTGCCCTATCACCCCGATTTTCGCTATACGGCCCGCGATGATCGCTACCCGCCTTATCAGGCTTTGGTTGCGCATAGCGACAGAGTAGCTTATATTACGACCCGCCATCCCGAATTAAACGAGCGTCTGCGCGAGGGTTTTCGGGCAAAAGGAATTACATGGCAGGAAAAGGGGATAGGCGAGTATCAGGTGTTTTACCGGCTTTCACAGAAAATTGAACCCGCCGCACTTGAACTTGGACTGGTGAAATAAATTTTATGGATATTATCGCGACCGCCAAAGCTCATGATCCGATCCGTCTGGCGACAGAACGCCTGGTTTTTGCCCTGCTGCTGGCGCTGATCTTTTTGATGGCGGCCCGCACCCCGTTGGATGGCGATTTGTTCTGGCATATCAAGGCCGGTGAACAGACCGTTTTGAGTGGTTCGCCGGTGGTGCAGGATGTTTTTTCGCACACCCGGCTGGGCGAGCCGTGGACGAACCATTCCTGGCTGGCGCAGGTGGTTTTATATGGACTGTGGCAAATGGGCAGTTGGCTGGCCGTGGGGGGCTGGGTGGCGGCTACGGTCACGCTGATCTTTGGTTTGTTGTTTCATCGGTTGGTGGGGCCGTTTGCACTGCGTGTAGTTGTACTTACCCTGGCAGCAGTGACCTCGGCGCCCCTGTGGACGCCCCGGCCGCAGTTGTTTTCGCTGCTTTTTCTGGTTTTGTTGATCGGGTTTATGCAGCGCCGGGGGGAGCACCCACGCCAAATCTGGCTGCTGCCGATCTTTTTCTGCCTGTGGTCGAATTTGCACGGCGGGTACATCCTCGGGCTGATCTATCTGGGGGTGTGTTTGCTGGGAGATGTTTTCAACAGCATCACTGTGCCGCAGAATGAGCGGGCGCCGGTTTTGCGGGCTGCCGCACGGCTGGCAGGGGTGGGGTTGATCAGCTTTGCGGCTACGGCCATCAACCCCAACGGGCTGCGCATGTGGCTGATCCCATTCCAAACGGTCAGGGTAGACTTGTTGCAGCAGTTGATCAACGAATGGGCCTCGCCCGATTTTCATGACCCGGCACAAATGGTGATGTTGCTCTTTAGCGCAATAGGGCTGCTGTCGTTTAGTTTTACCCGGCAGCGCAAACAGGCCGTGGATGTAGTGTTGTTTCTGGTGTTTGCCGGAATGGCCTTCACCGCACGGCGGAATATTGGCCCGTATGCGCTGGTTGCCGCACCCATTTTGTGCCGTTATGCCGCCGATTTGCCAGCCTGGGGTATTTTGCGAGACGGGTTGAAGAAGATATTTGGCCGGCTGAGCGGGCTGGCTGCCGCGCAGCCCAAAAAGATCAACCGCGGGGTTAACCTGGTTTTATTTGGGCTGGTGTGCTTTGCGGCGCTGCTCAAGCTGTATGCGGTCACCTATCCGGGCTGGGTGGCTGTTCAGACCGAGAAAGAATATCCGCTGCGGGCGGTTCTGGCGCTGCAGACCCTGCCGCCGGCCGGGGGAAATTTGTTCAACGAATATAATGACGGCGGGTATCTGATTTTTGCGCTGCCGTCTCAGCCGGTGTTTGTGGATGGCCGCACGGATCTGTTTGGTGATGAAATTCTGGCGGACTGGTTGGCGGCGATTCAGGCCGACGAAACTTGGGAGCAGATTTTTAAGCAGCATCAGATTGGGCGGGTGTTAATTGCCAAAAACCGGCCGCTGGCTTTTGCGCTGGCGGGCAGCGGTTGGCGGCAGGTTTATGCAGATACAAAATGGGTGATCTATGAGCGTTGATAAATCAGCCCCGCATCGTTTTGAACCTGGTCCGTTTGGGCTGGCGGTGCTTTTCTTCGCAGCACGCCTGGTGACTCTGATCGGCACCCCGCAGGATGCACTGGCCGGGTTTGGCGATTTTTGGAATTTTTTCCACCTGGCCGAGATCGAAGGCCTGCCGTTTATTCATTACTGGGTTGAATTTCCTCCGGTTTTCCCGTTTCTTTCAGAAGCGCTGTATCTTGCGGCCCATCAGCAGGAGCATGTCTACAATTATCTGCTTTCATTTATTCTGGCATTGGCCAATGCCGGCGGGGTTTATTTCTTTGCCCGCATCGATGAGCGGCTCAACTTGCAGGAACACCGGGTTCGCTCTTATTGGATGGCGTTGATTTTGCTGGCGCTGCCTTACAGCCACACCTATTTTGACCCACTGGCCGTCTTTTTTATGATGAGCAGTCTGTGGCTGATCTTGTGTGAGAAAAACACTGCGGCCGGTTTTCTGGCGGCGCTGGGCGGGTTGACCAAACTTTTTCCGCTGCTGGCGGTGGCCGCCCTGTGGGGCAAAAACTGGCGGCACTGGGTGAAGTTTTTTGCGCCGGTGCTCCTCCTTTTTGGGGTGGTGTATGGCGGGTTGTATCTCAGCTCCCCCGATTTTACCTGGGCTTCGATGACCTCGCAGGGCAGCAAGGGCTCCTGGGAGACCGTGTGGGCATTGATCGACAATAATTACCGTTCGGGTAATTTTGGGCCGTTGTGGGAACGCCTGGACCCGGCGACAGCGGCACGCCCGATGGGAAACCTGGCTAAAATTCCGAGCCTGATTACGCTGGTGGTTTTTGGGGCAGCCGGCTTTTTTGCGTTGTTGCGCACACACATCGAAGAGGGTCGTCAGCGGATTGCGGCGGTGGGGTTGGCTGCCTGCATATTCTTCTTGTGGTCACCGGGGTGGAGCGTGCAGTGGGTCTTGTTTCTGATCCCCTTGATTCTGCTGGTTTTACCGGGGCGTCTGGCGCTTTTGCTGGTGTTTGGGCATGTGCTGGTCAATTTGATGGAATGGCCGGTGTTTCTGGCGCGCCAGCAATTGGAAATGCTGAATCTGACCGTTGGACTGCGTACGGTTTTATTGTTGATTGCGGGGCTGGCTTTTTTTGAAGCGCTGCGCAAAAAAGCGGATTAATGATAAAGATCGCTGCGGCGATCTTGAAACACCGGGATTTTGGCGCGCACCCGTTCCACCTGGTCAAGATCAATTTCGGCGCTGAGCAGCTCTTCAGCATTCTGGCTGCCTTCAGCCAGCATCTCACCCCAGGGATCGATGATGGCGCTGCGACCGCCAAAATTGGAAGGCCCAATTTGCCCGACCGTATTGACCGCCGCCATAAACATCTGGTTTTCAATTGCGCGGGCGCGCAGCATGATTCTCCAGTGTTCTATGCGTTGGGCGGCCCATTCCGAAACCAGAAGGGTGATCAGCGCCCCGCCCACTGCATAGGCGCGGAACAGTTCGGGAAAGCGTAAGTCGTAACAGGTGGCAAACCCGCTTTTTCCCCAGGGAAGGTTTTCTGCCAGGCAG